>SLDX01000138.1 GCA_007125075.1 Desulfonatronospira sp.
CGGGCTTGACTGCTTAGTTTTCATCCGGAAACGGTTCTTTTTCCCTTTGGCTGCGTCAATCTGCACAATTATTCGTCAACGTATTAAGATACGCCTCCTCATAATTGCTTGATTTCCTTGACAAAAGAAAAAAATCCTCGTTTCCTGAAAGAAAACCATCAGTTTCAGCATCCGGAAATAAAGAATTTCCGGATGGAAACTGCTTAACAGGCCGGAAGTATTCTAGACAATTTGTATTGATTGTGCAAGAAGCTATCCCGGTGGATCAAATGTTCTTCAGTGAGGCAAAGAATTAATTGCCGAGAACAACCGGCTGAAATATTTTGGTTTTGATCTTTACTTTTATAATATAATATTTATAGTTATGAATCATTGATGTTTGAAATTAAAGTCTATGCTCAAAGTCTGGGTTGTCCCAAGAACCTGGTGGATACCGAAAATATACTCGGTGCACTGGGCAACTGCTGGACGCCTGCTCAGAACCTGCAAAAAGCAAGTCTTGTCTTGATCAATACCTGCGCGTTCATTCGTCCTGCAGTGGAAGAATCTCTGGATACCATTTTCGATATCGCCCAGGATATTCAAAATTCAAGTCCCAGGCCTTTACTGGTGGTCACCGGATGCCTGGTGTCCAGATACGGACCGGGCCTTGGCCGGGAAATCCGTGAGGCGGATATGCTGGTTTCCCTGCGGGAACAAAAAGATCTGCCCCGTAAAATTCTCGACCACTTCGGCCTGCCGCAGGAAAAACTTCCGGATTTCCCGCGGGCGCTGAACGCTTCTGCTCGACCGCATGCATATCTCAAGATCAGTGAAGGCTGCAATAACCGTTGTGCATTCTGCACAATCCCCTCCATTCGCGGCAGGCTGAGGTCCAGGCCTGTGCAGGAATTGCTGGATGAAGCAGCTTGTCTTGTGGATGGGGGGGTAAGCGAGATTGTTCTGGTATCTCAGAACAGTACGGCTTACGGCCTGGATCTGGGGTACAGGCGCGGACTTGGCAAGCTTGCGGCAAGACTGGCTCGTTTGCAGGGTCTTAACTGGCTGCGGATCATGTATCTTTACCCCGCCGGTCTGGACACGAAGTTGCTCGAATCTCTTGCGGATCTGGGTCCTCCTTTTGTGCCTTATTTCGACGTTCCTCTGCAGCATGCTCATCCGGATATTTTAAGGCTGATGGGAAGAGCTTTCAAGCAAGACCCCATGCAGGTGATAGAGCGTATAAGGAAGTTTTTTTCTGATGCAGCCATAAGGACCACGCTGATCACCGGATATCCCGGTGAAGAGGAAAAACACTTCCGTACGCAGCTAAATTTTGTCCGCCAGGCCCGCCTGCAGCACCTGGGAGTGTTTCCTTACTACCCCGAAGAAGGGACCAGGGCGGCAGGTTTTTCCGGTCAACTGCCGGCTGAAGTCAAAAATAGGCGGCGCAGGCTGATTATGCAGGAACAAAAAAAGATCAGCCGAGAATATCTCAAGGGTTTTGTGGATCAGGATCTTGAAGTTCTGGTGGAAGAGCCCCACCCGGAATGGCCTGGTCTTTTCACCGGCAGGACATGGTTTCAGGCGCCGCAAGTGGATGGAATTACTTATATAAGCGGACCGGACATGAAATCCGGGCAAATGGTCACGGCCCGAATCCGGAACAGTCTCGATTATGATCTGCAGGCCCTGGTTTGAGCGGGACAGAATAAATATCATGGCCCGTGAAAAGGGTAAAATTTATAAAAAGGCATTATTTTTATTGTCAATGCCTCAGCTATCTGCTAATTAGCTGCAAATTTATCAAGTGTGTTAGGGGGATTTTTTATGCAAAACACAAACGAAACCACTGATTCTCAGGAAAACCTGGAAGCCGAAGTAAATTTCGAGACCGCGCTGGAAGACTATCTGAACGCGGATTTCGGCGAAGTACAGGAAGGAAGCATTGTGCATGGAGAAGTGGTCAAAGTGGAAAAGGACTATGTCCTTGTGGATGTCAACTTCAAGTCTGAAGGTCAGATTCCCATCTCTGAATTTCTTGACAGTGAAGGAAATCTGACTGTCAGCGAGGGGGATAAGGTTGACGTCTTTGTTACCCAGAAGAACGAAAATGAAGGAGCGATTTCCCTGTCCAGGGAAAAGGCCAGACGCGTAAAGCTGCTGGATGATCTTCAGGAGATTCTGGATAATCAATCGACCATAAAGGGCAGAATTTTAAAGCGGATCAAAGGAGGATACAACGTAGACCTTGAAGGATTGGAGGCTTTTCTGCCGGGTTCGCATGTAGATCTCAGGCCTGTGCCGGATATGGACGCTCTGGTGGGACAGGAAATGGCTTTTCGCATCCTGAAGATCAATCGTCGCAGGAGCAATGTAATCATTTCCCGCCGCGTTCTCCTGGAAGAAGAAAGAGACAGTATGCGCCAGGAGCTCCTGGATACTATTGAAGAAGGTCAGGTGGTCCAGGGCAAGGTCAAGAATGTTACTGAATACGGTGTATTCATAGATCTGGGCGGGCTGGACGGTCTGCTGCACATAACCGATATGTCCTGGAAAAGGATCCGTCACCCCAAGGAAATGGTTCAGCTGGGAGACGACCTTGAACTCAAGGTCCTTGGATTTGATCCCGCAGAAAAGAAGGTATCACTGGGACTTAAACAGCTGGTTCCAGATCCGTGGGAAAGCATTGAGGACAAGTATCCTGAAGGAACCAGAATGACCGGTAAAGTGACCAATCTGGCTGACTATGGAGCTTTCGTGGAGCTGGGAGACGGTGTGGAAGGTCTTGTGCATATCTCAGAGATGTCCTGGACCAGAAAATTGAGACACCCTTCCCAACTGGTCAAATCCGGTGATGAAGTGGAAGTCGTGGTGCTGGGCATAGATTCAGAGCGCAAGCGTATCTCTCTGGGCATGAAGCAGGTCAACCCCAATCCTTGGGATGTTGTCTCTGAGAAGTATCCTGAAGGCACTATCCTGGAAGCTCCGGTCAAAAACATTACCGAATTCGGGCTGTTTATCGGCATAGAAGACGGCATAGACGGACTGATCCATGTATCGGACATGTCCTGGACCAAAAAGGTCCGCCATCCTTCAGAGCTTTTTAAAGCCGGAGACATGGTTCGGGCCAAGGTGCTCACAGTGGACAAGGAAAACGAGAAATTCACCCTGGGCGTCAAGCAGCTCACCGAGGATCCCTGGGCTGAAGTGCCCAATCACTATCCGGTGGGCACTACTGTTTCCGGTAAAATTACCAATATTACTGATTTTGGTCTTTTTGTGGAAGTGGAGGAAGGGATTGAAGGACTGGTACATGTTTCGGAAATGAGCCGCAAGAAAATCAAAAATCCCAAAGAGTCCTTTACCGAAGGACAGGAGATTCAAGCCAAGGTCATTCATGTCAGTGCTGATGAGCGCAGGCTCGGGCTGTCCATCAAACAGCACCTGGAAGAAGAGGAGAAAAGGCGCTCCGGCGCGGAACAGCGGTCTAAAAACGGCACGCCCTCTCCAGGAAGCAATCTTGGGGATTTAATCAGGCAGAAGCTGGAAGAAGGAGATGGAGAAAAGCAGAGCTAAGTTCAGCCAAAGACATCCGCTGATCTTCGGATTTTTGCTCATATTTGCGGCCGTGGTCACTTTTATGCTGGCCATGGCCGTTTTTAATTATCTCTTCTTTGATGGCCCAAGACTAAGGCCCCAGCCCAAGATCGGTGTGGTCAATATTCAGGGACTCATTACTGATTCCAGAGAAATCGTGCAATGGATCCACAGGCTGGAAGAAGACGATGCAGTCCGGGGAGTGCTTTTGCGCATCAACTCTCCGGGCGGGATGGTCGCCCCTTCCCAGGAAGTTTACCAGGCTGTCCATGCTCTGGCCCAGCAAAAGAGTGTAGTCGCCTCCTTGGGAGCGGTGGCTGCATCAGGCGGCTATTATGCCGCCAGTCCTTCCCACCGGATTGTGTCAAATCCGGGAACTTTGACCGCGAGCATCGGAGTCAAAGCCACCCTGACCAATGTCGAGGAACTCATGCGCAAGCTGGGCATTGAAACCCAGGCCATCTACAGCGGAGAATACAAGGACGCAGGCAGTATGGCCCGGCCGATGACCGAGGAGGAAAGAGCGTATTTTCAGAGTCTGGTCGACGATATGCATGATCAGTTTGTCGAAGACGTAGCCCGGGGCCGGGACATGGACGAGGACCGGGTGCGCGCTCTGGCCGATGGCCGGGCCATGACCGGAAGGCAGGCCCTTGAGGCCGGGCTGGTGGACGAGCTCGGAGGAATGCGCGAGGCCATGCAGATCCTGCAGGAGCTGGCTGAAGTGGATAAGAAGTTCAGGATTGTTGAAGGTCCTGAAGAGAGAGTCTCCCTGCTTCGCTGGATTTTAAGCGAATTTTCTCTGGGGGATAAGCTCTACGGGCCTAAATGGATTTTTACCTATGAATAAAGTGTCCTATCTTCTAAATAAAGTCCGGCACGGCGTGCGCATAAGCCCTGAAGAAGCCCTGCTTCTTGCCCGTAAGGCTCAAATCCATGAGCTGGGGCGGACCGCTTTTTCCGTACGCAGCAGAATGTATAAGGACAAGGCTTTTTTCATCTACAATCAGCACCTCAACTATACCAATATCTGCAGCAATGCCTGCATATTCTGCGCCTACAGCAGGCAAGAAGGCGAAGAGGGCGCCTATACGATGAGCGTGGACCAGATCAGAAAAGCCGTACTGGACAGAATTCATGAACCTATTGACGAGATTCATATTGTAGGAGGTCTGAATCCCGATATTCCTTACGCATACTATCTGGACATGTTGTCGGCGGTAAAGGAACTAAGACCCAAAGTGCGCATCAAGGCTTTCACCGCGGTGGAGATAGCTTTTTTATCCGCAAAATACGGCCTTACCCGGAAGAGAATTCTTCTTGACTTTGTCCAGGCCGGGCTGGACGCGCTTCCGGGAGGCGGGGCCGAGGTTTTTGCCCCCAGGCTCCGCAGGCGGCTTTGTCCGGAGAAACTTTCAGGCGAAGAATGGCTTAAGATCCATGAACTGGCTCACAGCCTGAACATTCCAACCAACTGCACTCTGCTTTTCGGGCATATTGAGGCTTGGGAGGACCGTCTGGAACATTTAAATGCCCTGCGCGATCTTCAGGATAGAACCAATGGTTTTTTGTGCTTTATTCCTCTTCCCTACCAGCCGGGAAGCAATGATCTTAAAGCCGGTGGACCAGACGGGCTGGACATGACCAGGATGTGGGCTCTGTCCAGAATATTTCTGGACAACATTCCGCATATAAAGGCCTACTGGGTCTTTGCCGGGATCAAGGCCGCCCAGGTGGGACTCTGGTGCGGGGCAGACGATTTTGACGGAACCATTGTCGAGGAAAAGGTCGGCCACGCGGCTGGCGCTGACACTCCCAAAGGTCTTGACATCGACAGCCTCAAACATCATATCCTGGCCGCAGGATTCATTCCGGTACACAGAGATTCCTTTTTTCAGCCCAGATAATCAGCCCTGGGTTCTTCTTGACCATCCTTCCTTTCAAGTTCCTGTACGCTTCGCTCTTACGGAAAATCTGAATATGGCAGGTACGTTAATAATGACCGTGTACGTTCAGATGTTTTCAGGTATCTGTCCATTCACTGTACTTCATTCTTCCTGATCATGACTATACAATTTCTCCCTGCACTTTCTCCCTGCACTTAAGTTGGGATTTCAGTTATAAAAAGTCTTCTTTTTGATACAGACTGGCAGAATAAAGAGAAAAGACTTCCAGAAATAAGTGATTAAATAAAGAGAAAAAGAAACGAAAAAGTTGTAAACGCAGAAAGTCTCATTATTTTTATTAAAAATGCTTTAATCAAGAGTGTGGGGAAGACGGATGTCTGCTGGTTTCTTGGCCCTGGCCGCTTCAGTGCCCATTGTTATCGCCCTGATCCTCATGGCCGGCTTAAGGTGGCCTGCAACCAGGTCCATGCCGGTGGCCTGGCTGGCAACCGCTCTGGTTGGGCTGATTTTGTGGCAGCTGCCCCCGGGATATGTCGCAGCTCTTTCACTTGAAGGGATTGTCACCGCCACAGAAATATTGATCATTGTCTTCGGAGCTATTCTTATTCTGATGACCCTTCGCTATTCCGGAGGCATGGAGACCATACAAAGCGGAATGCAGGGCGTATCCAGGGATATGCGTGTTCAGGCAATTATAATCGGCTACATGTTCACCGCCTTTATCGAGGGCGCAGCAGGGTTCGGTACTCCCGCAGCTCTGGCCGCACCTCTTTTGTTGTCATTGGGCTTTCCTCCCATGGCAGCAGCCATCATCTGCCTCACCTTCAATACTTTTCCGGTGACATTTGGTGCTGTGGGAACACCGATTATCCTTGGACTCGACTATCTCAGGGATTTTATCAGTGAGGCTGCGGCTGAATATCCGGATCAGGTCAATTTCACCGATTATGAATCCTTCGGCATGGTCATCGGTCAATGGTCAACGCTGATGAATCTGCCCATGATATTTATTCTGCCTGTTTTCATGCTTGGCTTCATCACCCGTTTTTACGGTCCCAACCGCTCATGGCTGGAAGGCTTCCGGGCCTGGAAATTCTGTATTTTTGCGGCCGTAGCCTTTTCCATACCTTATCTGGTATTTGCCTGGCTGGTGGGTCCGGAGTTTCCCGCACTCATTGGGGGACTCACCGGTCTTGGCGTGGTCATCCTGGGGGCGAAAAAAGGAATCGCGGTTCCCAGGGAAGTATTTACATTCGGACCTCAGGAAAAGTGGGAGCCAGAATGGACCGGAGAGGTCAGGGTTCCTGAGGGAAGCAAGTTCGAGGCCAGAATGAGCCAGTTTAAAGCCTGGCTTCCCTATATGCTCATAGGAGTGATCCTTGTGCTCACCCGCATCGAGGAACTGGGTCTTAAAGGGCTGCTGGAGGGAGTGACCATAGATTTTCAGAATATCCTCGGTTATGAAGCAGTTGAGGAATCAATCAGGATACTCTATCTGCCGGGGACGATCCCCTTCATGCTGATCGCTTTCTTGACCATATTCATTCATCGGATGAATATGAACCAGGTCAGGTCATCGTTTGTGGACGCTTTGAAGCGGACAAAAAATCCGGCTATAGCCCTGGTTTTTGCAGTGGCTCTGGTAGCAATATTTCAGGGTTCGGGAATTGAGGACCTTGATCTGAATCCCAACAATTATCCTTCCATGTCCCTGGCCATGGCTGAATTCATAGCAGGTTTCGCCGGGCATTCATGGCCTATGTTCGCTGGATTTATCGGTGGTCTGGGCGGGTTCATCACCGGCTCCAATACTGTCTCCAACCTGCTGTTTGCCGAATTTCAGTGGGGCATGGCCTCCCAGCTTGAGCTTCCGCATCAGATAATTATTGCCGCGCAGGCGGTAGGCGGTGGGTTCGGAAACATGGTCTGCATTCACAATATCGTGGCTGTATGTGCTGTAGTAGGACTATCCGGCAAGGAAGGGCTTATCCTAAGAAAAACATTCTGGCCTTTTCTTCTTTATGGACTGGTGGTCGGAATTGTGGCCACTCTCATGAGTTTCGTATTCCTGCCTCATCTCTATTAGCTGATTTTCGTTAAGCCTCAGGTATGCAACTTGCTAGCTGTGGGTCAACGATGATCTGACATACAAAATATTGTCAGATATACAGTCTTTTCCCCAGAAGTCAGGCTGCAGTCAAAGTCTTGACTGTCAAACTAACGACGCCTTTAAAAAAGTATTTATTCTATCCCCATGGATTTCAAGCTCATGAGCCAAATATTCAGAAGCAGGTTCAAATCAGCAGCGATTGTGCTGATCCTGGGAATCTGGGTTACACTTGCCGTACCCATTAAGTGTGAAGCTGTAGATTTGCCGCGATTTCCATCCATCAGTCCTGATGGAGAAGAGATCGTTTTCAGCTCAGGAGGCGATCTGTGGCTGGCTTCCATACAGGGAGGGCTTGCCACGCGACTGACCAGGCACCACCTGGACGATCTGCATTCCAGCTGGAGCCCTGACGGAGATGCCATTGTCTTTACATCCATGCGCGACGGCTACATGAATCTCTGGCGCATCCAGCGTGACGGAACCAGGACCGTTCAGCTCACCTACAGCGACCGGTTTATGCGCAATCCGGACTGGGCATTAGACCGGAACGGCCAGGATGTAATTACTTTTTCCGGAATGCTTGAAGCAGATGTTTACCGCAGTGAACGGCCCTACAAACTCCTGCCGGAAGGAGGGCAGCATCAGCGTCTTCATGAGGCCTTCGGGTCCGAACCAAGACTCTCACCCAGCGGCGGACAGGTAGTCTTTACCAGAGGCGGTTATTACCACGACTGGAATCGAAGACACTACAGCGGACCGGACGCAATGAACATCTGGATTTACATGCCTGAGGAAGACAGTTTTACAGCAGTAACAGACCGGAACGGAGACGATGGAATGGCCAGATGGATCAGTGATCACAGTCTGATCTTCATGTCCGACCGGGAATCAGGCACTGTAAATCTTTACCGGGCTGATCTGCACGCCGAAAAACCAAGCTTTTACCGGCTTACTGATTTTAATGGAACCGATGTTAACTTCTTTGATGTGGCCCGCAACGGTAAAACTGCAGTGATTCAGGTCTGGGACAGCCTGTATACACTGGATTTGCAGGATCCAGGCGCCAAACCCAGAAAGCTTAGATTATGGGCCGGTAATGACGGACGTGATAATTATGTCCTGCGCAGAATTGACAGGGATATAACCGAAGCAGTGCTCAGCCCTGACGGCGAGATGATGGCCTATATAGCCTACGGAAGGGTTTATGTCCGGCATATGGATGAACACAGCCCGACCAGAGCTGTCACCCCGAATACTCATGCCCGCCACCATGACCTGGTCTGGTCTCCTGACGGCTTGTGGCTGTACTTTACCAGTGACGCAGACGGCACTCTGTCAATCTATAAGGCCCTGCCAGCCAAGACCCGGAGAGAAATCCTCAGCGCATATGAAGAACGCGCCCTGGAAACAAAAAATCGTCTGTTGGCCAACAGCTATTTATTTACGCCCATATCTTTTGAACTTATTGAATTTTCCGCAACAAGGCCTTGTCCATACCGGACAGAAAAAGCCGGAAATAACTTTTCATATCTGATCGCGGAAGTTCACGAAGACCCGTTTGCTCCAAGGGAACCTGTTTACCCCAATGATCCTGCTGACCCGGAGCCAATTCCTTGCCCTCCCTATGCACAGCCGTCTCTGCCTGAGCAATATCAATTCCCGGAACCAGGAAATGATCTTCCTCAGAGCCTGGATCCCGGCCGCTGGAATGATGCTGTGCAATTCTGGGTGCTCCCGGTGGTTGTGGATAATCACAACGACCGGGGCATCCAACCATCACCTGACGGCAAGCTTATCTCTTTTCGTCGGGACAGGGGGGACCTGATGGTTATGGACCTGAGAACCGGACAAAAAAGAACCCTGGTGGAAGGATGGGATACCAGCCTGCAATGGCGCTGGTCTCCGGACGGACGATACCTGGCCTACACCCAGAACGACCTGAATTTCAGTGCCAATATCTTTATCGTTCCCGCAGACGGTTCACATAAGCCGGTTAACATCACCCGTCATCCGCGCAACGATCTAAATCCCAGGTGGTCCGCCGACGGAAGAAAGCTGAGCTTTATTTCCAATCGTTCCGGGGGCAGCTATGATCTCTACCGGGTGTATCTTGACCCGGAAATGGAAAGCTGGACCAGAAGGGAACTGGACAGTTACTATCGCACAACAAAAAATGCAGCTGGTAAACTGCGTCCATTGCCGGTCAGGACCAGTGACCGGTCTTCATCCGCATCCAACTCACAAGCAACTGTAAATTTTGATCTGGAAAATGCCTGGAAACGGGTGGAGCGGGTAACTAATTCGCCTGAGAATAAAAGCGCAAACGAGATGACTCCCGGGGGAGATCGCTATGTGTTTAATTCCAGAAGCGAAGGACTGGTGGCGGTAAACTGGGACGGCACCAACCGCAAGAGGCTCGGCTCCATGGTAAACGTGCAGCAGCTTGATATCACCGGAGATAATGTGGTTTATATCTCCAACGGCAGGGCAGGTGTTGTCTCTTTGAACGGGGGTAAGCACCGCCGTCCGGATATTTCCGATCGCATTCGCATCGACCTGAGCGAACAGTCACTTCAAAAATTCGATGAAGCGGCCCGGGTGATCAAGGAAGGCTTTTATCATTCAGACATGAGAGGTCTGGACTGGCAGAATCTGGTGGCTGAATACAGGAAGCTGGTTAAGCAGGCCAGAACAGCCAGTGAATTCAGCGATATTACCAACCGTCTGATGGGTGAACTTGCAGCTTCACACACCGGGATCTCCAATCCTGGACCAGGATCTGAGCTCCGTCAGCCATCAGGCCGTCTGGGAATCGATTACCAGCCTGTCAGACTGGACCATGGCCGTATTGGTTACCAGGTCTTGAGCGTCCTTCCGGGAGGTCCGGCAGACAGAGGGCCGATTCGATTAAAGCCCGGGGATATTATTACCGGAATCAATCTGCGCGGCTTTCAGGGCCGGGAAACACTGCTTAAGCAATTAAGAGGCAAAGATGATCAGGAAGTCGTTGTCAGCTTTGAAAGACCTGCAGGCAGGGAACGCGTACTTTATCAGGCCCTGCTCATTCCGGTATCCTACAGCGAGCTTGCCGTTCTGCGCTATAATGTTTTCTGTGAAATCAGCCGCCGCAAGGTTTCCGAGCTGTCCCAGGGAAGGCTTGGCTACATTCACATCCAGGCAATGAACGAAACTTCACTGGAGGAATTTCAAGGCCATCTGTATGCCGCAGCTGAAGGAAAAGATGGTTTGATTATTGATGTGCGAAATAATGGAGGAGGACATACCACCGACCGCATTCTGACATCCATCATGGCCCCGGAACACGCCTACACCATTCCAGTTGGAGCCGATCCCAAAATGACCGGGTTTTATCCTCAGGGCAGGCTTGATGCCCCGAGGTATACTCTGCCGATCAACATGCTGGCCAACGAGAAAAGCTATTCCAATTCAGAGATCCTGGCCCATGCTTTCAAGACCCTGAACCGCGGAACTCTGGTAGGGCAACAGACCTATGGAGGAGTGATTTCCACCGGCAGGCATATGCTTATCGACGGGGCGACTGTACGCCGCCCCTTCAGGGGGTGGTTTCTGCCGGACGGCAGGGATATGGAACATAATGGAGCCATGCCTGATCTGATAGTTGAACAGACTCCCGAAGATGAGGTCAGGGGCAGGGATGCGCAGCTCGAAGCAGCAGTAGAGGAACTGCTTGAAAGACTTGAAAAAAACGGTGAGCTGTCTTTGTTTTTTTCCTAGGCAGCTATCACCTGATCAGGGCGCGAAGAATTCATGACGAACCCCGGAGCCGGTATTCATGACCTGAACCTTAACCATTATCTGGTTGTCCAAACGTAAAAATCACTCATTGCGTAGAGGAACCATTTTATTTCTGAATCAGCAGCGTGTGTGAGCAGTTCGAGACAAAGATGCTCTAGAAATTAGAAGAATCCCTGAAAATATGTCTGCAGGATAAGCCTGTCCAGAAGCACCAATACTGCCAGAGCATAAATTCCTGCTAGCAGATCATCAAGCATGACCGAGTATCCGCCAGGCAGCCATCGTTCAGAGCTTCTGATGGGCCAGGGCTTCAGGATGTCAAACACTCTGAACAGGAAAAAGCCCAGCACCAGCAATGGAAGCTTGGCAGCAGCCAGAAACAAAAAAGTCACCCATTGACCCAGGACTTCATCGATGACTGCCTGACCGGGATCCTTGCGGCCGAATTTTTTTTCGGCTGCAGTACAGGCCCAGGCACCAAGAAAAAAAAGCCCGCTGAGGATGAGCATTTTACTTAAGAAGCTGAAGGGAATAAACAACCAAGGAGCTGCAACCGCAGCTGCAAGAGAGCCCCAGGTTCCGGGTGCGGCGGGCAAATAGCCGACAGGCCCCAGCGTTGCCAGATTCGTCCAAAAGAAGTTGCTGTAATTTTTCACCGGCCTCATGCCCAGTTCATCCTGACAGTCTGACAGCCTTAAGCTCAAGCAAGGCTCTTAGCACCTGGCTCAAGGGAAGACCTACCACATTGGTGTAAGAGCCTATGATCTCCTCCACCAGAAAAGCCCCCTGGCCCTGGATGGCGTATGCCCCGGCCTTGTCCTGAGGCTCTCCGGTTGAGATATAGGCCAGAAGCACATCCCTGTCAGCGGGAGCCATTTTCACCCTGGTTATTATCCTGAAGCTTCGCTCAATGTCGTCTTCAGCGCACCTGATGCTTACCGCGGTGATCACCGAGTGCAATTCGCCCTGCAGACGGGTGAGCATTTCCAGGGCATGCTCTTCTGAAGCAGGCTTGCCCATGATTTCTTCATTTAAAACTACAATCGTATCCGCTCCCAAGACCATTGCCCCGGACTTTTTCTCAGCCACCAGCCGGCATTTTTCCCGGGCCAGGGCCAATGCGTATTCTTCCGGATTCTGGCCGAATTTCTGCCGCGGCTCTATAAACTCAGCAGGCTCCACTTGAAAATCAAGACCAAGAGAAGTCAGAAGCATCTGTCTGCGTGGAGAGGCCGACGCCAGGACAATCTCCCTGGCAGAGCGAAACGGTCCCTGTAAAATGTGATTTATTCCGTAATTCAAGCCGTAAATTCCAATATTGGCGATAATTTTTCACGGTCAGATTATTTTTCAGCAATAGCCGGCTGGATTCAGCTAATTCTTTTTGCTCTCAAAATCAAGGCGGCAGAAGTTTGAAAGCCTATGGATAAAAAAGTGATGTACCCCGAATTATTGCATGTTTACTGAACGCATGTTTTCCTCAGATACAGCATGTTCTTGACTTTTTCCTGACTATCCTCATGAATAATATATGGGCGATTTCCGGCAGACAGGCCGCCCGCTTGTCTATGCAGTCTGTTCAACAGCTCTTGCAGGTCCCGGGAAACATTTTAAGGAGGTTATGTATGGAATACAAGGCATGGGTAGTGGTAGCCGACAGCTCCAGAGCAAAGATTTTCGGGGCCAACGCCCGCGGAGGCAATCTGACTGAACTGGAATCATACTATCATCCAGAGTCGCGCATGCAGGAAAAGGAAATTTTTGCGGACAGGCCCGGCCGTTTTTATTCCATGCAGGGGGAATTTCGCACTGCCGCCGAGCACACACCCGTGCGCAAGGTTGAAGGGGTACGTTTTGCGCAGCAGCTGGTTGAGCATCTAAATAAAAATTTCCAGAACCGGAAATTTGAGCGTCTGGTCCTTGTTGCGGCACCGGGATTCCTGGGTACCTTGCGCAGCCAGCTTAGCGACAAGCTGCGCAAGGCTTTGGGCAGTGAAGTGGATAAGGATCTAAGCAATCTGGAAAAACCCGAAGATATACGCAAGCGACTGCCTGAATATCTTTGGTAAGACAATCTTGAGTTAATTCATTTTTTGTACTTATTGACTATGTCATATACGATTTCTCCCTGCACTTCGTCGTGTTCGAGGAGAGCTTCCGCCAGTTCGTCCATGGCTTTTCTGTTGCTGGTCAGGGTTTCTTTGGCCCGCTCAAAGGTTTTTTTGAGGATTGATTCCACGGCCCGGTCGATTTTCTGGGCAGTCAGTTCGCTGTATTCTCTGGCTTTGCCCAGGTCTTCGCCCAGGTATATCTCTCTTCCCGGTCCCCCTGGAGCCATGTGTTCGAATTCTTCGCTCATGCCCCAGTCCAGGACCATTTTCCTGGCTAATCTGGTGGCCTGCTGCAGGTCGTTGGCTGCTCCGCTGGTGGCGGTGGAGAAGACCAGTGCTTCGGCGCAGCGTCCGCCCATCATCACCGCCAGTCTGTCCAGGAGGTATTCCTGGTTGTAGATATACTGTTCCCTGTCCGGAAACTGCTGGGTGGCGCCCATGGACTGGCTTCTGGGGATGATGGACACCTTGTACACCGGATCGGCATGGGGCAGGACGGCTCCGACGACAGCATGCCCGGCTTCGTGGTAGGCGACCATGCGCTTTTCCTCCGGGGTCATGACCAGGCCGTGTCTTTTCAGGCCCATGAGGATCTTGTCCCTGGCCGTTTCTATGTCTTGTCTGTTGACCAGTCTGCGTTTGTCCCTGGCGGCCAGCAGGGCGGCCTCGTTCATCAGGTTTTCCAGGTCCGCTCCGGAGAAGCCCGGAGTTTCCCTGGCCAGTCTTTCCAGGTCCGCATCCTGGTCCAGTTTTTTGTTCCGGGAATGGATTTTTAAAAGCTCCACCCGCTCCTGGACAGTGGGCAGGTCCACGATGATGCGCCGGTCGAACCTGCCGGGCCTGGTCAGGGCCGGATCCAGGATGTCCGGGCGGTTGGTCGCGGTCAGGACGATGACGTTTTCATGGGGCTCGAATCCGTCGAGTTCCGCAAGCAGCTGGTTCAGGGTCTGTTCGCGCTCGTCGTGACCTCCGCCCAGGCCGGTTCCTCTTCTGCGTCCGATGGCGTCGATCTCATCGATAAAGATGATACTCGGCGCGCTTTGCTTGGCTTCCTGAAAGAGGGTGCGCACCCTTTTGGCCCCTACGCCGACAAACATTTCCATGAAGTCCGAGCCGCTGATGCTGAAAAAGGGCACGCCCGCCTCTCCGGCCACGGCCCGCGCGAGCAGGGTCTTGCCTGTCCCGGGGGGGCCGACCAGAATTACACCCCTGGGCACCTTGCCCCCCACATCCTGAATTTTCATGGGGTCTTTAAGATAATCGACCACCTCCATGAGCTCGACCTTGGCCTCATAGGCTCCAGCCACATCCTGGAAGGTGGTCTTCTGCATTCCCCGGTCGTATTTTTTGGCCTGGCTTCTGCCCATGCCGAAGATGCCTCCGCCTCCCCCGCCCCCCTGAACGCGCCTGTACTGGGAGTAAAGAAGCAGGACTATGAGCAGCAACGGCACAGTGGACAGCAGAAGATACCAGAAAAAGGGACTGCGCTCCGGCTGAGTGTTGACCTCAATGCCCTGCTCCCGAAGCAAGGGCAGGAGTTCGTCATCACCGAAGGCAGGAACATAGGTTTCAAAGTCGGTGAAGGTGAAATCATTGACCTCGGCTTCCTCCCTGAGTGTCCCCCTGATGCGGTCTCCGCGGATGGTCACCTCCTCGACGTTATCTTCGCGGACATGGTTCATGAAGGAAGTGTAGCTGATCTGGACTATCTGGAGCCTGGGAGCGATAAAGCTCCAGATGACCACTGTTACAAAGATAAGTATGAGGAAATAAATGAAGGTTTCGCTTCTAAATCCGAATTTTTGAGGCTTTTGCGGTTTTTGAGGATTTTGCATAATATCTCCAGAATATAATAAAAACGAGCAAAATAAAGCTGCAAGTTTCAAGCAGACGGCAAGGATGCTGATTTGCAAATTATTTCAGGCCATATCAGAGAACTATAATGAACCGCGACTTATTTGCAAGGATACAACTGCATCAGAAAGCGTACTTGAATATTTTTTTATTACTGATTAAGCGCTTTGATAAGATGACAAATGCGTTGTATAGCATTCAGGATCTATTTGTTGCCTTGATCCATATATTGGTTTGCACTAGTTTGCAGTCCCAGGGCATAAGCTTTATGCAAGTGGATGATCAGAATCGTCAATCAAACTCGACAGCCCGGGAAAAGGGCGAGGAGCATATAAATGCTTTCAGTCAGATTTAAGCATTCGCTGGATGTGCATCAGACCTGCATCATAAGTCCTGCTGAGAGCAAAGGAACACATGGTGTGTACAAAGCTTCGGAGGCAGGCTTGAACATGTTGCGCGCAGGCTGTTTTCTCGGGGATCTAGTGAATAAAGATTTTATTTTTCAGGTGCTCGACAGGTCCTGGCTGTCCGAAGAGCAGGGATCGGGTTTTCTGGGCCTGACCTTAAAAGCTTTTAAAAAAGTGCATGCACATCAGGAATTTGAACTGCAGGCAAAGTTCAGCGGTGCTTCTCTTGCCTGGATAACTTTAAGCGATAAAGGCGCAAGGGGGGAAAGAACGGATACAAGCGGACCTCTTATTCAGGATATGGTGCAAAGCCGGTTGACCCTTAGCCTGACCAGAGGATATGTCATTGCCGATAATCCTGTTGTTTTAAAATCTCTACTGGGTCATCTGGCCTTGACTGCAGGAGTTGATCTCATTTTGACCACTGGAGGGACAGGCGTGGCCCCCAGGGATATAACCCCGGAAGTGACCGCCGGCGTCCTGGACAAAAGACTGCCTGGATTTGAACAGGCAATGATGTCTGTTTCGCTCAAAAAAACTGCTCATGCTGCAATCTCCAGAGCTGTTGCCGGCATTTTGAATCAGAGCCTGATCATCAATCTCCCCGGCAGCCCGAAAGGAGTCAGGGAAAATCTGGAAGCGGTCCTGCCGGCACTTGAGCATGCCCTGGCCAAGCTGAAGGGGGATCCAGCTGATTGCGCGGTTCAGTGAAGTGATACAGACCAGGAGATTCAAAACCAAAATTTCAACCGCAAGGAAGGTCCTTTAAACCATAAAGGGTTTGCCCATGGAAACTTATCTGGCTGATCTGCATATTCATTCCCGGTATTCACGTGCGACCAGCAAAAGCCTTGATCCTGAGACTCTGGCTGCATGGGCTGCTGTCAAGGGCATCCAGGTGGTGGGAACAGGGGATTTCACCCATCCCGGATGGCTGGAAATGCTGGAGAAAGATCTGGTGCAAGGCGAAGACGGATTGCTGCGACTGCGGGAAAATAAAGATCTGGCGCCTCTGGTTCCCGGATATGAGCATAAGCTTATCTCCAAAACCAGATTTATGCTTTCAGCGGAGATAAGCTCCATATATAAACAAAGCGGAGTTGTGCGTAAAATTCATAACCTGATTTTTTTTCCCGGTTTTGAGCCGGTTAAAAGATTCAACCAGAAACTTGAACGCATCGGCAATATTAAAGCAGACGGCAGACCCATTATCGGCCTGGACTCGCGAAGTCTTCTGGAGATGGTCCTGGATACCGATTTCAGAGGATTCATCATCCCTGCCCATATCTGGACTCCATGGTTCTCACTCTTTGGTTCCAAATCAGGCTTTGACAGTCTGGAGGAATGTTTCGGTGATCTTTCCGGTCACATATTCGCCCTTGAAACGGGCCTGTCTTCAGATCCGGAGATGAACTGGCTCTGGAGCAGACTGGATCGCTTTTCTCTGGTGTCCAATTCAGACGCGCACAGTGCGGACAAACTCGGCCGGGAGGCCAACATTTTTCAGGGTGAGTCAAGCTATTTCGGGATATACCAGGCCCTGCGGCGAGAAGGTCTGGGACAGAAATTTCTCGGAACACTGGAGTTCTACCCTGAGGAAGGCAAGTATCATCTTGACGGACATCGCAGATGCGGTGTTGTCATGGATCCGAAGCAGACCATTGCCCACAAGGGAAAGTGTCCGGTCTGCGGCAAAGATATCACAGTGGGCGTGCTCAACCGCATCCTGGCCGTGGCTGACCGGGAAGCGCCGCAAAAACCTGATTGCCAGCCTGGTTTTTCTTCAGTCATACCTTTAAAAGAAATCTTGTCCGAGTTTTTGGGAGTCGGACCTAAAGCCAAGAAAGTCCATGTTTTTTACAATAAGTTGATTCGCAAGTTCGGTACAGAAATGCACATACTTCAAAGTGTACCGGTAAGTGAGCTGGACAGATTTTACCCGCCTCTCGCCATGGGTGTTGAGCGCATGCGTTCAGGCGAGGTCATACGCAGCCCAGGTTTTGACGGCCAGTACGGGGAGATCCGGGTGTTCACCAAAAAGGAAAGGCAGGAGTTAAAGCTTGGCAAGCACCTCATGCCATTGTCCGGAAAGAATAAGCCGGAAGCCTGCCTGCGCATTTGCCAGGAACTTCCAGCGCCATCTGAAGATGTTGGCCGGGATATGTCGGAGCACCACAACTTTAATGATCGACAGCGGGAAGCCATAGGTTACGGTCCTGGTCCAGTTCTGGTCCTGGCCGGTCCGGGAACAGGGAAAACTCAAACCCTGATGGGCCGAGTCAGCCGATTGCTGGCCGATGGGGTAAATTCCAGGCATATCCTGGTTTTGACTTATACCCGAAAGGCGGCTCAGGAATTGAAAGACAGGCTGGCTCACCTGCACGGCCCGGACAAGGCTCTGCCGAAAACAGAGACCCTGCACGCCATGGCTTATGAATACTGGCAAAGGGTTTACGGTGAACAGCCTCTGATTTTAAACGAGCAGGAAGCTTTTAAAGTCTTCAGTGATGCCAATCCGGAGTTGAGCGCGCAGGCTTTAAAAAAGGACTGGCAGGAACTGATGAAAGCCAGAGAGGAACTCAAGGAAATCTCCAGCTATGGACAAAATTATGCACAACAAAAACAGAACTGGAATCTGGTAGATTTTATAGACCTTCTGGAGTTATGGCTGGAGGAGATGCGCAGCGGCAAATTTATAAAACCATTTACTCATGTACTGGTAGATGAGGTTCAGGATCTGTCAATGCTGCAGCTGTTGCTGGTCAAAGAACTGCTTCCCCGGGCAGGGCAGGGTTTTTTTGGTATTGGAGATCCCAGGCAGTCCATATACGGATTCAGAGGGGCCTGCCGGGATGTTTCATCAACACTTGACTTATTCTGGCCTGAACTTAACATGATTGTTTTCGCTGATAATTACCGCTCCGACCAAGACATTCTTGACTTTTCTCAAGGACTCTTTCCTGCTGCTTCCAGGCTGACAGGACAAAAAAAACTGCCTTCAGGCATAATTTTGTTCAGTGCAGCAAACTCAATTCAGGAAGCGCATTGGGTGGGACAGAAGATCAGAGCTCTGTTGGGAGGAACGGCTCATTGGCAGAAAGACGCTGAAATTTATGATAAGTTTGTCCTTGCCCCTGAGGATATCGCGATACTGGTGCGCTTCAAAACTCTGGCTCCGGGTCTGGAGAGAGAGCTGCAGCGGATGGGCATCCCTGTCAGTGTGCCCCAGCAGGAACCTTACTATCGCGATTCCCGTGTGGATCTCATTTTAAGAACCGCAGCCAGGGTTCTTGGAGTGAGTATGGATGAAAATGCTCTTGAATGTCCGGATAAAGTGCTTGCTCATGGACCTCAAAGTGTAGCTGCTTATCTGGGGGATATGCCTCCTTTTGATCAGTTCTTCTGGCAGAGCAAGGCGTTTAAGGATTTGAAGAAGGAATACAGGATACATGAAGGCTGGGTCGGACTGATCAATCATATTCGCCTGGAAAGCGAACTGGACCAGGCTGAGTTGTGCGGCAGAAAGGTCAGGATTTTGACTATGCATGCAGCCAAAGGACTGGAATTTGAAGCAGTGTTTTTGCCTTGTCTTGAAGATGGAGTCATTCCCTTTGCCGGGAGTGATTTTCTGGTGGGAAAATCCGGAGTCCTGGAGCATAAAGATGATGTGGACGAAGAGGAGAGGCTGTTCTATGTCAGCCTGACCCGGGCTAAACGGTATCTTTTTCTAAGCCGGGCTAAAAGCAGAAAAATTTATGGGAGGACGGTCAATCTTCAGCAGTCCAGGTTTTTATCCAGGCTTTGCATGGATAAGGTGCAGATGATATTTTCCAGAACAAGAAAGGTCCAAAAAGAGAAAGTGCTGAAGCTTTTTTGACGTCAGCCAGCTGCAAGGGGTTAAGTCGGCAAGGTGTGGTAATTAGCGAAGCAGGAAATTGTAAAAGAATTTCTCATAAACCGTACATACACGTTGAGCCATGATTGGTCTGACCCCAGCGTTTCTCAACCGGCAGTACACATGCAGGGGGTTGAAATGATGCTGGATGATGCGTTTTACTTTTAACATACGTGTTTTTTTGCAAGATTCATGCCTTTAAGTGCATGAATTTATTAACTCTAAACTCAATAGAAATCAAGAACTATTTTCAATAAGAAAAACACATAATCTCTGGAGATTAATGGCAATCAGTGTATGCCTCCCTGAAAGATCAGGCAAGGCTGCCAGGAATCCATGAATCAGGCGGCTCAAAAAAGCTTCATTCCTTGACTTTGTCTTGTGCTGGGCTCTGAATTCAGACATGGCCTGAACATGAGAAAAGGAGACAGGATCAAAAACTGAAAATGCCTGCGTCAGCTCTGCTTGGCCTCAACCCTGGGCTGAAAAAATGACGTTGCATACGATTGCCGCTCAGGTTAAATAATTGCTTCCAAAGATTTACCGAGATGAATAAATATAAAGGTTTGGAGTGGATGAACGGGTAAAGGTCCAAACCATTAAGAGGAATTTATGGCATATTTTCGTACCCTGGACAATAAATTAGCCGAACTTCAAGCACTGTTCAACAAAAAAGAGCGTTTGCTCATTATGATCAATGCCGATCCGGACGCACTGGCTTCGGCCATGGCTCTTAAGCGAGTCCTCTACCGCAGAGTGCATTCTGCTGCCATAGCGCATGTCAATGAAATTTCCAGACCTGACAATCTGGCCATGATCAAGCTTTTGCGCATATCCATAAAAAAGCTTACTCCTCCTTTGCTGGCCCAGTATGACAAATTCGCTCTGGTTGACTCCCAGCCTCATCATCATCCTGATTTTGCCAAGGTTGATTTCAGCCTTGTTCTGGATCACCATCCTTTGGACAAAAACAATCCTGTCCAGGCGGAATATAAGGAAATCGTACCTGAATACGGTGCTGTCAGCTCACTGCTGACCGAATACCTGTACAATCTGAAGATCAGGCCGGGAAAACTTCTGGCTACGGCTCTGCTGTACGGAATAAAAACAGACACTCAGAGTTTCGAGCGGAAGTTTTCTGATGTCGACATCAGGGCCTTCAGACATCTGACCAAGTTTTATGATTCATTAATTCTGCAAAAGATTGTGCGCTCCGAATTCCACAAGGAATGGCTTAAATACTTCTCTCTGGCTTTTCGCAAGATCAAGCTTCTAGGCAATGGGTCAAGCATTTTCATGGGCAAGGTCGATTCACCGGACATACTTGTGATTCTGGCTGACTTCTTCCTGCGTGTGCATAACATTTCCTGGGATATCGTCAGCGGCATTCATGATGAAAAACTGGTCATCATTTTCAGAGGTGACGGCCTGCACAAGGATATGGGCAAGCTGGCCTCTCAGATGTTCAAGGATGTAGGCCCGGCCGGAGGACATAAACAAATGGCCAGGGCTGAAATCCCTCTGGAAAAAATTGACCAGAAACACGCCCAGCAGTTCATTCTCCAGCGCCTGGGCGAGGTCCGAAGCAGGTCGAAAGGCCGATCCAAACCCGTCCTGCAGCTCAACAACCTGAACATGAATAATATTGTGGATACCAAGCCTTAATCATGATCAGGGAAAAAATTCTGCACAGTGGTGAACCGGTTTTCCTAATCGACGGCAGCTCTTTTCTGTACCGGGCTTTTTATGCCTTTCCCGACCTGAAAAGATCGGATGGTTTCCCCACCAATGCCATCTTTATAGTTATCCGAATGCTTCTGAAAATCATCAGGGAAGAAAATCCGAAATACATTGGCTTTTTTATGGATGGCAAGGGGCCCACATTTCGCCACAAGCTGTATAAGCCTTACAAAGCAAAGCGCATGAAAATGCCTGAGGGACTGAATGTGCAGATTGATCCTCTCATGGAAGGAGTGCGCCTGCTTGGAGTTCCGGAATTCAAGTCCGAAGGCGTGGAGGCGGATGATCTTATTGCCGGATATGCCGGTTGCTACAAGAAAGATCACCCGGTGATCATTGTTGCTTCGGACAAGGATTTAAAACAGTTGCTGGATGAGCAGGTCTACATCTGGGATCCGGGGAGCAAGAATGCTGAGCCGGTAAACTCTGGGGGCTTCAAGAGGGAAACAGGTATAGATCCTTCTCAATGGCCTGATTATCAGGCTCTTGTGGGAGACACTTCAGACAATATTCCCGGAGTTCCCGGAGTAGGTCCAAAGACGGCCCTGACCTGGCTAAAAAAGTTTCCCACTCTCGAGGATCTTCAGGAGAGCATGGAGGAACTGAAGCCCAAGGAGAAGGAGAAGTTAAAAGCACACCTGGAGGATATTTTTCTCTACCGCAGATTAACCCGGCTCAAACATGACTGCCTGCGTCAGGCCAGCCTGGAAGATTTAAAATCCAAAGAGCCGGATGTTTCCGGATTTACTGAATTTCTGCGCCGTTATGAATTCAGGACTCTGCTGGATGAGCTTTCCTCCGATCTGGTCGTATCCCCCAAAGATCAGGCGTTCAAGGATGAGAAGAAGATAGTGGCTCTGGATAAGGAAGAGCTGCCTGAAGCCCTGGGAGAGGAAGCAGGTGTATTTCCTGTCGAATCCGGTTTTCTGGTGGCGCTTAAGGACAGGGAGTGGCTGGTGGATCAAGGCCAAGAGGTGCGCGAAAAGCTTAAAAAATGCAAGAAATTTGTATTTTATCTAAAAAATCTATACCAGGCTGATCCGCTCTGGATGGACGAGCCTGTTTCTGAATTCATGGACATTTCCCTGGGGGCTTACCTGCTGAATCCTGAGGAGAGGGATTACAGTTTTGACCGGATCTTCAGGACATACGCTTCTGAAGCCGGGGTGCACAGGAACAACAAAGCTCTGGCAGCCCTTAAGATCGGCAGGCTGGTGGAGGACAAACTCTCTGCCGCCGGTTTGATGTCCCTGATTAACGATCTGGAGATGCCGCTTGTTTCTGTACTTTGCCGTATGGAAAAAATCGGAGTGAATATTGATCTGGCCGCCTTTCAGGATTTTTTGGATCAAGTGGAGCAGTGGCTGAAAGACCTGACCAGAGAAATTTATGCTCTGGCCGGGCGGGAATTCAACATCCGCTCCACTCAGCAGACAGCCCAGGTGCTTTTTCAGGATTTAGACCTGAGATCCAGGCGCAAGACACCAACCGGTGCTTTTTCTACATCCAACGCAGTGCTGGAATCCATGCGCCGCGATCATCCCATTATCAGGTTGATCCTGGAATACAGAACCCTTGAAAAGCTTCGTTCAACTTACCTGGAGCCCCTGCCGAAAAAGGTGTGCTCTTCAGGACGGCTGCACACCAGCTTCAACCAGCTGGCAACAGCAACAGGCAGGCTGTCCAGCAGCAAGCCCAATCTGCAAAACATTCCCATCAGGGGATCTTTTGGGGTCAGGATGCGGACCTGCTTCACTGCTGCAGAAGGCAAGCTGCTCGTAGGCGCGGATTATTCGCAGATCGAACTGCGCATTCTGGCGCATATGTCCAGGGATCCCAGTCTGCTTCAGGCCTTTGCGGCCAACGAGGATATCCACCGGCGCACCGCGGGGCTGCTGTTTGACAAGGATATCGACCAGGTGAGCCAGGAGGAAAGACGCAAGGCGAAAACCATCAATTTCGGCCTGCTTTACGGTATGGGTCCGCAGAAAATGAGCCGGGAGCTGGAGATGCCCCTTGAAGAGGCCAAAAAATTCATTATGGTTTATTTCAGCAAACTGGAAAAAGTCCGCGAGTTGTATCAAGATATCGAAGAACAGGCCCAGCAATACGGTTATGTGACCACCATTGCCGGACGGCGCAGGCTCCTGCCGGACATCAATTCCAGAAACGAACATCTGGCCCAACAGGCAAGACGCGCTGCAGTAAATACGGTTATCCAGGGTTCTGCAGCTGATGTGATCAAAAAGGCCATGCTGGCTGTAGACACCGATGAGAGGCTTAGATCAATGCAGGCCAACCTGGTCCTGCAGGTTCATGATGAACTGCTCCTGGAGGCCGAAGACTCTTTGGCTCATGCTGCCGGAGAAAGGCTGGCGGAGATCATGACCGGAGTGGAGAAGTTTGAAGTACCCTTACTGGTGCAGTGGGGAGTGGGTAAGAGCTGGGCGGAAGCGCACGGTTGACAGGTGATTGTAATGAACAGGTTTTTAATGTTTAGCCCTGAGGAAGGTCTGGTTCCCGAGAGCGTTCGCAGGGCAATGGCCATGGACATAAGTGTTTTGTGCCGGGATGACCGGCAGGCAATCATGAGCAGGATTCAGTCCGGGCTTAAGGATCTGCTGGGGACGAAAGAGCAGGTCTTAGTACTGCCTGCTCGACTTGCAGGGGTTATGCGCGCTGCTCTGGGAGCTCTTTTTGCTCCAGGAGAAAAAGTCCTGGTTGTTGAGGCCGGCGAGCAGGGACTACAATTTTCCAACGCCGCCCAGGCACAGGGCCTGGAAGTGGTGGCTCTGCCCATTGTCTGGGGTGAGGCGGTCAAACCGAAGGAAGTGGAGAATGCCCTGGCCAGATGGCCGGACATAACCGCTGTACTGGTCCAGGCGGTTGATTTGTCAACAACAGTGGTGCATCCTGTTCAGGACATTGCCAGGCTGTGCAGGCAAAGCGGTAAAATGGCAGTGGTGGACGGGACAGGTCTACTTGGTTCTGCCCCTTTTCTTATGGATCTGTGGGGTCTTGACTGCGTCTTATGTGCATCCGGACCGGGCATGCTTTTGCCTTCCGGGACGTCCTTCCTGGCTTTGAGTCAGAGGGCCGGTGAAAAGAGCCTTGAAAGAGGAGTCATGGAGCCCTGGCCTGATGATTTTCAAGAAGATGCTGATTTATTCGAAAAATTTTTTCCGCCGGTAAATATGCTTTTTGGCCTGGACGAAAGCCTGCGGCTGCTGATGCTGGAAGGACGGGAAAAAAATCATCTGCGGCACAAGGCGCTCGCGGCAATGGTGCGCAATGGAATATCCCAGATGGGACTTGACCTTCTGGTTCAAAACAACCATGCCTTAAGCGCGAGCGCAGTCATGCTTCCTCCCGGAATCGATGAGCACCGGCTTTTACAAACAGCCAGAGATGATTACCAGGTAATCATGGCCGGAGGTCAGGGACGTCTTTCCGGCAGGCTTGTCCGTATCGGGCATGCGGGCTGTATCCGCTGGCAGGAGGTGCTTGCGGGCCTTCTTGCCCTGCACGAAGCATTCTTAAGCTGCGGCGGAGTTTCCGGCTCCAGGGATTATCTGGAAAAGGCCTGGGAAGCTTACTCAAGGACAATGGATTCAGCTTATGATTAAATTTAACTCTCGCTAATTCCAGCAAGGAGGAAAGAGCAATGGATGAGAGCAATGAAAAAATCAAGGTCACGGATCGCAGAATAAAATTTGAAGAGAATCAGGAAGAATCCGAGACGGCTAAGGAGAGCGAGGCCAAAAAAGTCGAGCGCAAAAGAGCTGCCGAGGAGTATAAGAAAGCATCAGCAGAAAAGGACAACACTTTTCCCCGCATGGATTTTTCCACCTTTGTACTCTCTTTAAGCTCCTCAGCACTGACCCATCTTGGAGAAGTGCCTGACCCCGGCACCGGGCAGACACAGGAGAATCTGCCCATGGCCAAGCAGACCATTGATCTTCTGGCAATGCTTGAAGAGAAGACCAGGGGAAATCTGACCCCGGAAGAGGCACGGCTGTTGAAGGACTTCCTCTTTGAAGTGCGCATGAAGTATGTGCAGAAGGCGGAATAAAACCGGAAAATCTGCTGCTTAAGCCCCGCGTGTCCCCGGGGCTTAAGCAGAAGTTCTGCTCATCCCGGCTGTAACGGGCAAAAGCATCATACCTTAACTGCATCAAATACGTTTCCGGTAATGCACTGCCCGCCGTCCGCGGTAACCCGGAAGGTGTTTTCCACTCCTACCATGCCAATGCCCGGAAGACCGATCTTAGGTTCCACGGCCATAAACATGTTCTCCTCAAAGGGTTGTTCAAAACCTTTGGCCAGAGGGGGATATTCGTCAACAGCCAGGCCGATGCCGTGACCCAGAAAGGGAACTTTATTGTATCCAAGACCCATGAAGCCTTCGGAAAATCCGGCTCTTTCCGCCATTTCCACAGCCATGAGGTAAAGATCGGAAGGAGTGGAGCCCGGCCTTAGATTCCCGGCTATCTTAGCCTGGATGTCAATGCACAGTGCATGGGCCTTGAGGACTTCATCAGGCGGAGTCCACCCTGCCGGAAAATAGACCTGAGTCTTGTCCGTCTGGTAACCCTCCAGGGCAAATCCGCAATCAAGAATCAAAGGCTCGTTGTCTTTCCAGACTTTGCCGGCATAGCCCATCTGGGTGATGGCCGGATGCTCTCCGCGAAGACCCACCGGTCCATTGAACACGCTTGGGTAATTGGCGCTGTCTCCGGCAGCCACATGCCCGAGAAAGATCTCTTCTCCGAAATTCTGCATGCGCATCAGCCCCTGATGTCCCTGGGCAAAAAAGCACTGCCAGACCTGCATGCTGATTTCGCGTTCGGTCATGCCCGGAGAGATCATGCCCGGCAGGACTTCATACAGGGCCTGGTGATGTCTTTGTCCGCAAAGAATCATCTTTTCAGCTTCCCAGGGAGTCTTGATCATTCTGGTGGCGGCCAGGGCCTGATCTATGGAGATGAATTTGGAAGCGGAAAGCTTCTTCTGCAGGTTTTCTGCCAGGGCCCAGGGCAGACCCATTTTTTCAGCGCCTATATGTTCCGGAAGTGAAAGTCCATAATCGGATAAAATATCTATTATCTGACTGTAGGATTTAAAGCCCACCGCCCTGTTAAGCGGCGATTCCAGCTGGAATCTCTCCAGGCCCTTGCGGCACATGAACAAAGGTTCTCTCTCCCAGGGGATCCATAAGAGTCCATTAGCAAAAGAACCGGTAAAGTAATAGATGTTCAGCCGGGTGAAGATCATGGCCGCTCCACAATCAAGGCAGGCTTCGCGCATATTGCTTCTAAAGGCCTCAATCCTTTTTTCCATTTCTTCTCCGGGCAGTCTTTCCAGGCTCTCAAACATAAGCTCTCCTTGGTTTTAGCCTCTATTCTAATAAAGTATAGTTCATTTTTCTTCTGCGGGGAATAAAACCGGCACCCTGAATCAGGCGCCGGAGTTTTTCCTCGGGCAGCTTGAAGCTGACTCCTGCCGCGGCCACGACATTTTCCTCGATCATGGTCGAGCCGAAGTCGTTGGCCCCCCAGTGTAGAGCCATCTGCCCCACGTGTGCCCCCTGAGTGACCCAGGAGGCCTGAATATTGGGAACATTGTCCAGAAATACGCGGCAAAGGGCCAGAAATTTTAAATACTCGGCAGCAGAAGCTTCCCTGGCCTGCACCTGAGTATTGCCCGGCTGGAAAGTCCAGGGAATGAAGGCAGTGAATCCTCCGGTTTCGTCCTGCAGCTTCCTGATTTTTTCCAGATGTTCCAGGCGCTCGTCAAAGCTTTCCACATGTCCGAACATCATGGTCGCCGTGGTTTTAAGGCCCTGTTCATGTGCTGCGCGCATCACCTCCAGCCATTGCCCGGAGCCGCATTTGCGCGGAGCCAGCATCCGGCGAACACGATCAGAGAGGATTTCAGCCCCGCCGCCGGGAATGGAATCCAGACCCGCCTTCTTCAGCTTACCGATTACCTGATCAAGGGAAAGGTTTTCTTTTTGTGTCAGATAGTAAATCTCAGGGGGTGAGAAACCATGCACAGCCAGTTCGGGAAAATTATTCTTGATAAAAGAGAGCATGCGCGCATAATAATCAAGATCCAGTTCCGGGTTCATCCCTCCCTGCAGGAGGATCTGCCTTCCTCCCAGAGCAATGGTTTCCTCAATTTTCTGCTTTAGCTCCTCAAAGGAGAGCAGGTATCCCTGCTCATGCCCGGGCGGTCTGAAAAAAGCGCAGAATTTGCAGGCGCTGACACAGATATTAGAGTAGTTTATATTGCGATCAACAATATAGGTTACAATTTTTTCCGGATGAAGCTTTGACCTTTCTTCATGGGCCAAACTGCCCAGGGTGAATAAATTCTCTTCTTGCCAAAGCTTTCGGGCCTGGTCTATGCTGATACGCTGCATGATCTATCCTTAAGCTTAACGGAAAGGATCCGTTAATGATTTGTGCATGATCGATATTTTATTAGGAGATAGTATGCTGGATGGCCTTAAGGATCAAGATCTAAAAAGAATCCTGGAAAGAGCAGTCACCGTGGCCGTGGTCGGAGCCAAGGACAAACCGGGTCAGCCGGTGGATCTGGTAGGCCGCTATCTTATCAGGGCAGGTTACAACGTGATTCCCGTGCATCCCAAAAGGCAGGGAGTCTGGGAGCTTAAAACATATCCAAGCCTGGACAGGATACCGGACAAAGTGGATATAGTTGATCTCTTCCGGGCGGCTGCCTACTGCCCGGAACATGCCCGGGAAGTGCTAAATCTCGGGTATGCGCCACTGGCCTTCTGGATGCAGCTTGGGATTTTTTCTTCTGAAGCCAGAAAGATTTTAAAATCCGAGCCTATAGCAGTGGTCGAAGACAGATGCATCAAGACTGAGCATCAGCGGCTCATAGGCACGTCTGGAGCATAAAAAATCTTTCAGACAGGTATTAAAATATATCAGAAATTTTTATTATAGGCGGGCAGTAAAGATCCTTCGATAACTCATTGAACGATTTTTCAAAAAGAACATCAAATAATCACCAGGAGGAAGTTAAAATTGCATGACGCCCTAAAAGCGTTTACCTGCCGTATGTGCGGACAGTGTTGTCAGGGATCCGGGGGAATAGTGGCTGTCTTATCCGAGCAGAAAAAGATTGCCGAATATCTTGATCTGGACCTGGTCACCTTTATGGACAGATTTATCCGGAGAAAAGGGGCCAAATCATTTGTCCGCGTAAGTGAGAGCGGGTGGTGTATTTTTTTTACGCGGGATCAGGGATGTCTGGTCCATCCGGTCAAGCCCAGAGCCTGCCGGGCCTGGCCTTTTTTCAGGGGCAATCTCATGGATGAAATAAGTTTTGAGATGGCCAGAGAATATTGCCCGGGGATTGAAGAGAATATTGCTTTTGATCAGTTTGTCAGACAGGGCATGGATTACCTGCAAAAATACGGTTTAAGTCTTGATCTTGAGGAAGAAAGCGCGGCAGCGCTGCATGTGGAAGATATAAGGTCTTTAATGACCAGTTAACGGGCAAATATTTTTGAAAGCGATCTTTGACTGATGAGCGAGCTGCGCCTAAATAAAGTTCTGGCCAGGTCCGGAGTCTGCTCCAGACGCAAGGCCGACCAGTTGATTCAGTCAGGCAGGGTGACCCTGAACGAACAGGTGGTGCGGAAGCCCGGGATAAAAGTCGATCCGGAAAAGGACAGGCTTCAGGTGAACGGCAGGGCAATCCGGTTAGACCTGCTGGACAATCGCGAGCTGGTCTATGTCATGCTCAATAAACCCGTGCAGGTGGTGACCACAATGCATGACCCTCAGGGCAGACCCAAGGTGGCGGACCTGTTGCCTGAAAATCTAAAAAAACTGCGCCTGTTCCCGGTGGGCCGGCTGGACTATTTTTCACAGGGCCTTTTGATCCTGACCAATGACGGAGATCTGGCCCACAGACTGACTCATCCTTCGACAAATATTTCCAAGGTCTACCTGGTGGAGGTAAGGGGCAGCCTGACCCGGAATAAAATCCGGCTCATGCGCCGGGGCATGGTCTTGAAAGAAGGTGAGCGGCTGGCGCCGGTCAAAGTGGAGGTAATAAAAAGTCTTAATGATCATGCAAGCCTGCAAATGACCCTGACACAGGGTTTAAACCGCCAGATAAGGCGCATGTGCCGCGACCTTGATCTCACGGTGCTTACTCTGATCAGAATAAGACAGGGCCCGGTTTCACTTGAAGGGCTTAAGCCAGGACAGTGGAGGATGCTCAAATCCAGTGAAACCGGGGCCCTGCGCAAAAGTGCAGGCCTTGAACCGGCGGGTTGATCCTGCTTATTCTTCCTCAAACCTTCTGACTATAGTCTGTTCTCTGCGCAAGGGACAGAAGGAAGGAAACTTGTCCTCCATCTTTGGAATGGGCCTTTTTGAGGGAGTGGATACGTTGCAGACCATAACATCACCTTCCATGATGTGAAAAGGACATTCCGGGGAGCATTTTCTAACTACAATAATCATTATCTTCTCCGCTTAATTCATTTGATTTTACATTAGTCTTTTATGACATCAGCCGTTTCCGGGGCCTCGAATATAAACTTGTCAGCGCTTAGCTCCGGATCAATCTTCAGGGACTTGAACCGCAGCTCATTTTCGTTTCCAAAAAAATCCACAAGTTTTATGCCGTGCAGCAGACCTTCCTCATCGACCCAGAGATAGGCCAGAACCAGATCGGGCTCAGGATTTTTCGGAATCAGTTTGAGCATGCTCAGATCGTTTTCTTCTCCCTGATGTTCAATGCGGAAATCTTCGTCAAGTTTGGCCCTTCCCGAGATGAAGTTGAGCATTGACCGGGAAGTGAGCATGTCTTCTGCTTCATACTCATAAACCGTTTCCTCGTCCGGGAAGTAGTTCCAGACCTTTTCCCCGTCCACGACCAGAAGCTCCGGTTCGGGAGTTTCAGCCACCCAGCGGATCAACAGCGGTTTTTTGAAATATATGCGCCCGGTTCGCTCCTCCTGGTCTCTTGTGGCCGCGCTGGTCAATATCTGTACATAGTCAGCCTTAAGAGCCTGCAGATCATCATAGCGTGCCTGGACTTTTTGGGCCAGATCCGGTGCGGAAGCAAAAGCCCCCGGGCCAATACCGGTTACAAGGAAACATGCCAGAAACAACACAATTATTTTCATGCTTTTTCCTTTGCCTTAAAAAAATTCTGGATTTATTCATCTCCTGACAACCGTAACTGCTATCATGAAATGAATTAAATATCAAAATTTTATTAAAGTAACGTCTGCTGTCCGGAAGTCAATCAGGACGCTAAAAAGCTATTGGCAGCTCAGTCCAGCTTGTCGTATATCTGGGGGACAGAAGCTGTTTCTGTATCTTCCAGATCTTTTTTGCTGCGGTGCCGAGCGCTGCAGGTTTGATGGTATCGCGGCCCCATCTGGAATTTATCCGGTCCATGACGGACATTATTCTGGTTCCTTTTTCTTCCTGTCGCTCAGGAGGCATAAAAAAAGTCAGCTGTTTTTCGCGTCCGGGTTCAATGCCGGTGAGCATGATCCCTGCTTTTTTGTAGCTGAAGCCCGGTCTGTAGATGTCCTCCAGAGTCTCCCAGGCATGTCTGATCAGCGTCGGGGTGTGAGCGGTGGGGTACCCGATATTGATCATTCGGGAGGAGACATGCTGGGGAAGATCTTTTCTGAACCTGTTGGTCTGCACAAAGACCATCATGCAGGAACAGACCGATCTCTGCTGTCTTAATTTTTCCGCCGCCCTCCCGGTAAAACGGGCTACAGCCTCTTTCAGCTCAGTCAAAGACTCCAGAACGTGTCCAAAAGTTCTGGAAGTGATAATGCTCTTATTGGGGCGGGAGGTTTTTTCCAGGCCAAGACACGCTGTGCCCTGAATCTCCAGAAGCATGTGCAGGCCTTCAACCGTCATCAGGGATCTGACCCAATCCCGGGATTGTCTGGAAAACTGCAGGGCGTTTCTGATGTTGTAGCTTTTAAGCAATAAGGCGTATCTTCTGCCGATACCCCATACGTCGCCAA
>SLDX01000102.1 GCA_007125075.1 Desulfonatronospira sp.
CTCCTCTTTCTATGGCCAGTTCAGCGCCTTGAGCATCTCCGCGCCCGGTAAGGATGATGACCTCGGGAGCATTGCTCCGGGCCTTGATTTCCGGCAGGAGATCAAGGCCGTTGCCGTCGGGGAGGGCCACGTCCAGAAGGATCAGGTCATGGTGATCCTGCTCTAGAGCTTCGCGGGTCGAGGCCAGATCCCCTGCCAGGTCGTGGGCGATGTTTTCCCTGGCGAGCAGGCTGGCCATGGTTTCTCTGATTTCCGGGTCATCGTCGACTATAAGTACTTTAGGCATAATTTTTAGCTTACTATTCGCGCGCGTTAAGCGCTCTGGCTACCGCACGGGACAGATCAGCCTGGTTGAATGGTTTGGCCAGGATCAGGCGGATGTTTTCTGGGTGCTGCCGGTAATCCAGAGCGTGACTGCGCCCGGTGATGAGCATCACCGGAAGTCCCTGGTGATGGCTTTTAATATACTCGGAAAGTTCGATTCCATTAAGTCCGGGCATGTCGAAGTCTGTGAGCACCAGATCGAAACTGTGCCCCTGCTTGAGCAGCTCAATGGCCTGTCTGGCGTCGGCTGCAGTGTAGACCGTGTAGCCTAGACTTTCAAGGGTTCTGGGCATTGTGGACAGAAGATCCGCGTCATCTTCCACAAAAAGCAGTTTTCCGGATCCGGTCATCAGGGCCTGTTTCTGTTTCTGCTCGCCGGAAAAGGGCTGCTCAGCACTAATGGCAGGCAGCAGGATCTCAAACGAGGTACCCTTCTCCGGCCTGCTGTCCACCCTGATTACGCCCTTGTGGTTCTTGACTATGCCCATGACCACGGAAAGGCCGAGACCTGTGCCTCCGATCTGGGCCTTGGTGGTGAAGAAGGGATCAAATATCTTGTCCTGGTGTTCCGGGTCTATCCCGGGTCCGGTATCGGATATCACCAGTCTGAAAGCACGCCCCGGGGGCAGATCCGGCTCCCCGGCCGGGGGCTTTTGCAGCTCCATTTCGTCCAGGCTTATGTCTAGAACGCCCTTGTTATGCATAGCCTGAAAGGCGTTGGTGCACAGGTTCATGACCACCTGGGAGATCTGCGTGGGATCCATGAGCACCGGATCATAGCCGCCTTTGATCCTGGAGCGGATTTCAATGTTTCGCGGCAGGGAAGACTTGAGCAAAGATACTGACTCGCGGATAAGATCAGGCAGAACTGTGGGTCTGAATCCTTCCTGAGAGGGACGGCTGAAGGCCAGGATTCTTTGCACCAGATCCTTGCCCCGTCTGGAGGCTTTAAGCACCCGGTCCAGATCCTTGAATCCCGCGGAATCGGTGTCCAGGTCGCTCTGGGCCAGTTCTGTAGAATTGATGATCGTGGTCAAAATGTTGTTGAAGTCGTGGGCTATGCCTCCGGCCAGGGTGCCGATGGCTTCCATTTTCTGAGACTGCAGGAGCTGACGTTCCAGATTGATCTCATTGGTGATGTTCTCCGCGGTGCTTAAAGTACCCACCACCTCTCCCTTTTCATTGCACAGGGGAACTTTGTTGATTTCCAGCCAGGCTCCCGCGTCGTTTTGATCTTTAACCGCCACTCTTAATTTTCTGAGAGCTTTTCTGGTATGTACAACTTCTTTATCCATGCGCGCGGCCCACTGGGAAAATTCACTGGAAGGCATGAGCAGATTATCGGTCTGATGAATGATTTTTTCCGGAGAATCAATGCCGAAAAAATCGGTAAATGATTGATTGGCTCCCATATAGCGCTGATTGAGATCCTTCCAGCACACCAGCTGGGGAATGGTGTCCATGAGGCTTTCCTGAAAAGCCAGCTGGTTGCGGATTTTTCTCTCCACGAGTTTTTTGTGCAGGATGCTGCGCAACAGAAAGGCCAGAGTGATCAAAAGAAAGCCCAGGCTGAACATGATCACCCAGAAGATCTGCTTGTCCAGTTCGTAGAATGCTTTGGGTTCGTTAATGAGCAGGCTCCCCAGGGGAAGCTGAGTCTGTCTTATGTTCTGCTTCTGCAGGACCAGATAGTCGAACATATACTGGTCCACGATTTCATGAATTATGGGGATGTCTGCGGGATGCTCTCCCCCCAGGATGCTTAAGGCCATTTGAGCGGCTATGGCTCCGTGCTGGATTCCGCTGATCAGGTTTCCGCCGATCATGCCGTGGCCCAAAAGAAATTCCCAGTTGCTGTAAATGGGCAGATCGCTGAACGCGGAGACGTTATCAAGCATTTCTCCTGCGGAGAAGACCTGACCTTCAATGGAATAAAAATAGGGAATGAAGTAAAGCAGGGTGTTCGGTGGCAGTCTTTTGACCTTTTCTTCTATCTCGCTCAGGGAATTTCTGGTCCAGAATTCAAATTCCAGCCTGTCCTCGAAGTAAGGCACAGCCTCCCTGATCTGGCCTTTAATGGCCAGGCCGGTGGTCGATTCATCGCCGATGACCACCAGCCTTTTTTTGTTTCTGTGCAGGGTCAGGGCCAGCTCCAATGTGTCGCGCACGTTGAAGTTTTCCACGATTCCGGTGACCCGGTTCCGGTCCAGACGATCAGGGTTGAGGTGGTTGATGCCGCAGAAGACAACGGGTATGTCCGGAAAAAGCTCCTGACCGTAGTCCAGGATAAAATTCAGGGCGTCATCATCAGAGACGATGACGATATCGTATTCTTCGCCAGAGTATTTTTCCCGGTATAACTCAAGGAGTCTGCTGGTAACACCGGGACGATGATACACTTTGGTATCCATGTATTCCATCTGGATTTCTATGCGATGCTTTGATTGGTCAAAGGTGTTGCGTATGCCGGTATGAATGTCGTCGGACCAGGCGTAGCCGTGATGATATGAGTTCAGGTAAAAAACCTTGAATTCCTCAGGCTGGAACTGCTCTGCCCAGGCTGCGGACCAGGAAGGGAAAACTAAAAGTAATGCCAGAATAAGACGCAGCAATGTTTTTTTCAATATTTATTGTGTTAAAGAAATAAAGTTCTTTCGGTTTAAGCGTGCTTTTA
>SLDX01000141.1 GCA_007125075.1 Desulfonatronospira sp.
CTATGGGCCAGAAGGTTTTACCTCATGCTGGCCCTTATTCTTATCTGGCGAATAGTATACATTGCCATAGCTCCGCTTGATCTGGTCCCTGATGAATCCTACTACTGGGACTGGTCCAGAAGGCTTGACTGGGGATACTTCAGCAAGCCGCCCATGGTGGCCTGGATAAATGCACTGTCCACCGGACTGCTGGGAGCAAGTGACTTAGTCGTGCGCCTGCCTGCGGCCTTGCTGAGTTGCCTGGCCGTTCTGGGGGTATTTCTGCTGGCCAGGAGCATATACAACTCCAAAGTCGGATTCTGGGCCGCGGCCCTGTCTCTGGCCGCTCCGGGCAGTTCCGCCCTTGGCTTCATCATGACCATAGACGCACCTTTGCTGGCTTGCTGGTCTTTTGCTCTTTACCTCCTGTGGCGCAACCTGGAAAAAGGAGCAGCTGTTTCCGGATGGGTTCTTCTGCTGGGCCCGGTTATCGGGCTGGGCATGCTGAGCAAGGAGATGATGCTCACTTTTCCGCTGATAATGTTTTTATTTATGCTGCTCTCCTCAAAAGCGCGCAGCAATCTGGCAAGACCCTGGCCGTACCTGACAGTACTCACGGCCCTGGCAATGATTTTGCCGACCATAGCCTGGAACATCCGCCAGGGGTGGATAACCGCGGAACACAGCATCTCCCATCTGGACGCACCGTCAGGGAGTTTTTTTGATTTTCTTATTACTTTTCCGGAATCGTTGGGCTTGCAGATGCTCATCATTTCTCCCCTGACCTTTATTTTGTTTACTGCTGTTGGGGGGGGATTGCTGATCAGATTCAAAGAGCATGATCCGGCTGTGAGAATGCTTTTCATGTACAGCGTTCCAGCTCTCCTGATTTTTACCATCCTCAGCTTCAACCAGCATATTAACGGCAACTGGCCAGCGGTTTTTTATCCCGCCGGAATGATTCTGCTGGCTGCCTGGGGCTGCGGAGAGTTTGATCTCGGACGCAGGATCGACAGACTGCGAGTTCTTTTTTTGCCCGCGGTCAAGGTAGGAATCGGATTTGCGGTTTTAACCTATGCCCTGCCTTTTCTGGTTCAGCTCACCCCGCTCGTTGGCGGCGATTTTGATCCAACACAGCGCTTACGTGGATGGAGCGAACTGGCAAAAAACATGGATGAGGTCATGCAAAAAGTCCCTCAGCCGGAGAAAACTCTGATCATAGTTGACGACAGAAGACAGGTGGTCAGTTCTCTGGCCTTTTATATGCATACTCAGCCCAGGGTATACAGGTGGACCACGGGCACTCGAGTCAGTTCACAATACGAACTCTGGCCGGGACCGGTGGACAAGCATGGTTACGATGCCCTGATCGTGGTCAGGTCCGAAAGAAGCGTATCTGCTTCATTGAAAAATAATTTTGAGAAAGTCAGGCTGGTTGGTGATCTGGGCGAAGCATCGGGCAGAAGATACCAGGTATATCTGGCAATCAATATGCTCAAGTGGGAAAAATGATCAGTAACAGGCGCTTAAAATCTGCCAATGTCAGGCTGCAAAAAGCTTAAGTCCGAACCAGTATAAATATGCTTCGACTACGAACCTGTTTGCTCCTTATCACGCTTTGGCGTGAGATATTTTGAACAATCTGTCATAAGCTGTTTTCGACAGGCAGATAAACATATCTTTATCAATATTTTCTGGCGTTCAACCGGGTGTTCTTCGCCTCTTTCTCCAGATCTAACAGATGATAAAAAAACCAGCAGGTTAAATAAACAAAGCCTCCGGCCCAGATTACATCACTAAGAAAATGTCCTCCCTGCACCATTCTGGCCGCTCCCATAAATAAACCATACGCTGTGCCTCCGATCAGGAACAAATAAGCCCAATTCCTGTTTCGGTCCCTGAAGACAAAAAAGGGTGAGATCAGGTAAAAGGCAATGGCCGCATGCCCTGAAGGAAAGGATTTTCCTGAACCATTTTCACCTCTGACGAACAGGGGCTGATATTCTCTGTCTCCTTCAAAGTTTTCCACGTGACGCGGCCGGGGCCGGTCCATGCCATCCTGAAATACCGGCCCCATTCCTTCTTTGAATACATGTATCAGAAACCATCCTCCGAAAAAAAGGACCAATATCAAAAAAAGCGCTCTTTTCCTGAATAATCTGAATCGTAAATTAAAAAACGACAATAGAAATACTAAAGCCGCACCAAAGCCTAGAATTAAACCAGGAAAGGGACCATAATCATACAGTAGATTCCAAGGACTGTTTTCTTGAAAGACCCAGCCTTCGTCCTGAACGAAAAAGTGTTTCTGTATTCCAAGCTCAAGATCAGTGGAAACTATAACCAAAGAAACAGACATTAAGACAAATACAGGAATAATAAGTTCTGAAAGACTTTTTTTGTTCAGAAGATTATTAAAAGCAAACCATTTATGTATAGACATTCTCAGCACGTCACTAAATCATGATATTCAAAAAAATTCATGCATAATCAATATTTTGCAAAACAACAGGCTGCCTGTTCATGGTAAACAGTTGCTCCATGTACATACATTAAAAACATAACATATAATTTTTTTTGGCAGGGCATGAAGCAGATGTAAAGAACTTATGAACCACATGATTGGCCCTGTATACTGAGATGTGTTTTTGTTGGCAAGGGATTTAAGCCCTGCAGGCATAAAAAGTGAGAGCCTGATGCGCACACGGTGTGAGAACCGACGTTTCTTCAGGAGATCTTTGGTTGTTGTTTCTGGGTCTCCAGGCCCGGCTATAAATTCTGACAGCGTCTGTATATGCGCTGAAAGTGATATCCAAAGATGCTCAGCTGAATTACTTCAGGCAAAGCCCTGGTTTTGGTCACGGAAGTTTTTAACATTACTTTCCAGAACCAGGGTGCGTTGCGGGAAAAGATCCCGATGCGCCATATGCTTCGCACCAGGGCCTTAATGTCCTGGCGGGTGATTCTTGTCCTTGAAGTTGGTGTATAGCTTTTCAGAAAA
>SLDX01000143.1 GCA_007125075.1 Desulfonatronospira sp.
TAAAGGAAATTCAATGCTCAGCTATATTCGAAAAACCAGAAATCGCGACATGGAAAACATTGTTGTTGTCTATCCCTACACTTACATAAATCCTTATTTTATTCTTCCACCCATTGCCGCCGAATATCTGCAGGCGGGAATACATGCCGCAGGGAAACAGGCCAGACTTTTTGACATGCGCTTTGAGAGCAATATCGATGCCTGGCTGCAGCAGGCGGACATGGTCTGTCTTTACGGCTATTTTGAAGACTGCTCCATTTTCGGCAAATGGAAAAAGCATTGCATAAATGAAATACTGGCAGCGATTCCTTCCGAGGTCCCTGTAATAGCTGGAGGCACGGGTTTCAGCAAGCCTGAAGAGACTTTTGAGCAATACCCGGATATAGATGTTATCATCAGGGGAAATCCTGAGACCCCGATCCAGGATATTCTCAGCGGAAAGGATATCGAGTCCGTGCCCAACCTCTCTTTTTTAAAGGATGACAAGGTTTTTTTCACCCCGCGGGTGATCCATCCCCTTCCGGAGGATATCTTTCCACGCAGGAAGTTGCGCGATCCAAAGTATGATTACCATGTGGCCGGGATTAAAACCGATCTGATCAGAGCGGGGGTAGGATGCAACTACACCTGCAAGTTCTGCTATCAATATGGAAAGGATCTGGATGGAAAGTACCGCAAATGGCAGGGAAGATCAGCCAAAAGCATTTTCAAGGAGATGCATGAGATTGATGGGGATATTGTCGGCTGGGTTGATGACGATATGACCACGAGCATGAAGACACTGGAAGAACTGGCTGATCTTCTGATAAAACACAATGTCAAAAAGCTGTACGCCGGTACAGGCAGGATCGACCATGTCCTGCAAAGCAATGTGGATGTCCTGAAAAAACTGGAAAAATCAGGATTGCTGGCCTTGAGCTTTGGCGTAGAATCACTTAAGCAGGAAACCCTTGATTTCTACGGGAAAAAGCAGTCTCTGGAGGACATAGAAAAGGCCATGGCCATGGTGAATCAGACAAATATTCTGCTGATATGCAATTTTATTCTGGGTTCACCTAAGGAAACCGAAGAAGACATGATGAACATGCTCTGGTTCGGTCGTCGCTGGAACGTAGACACGCTGGTGACCAATCGGCTCAGTGTTCCTGAAAATTCTACATTATACAGAATAATGTACGACAAAAGCGGTCTTCCGCGTACCGGGGCGGAGAGAATACATGGAAAAGAACTTTCGCGCATCAAGAACAAAATAAAATTCGGTCAGCGCACTCCTTTTCGCATCTGTCTTTCGATACTGAAGCTGTACAGACACAAAGGAATGTATATCGATCCCATGCAGCTTTTTTTAAGCGCTGTACTGACCATGACCAGGCATACATGGCTGGAAAAAAGTCTGGTTTTTCCCTATGCCTTGCGCGGCGCGATCAGGGTGTTGAGGCTTGCTCCGGTCAGAAGCTTCAACCGGGGGGCGGCCATTATACTGACCCCGGGGATTAAGGCGATCAATGCTGTTTTTGAGCACGCTGACAAAAGACTGGGGATCTCAACCAGTGTTCTGCCACGCTTTGTCCTCTTCCTGAAGGAAGGAATGTACAGGAAGCAGGTGGACAGAGCACAGATTAATACTTCAGCCCGGAGGCCATAATTACTAGCTGCACAGGCCTGAAAAAGAACACTTGAGTCAATTTTGACGGCCAATAATAACCCCAGAAATTCTTTCGTATTCTAATTCAAAAGGGCAGGCTGACGCCGACGGCCAATCCACTGTCCACCGGAACAACTACAACGTTTGCCTTTTCATATCTGCTGGTGAAAATCAGGTTGGAGCCGATGCCTATTGCGGCTCCAGCAAGAACATCGTGCCAGTAGTGCCTGTCCGCGTGCACGCGGCTGTAGCCCACAAACCCGGCAAGGGCGTAAGACGGGAGGCCGTATTTCCAGCCATAGCGCTGCTGGATAAAACCGGCTCCCGCAAAAGCGGCGCTGGTATGGCCCGAAGGAAAGCTGTGCCTTCCTCCACTGGGTCTTTTTGTGTCAAGTGAATATTTGAGGGCATAGGTGACTGCCATGGTTGTGGCAAAACTCTTGGCCAGCTGACATGTTCCTTCCCTGTCCCGAAGAGCCAGAGTTGCGGTAAGACCTGCGGCAGGAAGGGCCACCTGCAGGACATCTCCTGCTCTTTGAATTCCGTCCGCTTGAGCTTCACAGGTCCAGCCGGAGATGATCATTGCCAGAAAAACAAGCGCTATCACCTTAATGGCAAAAGTTCTCCCCATGTTCCTTCCTTTTTTGATATTTAATGCTGTTGATGGTCTATCAGACAGAAGAACCTTTTATGAAGATTTTTCATGAAAGATCTTCCGGAGTATGGACATATGATCATGGCCGGATACGTTATTAACCTGAATCCGTACAACAGGTTCTGGAATTTGTCAAAATTACCGCAAAAACTCACTCTCACGTCATGGCGTGGCAGACTAAATCAAAATTTTGGCCTTGCCTGATTTAACATACTGCAGTTAGCCAAGATTTGATGTAAATTAGTTTTCATCCGGAAACGGTTCTTTTTCCATTTGGCGGCGTCAATCTGCACAATTATTCGTCAACGTATTAAGATACGCCTCCTCATAATTGTTTGATTTCCTTGCCAAAAGAAAAAACTCCTCGTTTCCGGAAAGAAAACCATCAGTTTCAGCATCCGGAAAAAAAGAATTTCCGGATGGAAACAAATTAAATCATATGGTTAAAAAATTTTGATTAATCACGACTCTGGCGTTATAAGTCGCTCAAATCCCGCACTTACTTTCTGAACTGTTTTAATCTTGAGCAGGTTGATGTTTTAAAGTAAGTGCGGGACGGCCATTTTGCCAAATCCCTGAACCTATTTAAGGATGTACGAAAAAAACTAACTTCACGGATTCAGGTTATTAATATGTGAGAAGA
>SLDX01000022.1 GCA_007125075.1 Desulfonatronospira sp.
GACGGACAGAGCAGGAGCCTTCTAAGCTCTTGGCCGGGGGTTCGAGTCCTCCCAGGCGCGCCATTACTAGAGGACAGCTGACAGAGGACAGAGGACAGAGGACAGATAAGAAACAAGAACCTCGCCTTTGGTGTGGAAAGCAGGAAAGCAGAACCACACTTTTGTTTTCCTCTGTCATATAATTTTTACGTCTTCTCTTTTTAACTGACAATGCTCTGTTTCTGTCTTCTTTCTTCTGATATTATCTATCCTCTGTCCTCTGCCCTCGTTAGCTTGACAATCAGATGAGTGCCCTCCTCCCGGGAAGTGGTGAAGCTTATCTCTCCCCCATGAACACGGGCTACGAGCATGGCGCTGTAGGTACCAAGGCCTGTGCCGTAATGTTTGCCATAGGTTACGTACCGTTCAAAAAATTTATCCCGGATGCTTTCAGGTATGGTTCCCTTGTTGTGAATATCCACAACACAGAACTTTTTCTCCATGGATACCGATACAGTAATAGTCTCCCCTTCAGGTGAGGCATCCAGGGCGTTTTGCAGCAGGTTGGCGAAAAGAGATTCCAGGAGTATCCTTTCACCGGGTATGACTGCTTTGTCCTCTCCGGTCATGGGTTTATCTTCCAGCCGAAAAAGAAATTCAACTGATTTATTCTCTGCGGAGGGCAGGAACTCTTCGTGCAGTGAATAGAAAATATCCACCAGATTCACTTCTTCAGGATTCAGCATGTAGGTCCCCTGCTCAATCTGCAGCAAAGACATGGTGTTGTTGATCATGCGCAGCAGCTTGAGACCGCTTTGATATATGGTGACCGCAAACCCGCGCTGCTTTTCACTCAAATCCTCCCTGAGCAGGAGTCTGGCCAGCCCGGAAATGCCGATCAGGGGCGACTTCATGTCGTGTCTGACTATGCGTTCTACATCGCTGCGCATCTTTTCCAGTGTCTTTTCCTTCGTGATATCGGTGAGTACACCGTTCCAGATGGTCACCCCGTCTTCGCGCAGACGGGAAAGGGCCTTGTTTTTTATCCAGGACATTTTCCCGGTGGCCTCATCATGCACCTGAAACTCGAATTCTTCGAGACAATCAGACCGGCAACATGCTCTCAAAGCCTCCTGAAATCTCCGCCTGGTCTCCTCTTCCATGCACAGGAAAAAAAGCTGCTGGTCTTCAAGCACTTTAAACGGCTCCAGGCCCAATAACCAGCGCACACCATCGCTGACAAAGTTGAACCCGCTTTCCTCCTGCCATGAAACCTGATATTGATAAACAGCACCCGGAATATTGGCGGTGACCTCTCTGAGACGGCTTTCACTCGCCTTGAGGGCCTCTTCCACCCTTGTCCGGTCGGTTATATCCTGAATCGTTTCAATGGCTCCGATCACCTTGCTCTGCATATCCCGGTACGGCGCCGCCAAAAAATAAATATTCTTTTTTATTCCACGGATGGTCAGGGTATCCCTGGCTTCCAGGGCTTCCGGAATAAACAGGCAGGAAGCCAGGTTCTTTTCTCCGTAAAGCCTGCAAATTTCCTGGATATTGTTTTCCAGGACCAGGTCAGCCAGTACAGGCCTTGGCGGGCCGGGATAGAAAATCCTGGAATCCACACGGGAACCGAGAGTTTCCTCCCTGGGAACTCCGGTGAGGTTTTCACAGGCTTTATTCCACAAGATTACATTATGGTTGTTGTCAATGACAAAAGTGGCGATGGGCACGGCATCCAGTATGGCTGCCAGCAGTTTTCTCTTGATCCTGAGCGATGTCTGACTCTCCTTGTGCCGAGTGATGTCTCTGACCGAAGTAAGTACAGCTTCCCGGCCTGACCAGCTCACTTTTTTCATGTACACTTCCACGGGAAACACCCGGCCGTCCAGGGGGCGTCTGGCAGAGACTGAAAAAAGAAATGTACGGTCTTGAGAAAGCCCGGACCAGAGGCTTGGCAGTTTCTTCAAAGGCGCTCTGGCCGCAAAGAAATCCCTGCCGAAATCAAGCTCAAGGGCCTGATTACGGCTCAATGCGAACATGTGCAAAGCTCTTTGATTCAGCTCCAGTATTTTCCCCTGGGGGGTGTGAATAAACAAGGCATCAACTGATCCATGAAAGATCTGCAATAGATCTTCAGTATTTAACTGCCCTGTTTCCTTGTCATTTCTGCTGGAGCTGAAGTTATTCATTTTCCTTATAAAATGTTGATCAGTGCTGCAGATCTCTTTTGCGCACCCAATTTCTATCAGGATCCTGAACAAAATGATCCTCATCAGCCAGGCGATACATCCGGATCCTGTTCTGAAGAGCCACCTCCTGCACGGATGTGCCTGTTTCTGCGGCAATAATCTGAAACAGATCCCTGCGGTCGTTGTTTTCTGCATTGACCAGTTCGCGCACATTGCCCGGGACATTATCGTCAACTATGCCCACAAGACCGTTCCAGGCCTCGCCCGCATGTCCCTGGTCTTTGGCCTGAACCAGCGCCGGATAACGGTTCTGCATGCTGTTAACTATTTCCTGCTTGTCTCTGGCCTGGGCCCAGACAACGATACAAAGTGATCCGACAAGCATCATCCAGAATATAAATATTATTTTAACGGTTCTGTTCATTCCTGGCACCTCTTTTCCTTGAAGTTACTGCAGTTGCTTAAGTTCTTCCTCTGTAAAAAGGTCATGCATGCGCCCCTGGAAACCTAATGCGTCGTCCAGGGCCCGCTGGACCTTGAGGTTGATATCCACAGTCACGTAGATTGGAGCTATTTCAACTTTGTGCGTGGTGTCCGCGGTCACATGATGCCTGGTGCAGGATGCAAGGAGCAAAAGTCCTGCCAGAGCCATTAAATAGACAATCTTTCCCATAATTTTCTCCAATAGCGGTAAAACTGGTTAAAACAACTCAGATTAAGCCCTGATATCCTGTTTTTGAAAATTATCCCGATTTTTGATCTTACACTGCAAATCTTTTTCTGTACACAATTCCTGTAACATTTATTAATCAACTCCTTAAAATTCAAACAGATCGTCCAGGGCGCGGCGGATTTCCTTTTCCCCTTCAGGCCTGAATTCCAGAGCCCGGTTCAGGGTTTCCTCCAGTCCGCTTATATTCAGCACCAGACTGCCCACTCTCTGAGGCGGATCTCCCTCTACCCCCTGTCCGCGGATTTCAATGCGCGCCCCTACATCACCCGGCTCATGAAACAGATTGAAGCTGAAAAAGTCGTATTCAAAATTTCTTAAGGCCTGCTCCAGCCGTTCTGAAAGAATGGAGAGATACTCGTGTCCGGCCATGCTTTCGCGGACATATAAGAGTAAAGTATCAAGCCATTCATCATCCCTTATGCCCAGCCTGCCTGTTCCCGGAAGGGCATAAACATAACCCTCGCCAATGGAAAAGCCCTCTTCATCCAGGCCGAAAGAAAGATGGCCCTGAAAAAGCCCACTGCCTTCAACCCTGCCGTCCGTGCTTTGACTTAAGATGCGCAGAAGGTCTACGCCTTCAAAATATAGATCGATCCGGCCATTATTCAGTTCAGGGATCAAGTGAGAGGCATAGATATCCACCCTGCCCTCGGGCATGACCTTCCACGAGCTCTTATCCACAAAAATCCTTTCGCCCAGAATTCTAAATCTGGTCAGGCCGTCCCTGAACAGAAACATGCCCTGTTCTAGTTCCTGGACATGAATAAAAACTTCCTCATCTTCCGGTGTCTGCAGAGGATTCAGTCCATCCAGAACGACTCGCCCCGAAGCTCCTCTCAGGTTCAGATCAATATCCTGATTATGCACATACAGCTGGTTAAAATCCAGCTCAATATGCGGGCTCAGCCTGCCGTGCATCACCTTCGCCTCTAAACCGATTCTGGCCATGCCTCTTACCTCGAAATCCTCGAGCTCGGGGACCAGATGGATAAAATCCTGACTCTTCACTTCAAACCAGCCGCTTTCAGCCTTGAGCTCGGCCTTGAGACCGGGATCGTCCAGGGCCGCATTAAGTCTCAGATCCAGGTCGGCACCAGGGACAAATTGCCAGCCACCGTTTACCTGGAGCAGATAATCGTGAATCAGGACAGTGCCGTCCATTCCAGGAAGGGCAGCATCTTCATACACTAATTCCCGGATCCGCCATGACCCTGCCTGTGCATCAGAGGCTCCCCAGACCACAGGAAGACTCAGCTCAACCTGATTAAGTCCCAGTGTGTGCTCAAAAACAAACAACTCGCCCTGTTGCAGATCCAGGCGCAAAACACCTTCCAGGTTATTTTCCTTCATCCATAAATCAGCTGTAATAAAACCTTGCTCAAAACCAGCCCGGGCAGCTTTTGAATCCAGACTGATCCTGCCCAGCCTTGCATCTGTTCTTATATTTATCCCTGAGTCTTCCAGAACCACTTCGATCAGCCTGTCAGAGCCGTTGACTTCCAGGTCCTTAAGTTCAAACTCGTCTTCTGCGGCAACCATCCGTATGGAACTCACCTTGATTCTGCTTCCTTCATCGGTCTTGATCAGGGTTTTTTGAGGCATGGCCTGTATCAACAGGCTTCCCTGGAAATCCGCCTGATCAATGTGCACGTTTTCCTCTGATAGATAAAAGTCGCCGGGACCCATGTCTGCCCTGTCAACCTGCAGGTCCAACTTCCATTCAAGGGGATCAGCTCTTGGATTCCACATGCCTTGTAGACCACCGGAAAAAGAAGCCGGCACATTGGACGTAAGCAATACAGATTCGGCCATGAACTGTTCGAAAGTTTCAGCAGAGAATGTCCCGTCCAGGTGAAAGCTCCAGTCAAAGTGAAAGGCTTCTCTCTCAAAGAGCAGGTCATTTAAGTCAGTCTGCGCTCCCTGAATACCGAACTCCAGTTCAGCCGGACCTTCAGTCCTGGCGTCAAGGATGATCCGACTCCCTAGCTCGCTTAAGTTCAGATTCAGACTGGATAATTCATAATCCTGAACCCTGAGGCCCTTGAGATCCAGATCTAGTTCAAGCTGTTTAAACAGCGGCTGATCATCAATTACCGCCTGTACATGCAAAAGACCGGATTCCAGCCCGATATCAAGTGCATGCGCACTGATTTCCTGCCTGCCCAACCTGGCCGCAATTTCAAGCTCACCCAGGCCGGTTACGCCTGCATCGCTCTGCCAGCCGATATCAAAAGCAGTTTTCAGGTTAAGAAACTGTTCTTTTGAAAAATCATGCCCCGGCCAGCTGCTTTGCGCGGTCATGTTCATTGTGCCCGATTTGGGATCGATCTTGCCGTCGATCAGTACCGGGGTTCCCAAAAGCCTGGTTTCAATCCCGGCTCCCAGAAGGTGGCCGTCAAGAACCTCTATAACCCCGGAAACAGGAATCTGCCAGCCGAGTCCGGCATGCTCGAGCTTAATTGAGGAAGATTTGATTTCCAGAAGCTTGAAAGGGATTGCCGGCATTGATGAAGTCTTGTTGTTGTCCCCTCTAGTGTCCCCTCTAGAAGGCAAGCCCCAGTCAACTTCATTCTCATTCCAGTCAATCTTCCACTGCAGTCCGGAAACAGTTATTCTCTCTACCCGGCCCTGAACCAGGCCGGACAATTTAAAATCCACAATTATGCTGTCTATGTCCATACCCAGATTTTTGCCCCGCACCTGGCTTAAAACAACATTCCAGGGAGTCAGGGCAATGACTTTCAGGCTCGGTTCTTCAACCTCCAGATTGTGCATGTGCTTGAGAATCGCCCGCTCCAAAAAGTACGGCGCGCTTAGAAATATCGCCAGTATAACCGCTGGAACAAGCACAAGGGCCCATCTGATGATTGTCAGTAGAGTGCAGACGGATCTGTTTTCCGGGCGTTCAGGATTGTTTGTGCTCATATCTGCTGCTTTAAAATCTTCCAGTCTGAACTGGAGTATAATTGAAAATAATTTTGGACTTTTAGATGTTTATAGTTAGCTGGTCAATATCAATCCCTAAAAAGCCGCCCTGTATGTTCTTGCTTTTGCTTTTTTAATACCCTATTTTCAATATTATGCTTAAAAAAAAATCGATTACTCCCTGTATCTGGTTACGGATCGCGGCCTTTGCAGGGGCAGAGAACTGACTTCCGTGATCCGGGAAGCGGTCAAGGGCGGGGTGAGCATGGTTCAGCTAAGAGAAAAACAGGCTTCAGCCGGTGAATTCGTCCAGCTGGCCCGCCAGCTGAAAAGACAGCTGTCAGGACTTGACGTACCCCTGCTCATCAATGACCGTGTGGATGTAGCCCTGGCTGCGGGTGCTGATGGTGTGCACATAGGTCAGGATGACATACCCTATCCGCAGGTACGCAACATTCTGGGCCCCGACAGAATCATCGGCATCTCTGTAAATACAAATGCCCAGATCAGAGAAGCGGATAAAACCGATGTTGACTATCTGAGCATAAGCCCGGTCTTTCCCACGCCTACCAAGACCGACACCAAGGAGCCTTTCGGGCTTGAAGGTCTGAAACGGGCCAGATCGTTGACCCGCAAGCCCATGATCACCATAGGCGGGATTAACAGGGATAACACGGCTGAGATAATATCTGCCGGAGTTGATGGAGTGGCTCTGGTTTCAGCCATATGCTCCGCGGTCTCCCCCTTTGATTCAGCCAGGGAGCTGAGGGAGATAATTAATAAAGCCAGACAGGCCAGGCATGGCATGGAGGAAGAAGGTGGGAAGGTGGGAAGGTAGGAAAGTAGGAAGGTCGGAGGTCAGAGGTCGGAGATCAGCCTGCCACGCGTCCTGGCGTGGCCTTCTGATATGAAACCAGACTGATGCAAGCCTTGGTGTTTTATATGGAAAAATATTGATATAGTGAAGATACTGCTGAAAAAATACATCTTATCAACATCATCACAAGGAGGTTTGATCCATGGCTGAGTACATTATTTTGAGCAAACTGACCGATGAGGGGCGCAAGACAGTTAAGAACAAGCCCGGACGCATCATGGAGGTGAACAAGGAACTGGAGGCAATGGGAGTAAAGGTCAAAAAGCAATATGCCATTCTGGGTCCATATGATTTTGTGAATATTGTCGAAGCCCCGGACAATGAAACAATCATGAAAATGTCCGTAGAACTTGGATCCCGAGGTTCAGTGGAACTTTTGAGTCTTCCGGCCATAGACATAGAGGCGTTTACCAAAAAGTCCACCTGAGAATCCGGCCCGGCACCCGGCTTGAAACAATTACTCCAAGTATGACTTGATCAGCTCAAGCTGGGTGCCGGGCAGGCATGCTCTGACTCTGTGCCGGCAAGACCTGCAGATTTTTTTTATTTAGTTTTCATCCGGTAAGAAAGACTTTTTAGATGCAAAATTATTTATTCTGTAGGGTCGGACAGAGGCAGAATGAAAAAGAAGTTGTTGCCCAGAGGCGTGGGCTCATAACCAATTTCTCCTCCGTGCAGCCCCACAATTTCCTTGATGAAAAAGAGCCCGTGCCCTGTGCCCTGCTCTAGTCCCACATTGCCCGCCCTGAATCCTTCGCGGAAGAGCTTTGACTGTTCTTCATCCTTGATATGCTCTCCAGTGCTGAATACATTCAGCTTGATGCCCGGCTTGTTCGGTCCGAAATAATCGGGCATGTGCTCCCAGCCGTAAGAGATGAACTTTACCCTGTTTCCTGAAAAATCTGTTACTTCCTGGGAGTATTTTACAGCGTTGGAAAACAGATTGGCATAGACCTGGCTGATAAGCCCCTTGTCCACGACCACCTCGATCTCCTGGTCCGGCACGCCGGCCATGGCTATGTCTATGCCTTTTTCCCTGAACTGGGGAGTAAAGCGCTCCACCTGAGGATCGATGATCTGGCTTTTGAAATTTAACACCTTTCTTTCCAGGACATATTTGCCCTGTTCAAAATGGCTGCGGCGCAAAAGGGTTTCCAGAAAAAGGCTGGTCTGCTCGTAATGATTCAGTATCTCGCTGTGCTGTTCTTTTAGCCCGGTATAGATGTAATCAAGTCGGGGGATGATTTCCCGGTGGCCCATCTCCTGCCCCCACCCCTCACGGTCTTGTCTACGGGCCGCCTGTTCGATGTCCTGTTTCAATTCCCCCAGGGCATTTATCTGAGCTTCCATGCGCCGGTAAAAAATCTTGAAAAACATGTTGGGCACAATGACATTATGGCCTATGTCCTTGACCAGTGAGCGGATGAACTGCAGATGTTCCTCGTTTTTCCAGCTGATCATGCGCATGTGCAGCTGAAAACCCACTCTGTTGGCGTATTTTTCAAAAAACAGGCGGCTGTGTTCATTGGTTTTGCGGGCGGGATAGATTTCCAGCATGCCGATCAGTCCCTGAGGCAGACTGTAGGGCAGCTGATTCAAAAGTTCCCTGTTGCCTTTGATGGGCAGATACAGACAGTCGTTTTTCACTATCGGTTTTGAGGACATCTGCAGCCCTTCAATATCTCGAAGCTCAACCCTGGAAGACTTGTCCGGGCAGGCCATCACCTTTTCCACTCTGTTTTCCCGGAGAAGATAGAGACTGCATTCCAGATCGAAAAAAACCTTGGGCACCAGGACACAAACAGCCAGCAGGTCAGGAAATGATTCATATTCCTGGGAAAGATCGAAAAAAACATTCAGGGCTGAGCTTTGAATGGGACTGAATGCGTATTCGCCGTAGTCATCAATTTTTTCGTGGATCCTTTTCTGGACCTTGAAGGCTCTGGTCTCATCCAGAGAGCTTTCGGCAATTTCCTTGATACGTATTTCTTCAGTCATTTTTATTTCTGCGAAAGGATTATCAAAATAAATTTCAGCTGTGATCTATGGTTTTTCAAGCGCATCCATATCCGCTTTTGATGATACTAAAAAAAACCAGCCGTAAAGCTCTTAAAATTAAGGATCAATTACACTGATTATTAAGACCAGTCAAAATTTTGTTTTATTCTACTTAAAATTATCAATTCATGCCGAACATTTTTTGCCTGACAAATAAAGTGCTTTAAGTCCATATCCTGTTAACAGGCCAACCCTTGATCTCCCTGCTTGACCATTATCTGGACAAGGGATACTCTTTATTGATCAAGCTAAAACATTCCAGGCGCATGCAAAGCTGTATTTTTCTGCAATCTACCGTTTTTTATTTTAAAATATCCTGGGATCTTATTTGCAAATCCGTCTTTCGGCCTAAAAAACCATTGTGCAGGAGATTTCAGTGCCGGGATATAAAGGTCACATAGCCGGGGCACTTGCGCTTGGGGCTGGAGCACTGGCGTCATTGAACTGGCTTGAATGGTACCAGCCTGAACCACTGCATGCTCTGGCTCTTATGGGCTGCGTGCTCCTGGGATCTCTTTTTCCGGACGTGGATACCGACTCCAAAGGCCAGAAATTTTTCTATATCCTGCTCCTGACGATCAACCTGACCCTCATGGCCCTGGAGCAATACAAATGGGCCGCTGTCCTGGGTTTTCTGGCCATGATTCCTGTAGCTGCCAAACACAGGGGATTCATTCACACCTGGTGGGCCATGCTCATCATACCCATGCTGATCATGCTCCTGCCGGCTGTCTTTTACCAGATCCCCCTGATCATTCTGCTGCCCTTTTATCTGGCCTCGGTGTTCGGCTATTTTACGCACCTGCTTATGGACAGACAGTTTGCCTGAGGCGAATATTTTTTTAAATAGACATTGAACTTTTTAATAATAGGTCATATTATTAAATTAAAATAGAGCTTGCATTTATAACAAATATATAACAACTACTATAAATAGGATCTTAATTATTATCAGGGTTGGCAGCATGCGCAAATTACAGGTTATGGAGCAGGAATATTTGAACACTTTGAGCCAGGCCTTTATCGACAAAAGCCCCGGCGCAGAAAGTGCTCTGTGCATCCAGTGCGGGACCTGCAGCGGCTCGTGCCCCCTGGCCGCACAGATGGACAACAGCCCGAGAAAGATCCTGGCACTTATCAGGGACGGCTGTCTGGAAGAGGCCTTGCGCTCAAAAAGCATCTGGCTCTGTGTATCATGCAATGCCTGCCTGACCCGCTGCCCCAGAGGCATTCCCGTCCCGGACATCATGTACCGGTTAAGGGTCCTGGCTTTGCAGCACCAGATGCCCGTCAAAGAGCACAAGATGCCCGATCTTTATCAGGCATTTGTACGCCAGGTGGAAAAAAGAGGCCGGGTCAACGAAGCAAGACTTGCTGTCCGCTACGGATTCAGTCACCCCCGGGACCTCCCGGGTCACCTGGGTCTGGCTATGAAACTTCTAAAAAAGGGCAGGATTTAGCATGCCCATGGAAATCTGTTTTTACCCTGGATGTTCATTTGAAACATCTGCAGGTTATTCCCAGTCCCTGAACGCTTTATGCGCCCACCTGAATATCCGGCTGAATTCAGTGCCGGACTGGAATTGCTGCGGAAGCACCGCTTTTTTCAGTGTTCAGGAACTAAGCGCCTATCCTGCAGCCAGGGTGCTGGCCTTTGCGGCCAAATCCGGAGCCGCGTCACTGGTCACCGGATGCAACGGCTGTTATAATACCCTGCGCAAGGTTAAAAAATTGCTTCAGGAAAACGAACAGGTATGTTCAGATATCCAGACACGCCTTGAACAGGAAGGGCTTAAACCGGCTCCGCCGGATTTGGGCATCCGGCACCTGCTGGAATTCTTTGCTCAGGATGTGCCCGGGGAAGCCTGGATCCGGGATACTGGCGCCCCAAAACTCCGGGTCGCCGCCTATTCGGGATGCCTGCTTTCCAGACCCTGGACCGACGTGGATGATCCGGAAAATCCGGTCATGCTTGACCGGTTTATGCAGGCCCTAGGTTTTACGCCGGTGGATCACCGGCTCAAGGCCTCGTGTTGCGGAGCGGCCCATGCCCTGCCCTACAGGGAGGAGACCGAGGCGCTGGTGGAGCGCATTGTCCGGACCATGCAGGACAAAGGAGCTGATCTGGCCGCAACCATATGCCCCCTGTGCCAGCTCAACCTGGAAAGCGCTCAGCTGGGTCTTGGCCTGCCCGGCCTGCCGGTACTTTTTTTCACCCAGCTGGCCGGTCTGTCCCTGGGACTGCCCCACAGCGGGCTGGGACTGGACAAACTGCTCATTTCTCCGGAAAAATTATGGTCATGAACAATCAGGAACCGCACGTAGGCGTCTATATCTGTCATTGCGGACAAAACATCGCCGGAAAAGTCGACGTCCAGGATGTTGCCCGGTTTGCCAAAAATCTTGAACACGTGGCTCTAGCCAGGCACTACCAGTTCATGTGTTCGGATCAGGGCCAGGAAATGATTATTTCCGACGTGGTCAACAACGGACTGAACAGAGTGGTGGTGGCTTCCTGCTCTCCGCGCATGCACCTGCCCACGTTTGCCAGAGCCTGCTCCAGAGCCGGGCTGAATCCTTATATGCTCCAGATGAGCAATATCCGGGAAGGTTCGGCCTGGGTCAGTCTTGACGGGAAGCAGGCCACGCGCAAGGCCAGGGCTCTGGTAGCCGCCGCCGTATCCAGAGTGCAGAAGCATCGCCCTTTAACCACCCGCAAAATAGGGGTCAACAAATCATTACTGGTAATCGGCGGAGGCATCGCAGGCATGCAGGCCGCTTTGACCGCCGCTGAGTCCGGGTTCCCGGTAACCCTGGTGGAGAAGGAGGCCTCGATCGGAGGACAGATGGCCAAGCTGGATAAAACCTTTCCCACTCTTGACTGCGCCGCGTGTATAGGAACCCCCAAAATGGTGGAGGTCGCCCAGAATCCGGACATTAATCTTTTGACTCACAGCGAGGTCAAGGAGATCAATGGTTTTGTGGGCAACTACACCGTAACTATCCTTAAAAAACCCAGGTATGTGCTTCATGAACGATGTACCGGCTGCGGAGAATGCGCCGGTGTCTGCCCGGTTACCGTTCCCAGCGAATGGAATGAAGGCCTTGGTTCAAGAACTGCCATATACCGCTCCTTTCCCCAGGCTGTCCCTGGCACCTTCTGCATTGACAAAAAAGACAGGGCTCCGTGTACCGGGGCCTGTCCCGCAGGAGTGAATATCCAGGGTTATGTCCAGCTCATCGGCCAGGGCAAATACCGGGAAGCACTGGAGCTTATCCGCGAACGCCTGCCGCTTCCCGGAGTTCTTGGAAGGGTATGTCCCCATCCCTGCGAATCAAACTGCCGCAGGACTGACGTCGATTCCGCGGTGTCCATCCGGGCTCTTAAGCGATTTGCCGCGGACAACGCCTCTGTCGATCCCGCCGCACCGGAAGTGGAACGCCCGGAAAAAGTGGCTGTCATCGGATCAGGACCGGCCGGTCTGGCTGCCGCCTGCTTTCTGCGCCGGCAGGGCTTCCAGATAACCATTTATGAATCAGCGGAGCATCTGGGAGGAATGATGCGCACCGGCATACCGGATTTTCGTCTGCCTCCGGACGTGCTGGACGCGGAAATCGAACTGATTTTAAAAACAGGGATAGAGGCGCGCACCAGTCAAAGCTTTGGGCAGGACTTTACTTTGGACAGCCTGCGAAGTGAAAACTTCTCAGCGGTTTTTCTGGCCATTGGAGCCCAGGGCGGTACGGGTCTTGGACTGAAGGACGAGGGCTGTTCAGGTGTAATGGATGCTGTCGGATTTTTAAGAGAAGCAAACCTGGGTCGCAGACCTGACGTAGGCGGCAGAGTTGTCGTCGTAGGCGGGGGCAATGTGGCCATGGATGCGGCCAGAATGGCCCTGCGCCTGGGCGCTCGGGAAGTGACCGTGGTCTACCGGCGCTCAGAAGAGGAAATGCCGGCACACGCTGAAGAAATTGAAGCCGCCAGGCAGGAAGGGGTAAAATTTTCCCATCTGACTCAGCCCTGCCGCTATATTCTGGAAAACGGCTGCGTAACCGGCCTGGAGTGTTTAAGCACCAGCCTTGGCTCTCCGGACGCAAGCGGCCGGCGTCGCCCTGAACCTGTGGCTGACAGTGAGCACGTCTACCATGCGGATACGATCATTACCGCTGTAGGCCAGAGAATCCTGGCTCCCTGGGCTTCCGCCGTTCCAGAGCTTGAATGGACCCCAAAAGGGACCATCTGGGTCGATGAACAAACACTGCAGACCAGCATTCCCTGGATCTTTGCCGCCGGAGACGCGGTATCCGGCCCGGCAACAGTTGTCCAGGCCGTAGCCGGAGCCAGGCGTGCGGCAGAAGCCATCAGCCGCTATCTGGACAAAAAGGAGCCCGCTTTGGACATGCAGCCTGAAAATCCGCGCCCGGAAAAGAACTGGAACCCACTGCCCAAAGACGTTAAGCCCCTGCAGCGGGCACTTCCCGGTCAGCTGGAACCGCAAATCGCCACACAAGGTTTTCAGGAAGTGGAAAAGACGCTTGACGTGGAAGCGGCACAGCTGGAAGCCGGGCGTTGTCTGAACTGCGCGGTCTGTTCAGAATGCATGCAGTGCGTTAACGCCTGCGAGCGGGAAGCTATCGACCACGGCATGCAGGCCGAAGAAATCCAGGTGGATGTGGGCGGAATCATTCTGGCCACTGGATATGAGCTCTACAATCCGGAGCCTCTTACCCAGTACGGCTATGGGCTTCTGGATGAAGTCTACACCAGCCTGCAGTTTGAAAGGCTGAACAACGCGACCGGTCCCACCCAGGGACAGATCCTGACCAGGGACGGCAGGACTCCGGAAAAAGTGGGCATCATCCATTGTGTGGGCTCCAGGGACAAAAATCACAAAGATTACTGCTCCAGGGTATGCTGCATGTATTCCCTCAAATTCGCCCATCTTATCCGGGAAAGAACCGGTGCAGAGGTTTATTCGTTTTATATCGACATGCGCACTCCGGGCAAAAACTACGAGGAATTCTATAACCGCATCCAGGCCGAGGGCGTGCACCTGATCCGTGGAAGGGTTGCCCAGGTCACGGATGTGCCGGACAATCCAGAGGACGCGGGAAGGCTTCTGGTGGTGGCTGAAAACACCTTGAGCGGCAAGGTGCTGCGTATTCCCGTGGATATGGTCATTTTGAGCCCGGCTATGATTCCGGCTGCCGGGTCCACTGAAACAGCCAGGCTGGCCGGAGTTTCAACTGACAGCCATGGCTGGCTCACTGAACTGCATCCCAAGCTGGCCCCGGTCTCCACCCAGTCCTCAGGAGTTTTTGTCGCCGGCTGCTGCCAGGGACCAAAAGACATTCCAGACACCGTAGCCCAGGCTTCAGCAGCTGCAGGAGAGGCCGTGGCTCTGCTTTCCAAGGGTTGGGTGAGCACCCTGGCTGAACGGGCGGTGATCGATCAGGACATCTGCAGCGGATGCGGAATATGCACCCAGGTCTGCCCTTACGGGGCGGCAAGCATTCTGCCGGAAAAAAGGACAGCGCTGATAAATGAAGCCCTGTGCCGCGGCTGCGGTTCCTGCTCGGCCTCCTGTCCGAGCAAGGCCTCCACTGTACAGCAGTTTTCTTCGCGGCAGATCTTTTCCGAAATCTCGGGCCTGCTCAAAGCTGCCGGCTCATAAGGGAGAAACAATGAATACTCAAGACAATCTTAAGCGGCATCCAGGAGAGGAAACCGGGCAGGACCTGAATGTTCTGGCTCTGGTCTGCAACTGGTGCACATATACCGCCGCCGATCTGGCCGGAGTGACCAGACTTAAGTATCCGACCCAGGTAAAGCTCATCAGGTTCATGTGCACGGGCATGATTGATGTGCGCTATATTCTGCGCTGCTTCCTGGAGGGAGCCGACGGAGTGTTCATCGGCGGATGCCATCCTGGCGACTGCCATTATCTGTCCGGAAACTTAAAGGCAAGAGTGCGCATCAAGGGTCTGCGCCCGGTTCTGGAAATGGCCGGCATACCTGAGCAGAGACTGCGTCTGTCCTGGATAGGGGCCAGCGAAGGCAAAAAACTGCAGGAGGAGCTGACCGGATTCACCAGCGAGGTCCGGAAACTTGGACCTGCTTCCTTCAGGCAGATGCACCTGGTTTAAAGACAGCGCCTCCGGCGCATCCTCAAGTGTGGTTTTTCAAACCAAAAAGAGCGCGGATATTTGACTACGGAAAGATTATGCACAACTTTACGCTGATAAAAACCAAAGGTGATCCCGGGCGGACAGTAAACAGCCTGCTGGCCGGTCTTGTGGAAAAAGAGCTGGTCCAGGGGGTTTTGACCCTGGCAGTCGGACCATTTTCCAGCCTGCCCATGCCTTCACTGCTTTGCAGCATTGAGCAGATAAAAAACTCTTCGCCCCTGGCCCCGGCAGCAGGAGTAAGCGCGGCGGTCCATGCGGCCAGAATCAGCCGGGGACCGGAAAAATTCAGAACAGCAGCAGTCTTGAGGCCCTGTGAACTGAGGGCTCTGGTCGAGCTGGCCAAGCTGAACCAGGCCCGGCTGGAAAACCTGGTTCTTATAAGCATGGAATGTCCCGGCCGCCTGGAAAACAGAAGATATCTGGAACTGCGCTCTGAACACCCGGATCTGGACGTTGATTACTATCTGCATCCGGATCTGCAGGCCGAGGCTTCCGGGACATGTCTAAGCTGCACGGACTTTATCCCGGAATACGTACATCTTGGCATCTGCCTGCTGGGCCTTGATCTGAAACAGGAAATCGGAATTTCCTGGCATCAGGAACAGGGGGAAGAGCTGGCCCGGGTTATGGAGTTTGTTTCAGGCCAGGAATCTGATTCCCGCAGGCAGGCGATCAAAGAGCTGGAAGCAGCCAGAAAAAATGCCTGGCTTAACCTGCAGGAAAAGACCGCACAGGAGATCAGCACTCCTGAAGGCCTGCAGAAAGCTATCGGTGATTGCCTGGGATGCTTCAACTGTCAAAGAGCCTGTCCGGTATGCTTCTGCCGTGATTGTGTAAGCAGCCGCGAAGCTTTTGAGCAGGATCCTGAAGAACTCTATGATCGAGGCGCAAGAAAAGGTTCTTTACGCCTGCCCACTGACCTGACCATGTTCCACCTGACCAGGCTAGCACACATGGCCCATGCCTGCGTCGGCTGCGGACAGTGCTCAAGCGTGTGTCCCAGCCGCATTCCCTTAGCGGACATTTTCAGGACCACAGGCGCAAGTACCCAGGAGGAGCTTGGTTACAGGCCCGGGCGCAGCCCTGATGAGCCTGTTCCTCTGGTCAGATTTTCCGAGGAGAAGGACACATGAACCAAAACGTCCGGGCACTTGTTATAGGGGCCGGAATAAGCGGCATCCGCGCCGCTTTGGACCTGGCCGAAGCCGGACACAGCGTTTTGCTGACCGAAAAAGCCCTGGCTCCGGGGGGCCTGCTTCTGTCTCTGGACAGGCAGTTTCCGGACAATCACTGCGGACTGTGCCGCATCCTGCCCGGAGATATTACCGGACGGGTATGGAACGCCTGCATGAGGCGCGGCTTTGGCCACCCGGACATTGAATACCTGCCCGGAGTGGAAGTACTCGATATCCAGGGCACTCCGGGAAACTTATCCGCTCTGATGAACAGGCGCGGGCTTAAGGTTGATCCTCAAAAATGCACCGGCTGTCTGGAATGTTTAAAGGTCTGCCCGGTAAGTCAGCCCTATCCCCTGGCTCCCGGCCTGGGACAGTGCAAGGCGGTTCACCCCTCTGCTCCCCATAAGCCGGATAACTGGCTGAGCATAAACCCTGATGCCTGCACCTTGTGCGGCAAATGCATGGAAGTCTGCCCCACCGGAGCAATTCACGCGGCAGAGGGAAACGGACCGGAAAGCATGGACAAGCTTAGCCTTGCTGTCCTGGCCACCGGAGTGGAGTATTTCGATCCGCAGCTGCACAATCACCTGGGCTGCGGACATTGGCCGGACGCGATCACTTCGCTTGATTTTGAACGCCTGATCAGCGGCGTGGGACCAACCAGGGGAGTACTCAGGCGGCCTTCAGATCTGGGAAAGGTACGCAAGGCGGCCTGGATCCAGTGCGCCGGTTCCAGGAATCTTAAGCTTAACGCCGATCACTGTTCAGGAATCTGCTGCATGATCGCCCTGAAACAGGCGCTTCTGGCCCGGGAAAAAGGAATGCAGTGCGCGCTCTTTTATATGGACCTGCGCACTCCTGGAAGGAACTGGCAAAAATATCTGAACCAGGCGCAGCAAAAAGGAATCAGACTGATCCGCTGCAGACCGCACAGCATTGTCCGCGATCCCGGAGAGGACAGCCTGCGCATTGCTTATGCTCCCGCTCCAGGTGAACAAAGAGACGAAAATTTCGACCTGATCGTTTTTTCTGTGGGCCGTGATCCGGGATACAAACTGCCGGCCTGGGCAGGACAGGAAGGGGTGATTGTGACTAAAGGATCTGAAAGAGTGCTGGATATCGCCGGCTCTTTGATCGCGGCCTCTGCCGCCGCGGGGCGGGCTCTCAGGTCTTTTTCAGATTCCTGTGCGCAGCCCGGGGGTGAAGCTTACGTCAGTGAACACGAACATATCCACCCTTCGGTGCTCGTAGTCGGAGGCGGTCCGGCCGGCCTGTCCGCCGCCCTGTCTCTGGCTGAACAGAAAACACAGGTTGTCCTGGTGGAAAAAAAAGACCACCTGGGAGGCCACGCAATTAAAAGCATGGTACCCGAAGTCCGTGAACAGGTTCTGGAGCTGAGGGACAAAGTACAAAAACACCCTGAAATCGAGGTTTTAAACGAAGCCCGGCTGCAGTCCTGCACCGGTCCGGCCGGAAGATTCGTTGCCCGGCTCCTGGATGCCAGGGGGCATAAGCGCGAGGTGAAGCACGGCGCGGCCATTCTGGCCTGCGGGACAAATCCGTCCAGAGTTGAGACGGAAGACCCCCGGATAATCAATGTCTTTGACCTCCCGGAGAAGCTTTTAAGCCCGGATGCACCCGGGAACTCTTCTGGACGCACGGTATTTATCCTCTGCAGCGGGACAAGGCGGGAACCTGCCGATTATTGCAGCAAGGTCTGCTGTCAGCTGGCGCTCAGACAGGCCATAGAAATACGCAGGCTTAATCCTGAATCGGAAGTAACGATATTTTACAGGGACATCATTGTTCAGGGGGATGATGAACAGCTGTACACCAGAGCCAGGTCCGACGGCGTCTGCTTTATTCCCTATCTTCCGGAAAAACCGCCTGTTTTTCAGGCCGGGGAAAAAAGCGTTACGGTTCAAGGTGTTGATCCTTATCTTAAAGAAGATTTACAAATTGAAGCCGACCGGCTGATTCTGGCCTCCGGAGTGATTCCTGAATCCGCTTCTGATCTGGCCCGCATATTTGATATCCAGAGCACAGAACATGGATTTTTAAAGGAGGCTGATGTCAAATACAGGCCGCTTGATTCCGTACGCGCGGGCATTTTTGTCTGCGGTTCTGGAAGGAACCCGGTTCTTGCCGGTGAGGCGGTTCTGGAAGGCGAAGCTGCGGCTCAGACCGCGCTCAGCTGGCTTGCCCGCGGCCGCAGAAACTGGCCCGGTTCCTTTGTCCGGGTCAAAACGGCCCTGTGTTCTCTTTGTGCAATGTGTCTGCAGGCCTGCCCTTTTAAAGCCAGATACCCTGATGAACACACAGGAGCTATGGCTGTGGACGCCCTGGCCTGCCAGGGCTGCGGGGCCTGCATAGCTGTATGTCCGAACAAGGCTTCGGCGTGGGCCGGACAGGAAGAGGAAGAGATGCATGAACTTGAATGATGCTCAATTGCGGGAAAAAATTGCCCGCGGACCAGGGGGAGGCAAAAATTCTCCCCGGATATGCCTTGGCTGCGGCACCTGCGCCGCAGGCTGCCCCATGACCGGAATTGAAGGATTCGACCCCCGGATTATTGTCCGCATGGCTCAGACCAACCGTTTTCAGGAACTGGGAAATTCGGTTCTTCCCTGGTTGTGCACCATGTGCGGCCGCTGCGAAGAGTCCTGTCCCATGGACGTGCGCATAGTGAGCATGGTCCGTGAGGCCAGAGGCATGGGCGGGAATAAGACCATTCCTGAGGCCATCCGCCGCGGTATTGAAATGTTTATGGCTCATGGCAATAATCTGGGCCTGCCTGACGAAGATTTCGGGTTCATAGTCGAGGATGTGGCCGAAGAACTGACCGAAGAACCCGGTTTTGAGGATTTTGTCCTGCCAGTGGACAAAGAGGATGCAAGGCTCTTGTTCACCCTGCACAATAAGCTGGTGAACACGCAGAACGAGGATCTCAAGCACTGGTGGAAAATCCTGCATGCGGCCGAAGAAAGCTGGACCCTGCCCGGCAGCAGCTGGGAAGGAGTCAACTGGGGCCTCTTTTCCGGCCAGGACGAGGTCTTGCAGGCCGGAGTGGATACCATAGTCAAAAACATGGAGAGACTTAAGACCAGGGGGCTCATGTACCCTGAATGAGGCCACTCCTATCTGGCCACCCGGTACGGGCTGGCCCGCTGGCACCCTGATTTTACGAAGCGCTATGAGACAGTAAGCGTCTTTGAACTGCTCATCGAATATATTGTCTCCGGCAGGATCAAGCTGGACAAAACCAGGATTGAACAAAGGGTTGTTTACCACGATCCCTGCAATTACGGCCGCAAGTCCGAAGCCCTGTTCGGCCATGGCTACTACCATGAACCGCGCTGGATTCTGAACCACTGCGCCTCAGACTGGGTGGACACAGTGCCCGCCAGATCCCTGCAGTACTGTTGCGGAGGCGGCGGAGGGCTCATGCTTACCCCCTATGACGCCCAGCGGGAATATTACAGCCGTAGAAAAATCGATCAAATAAAAAAGAGCAAGGCTGAACTGGTGGTAGTACCCTGTCACGGCTGCCATGGACAGATCCGGTCCATGCTGGACAAACAGGGCCTGACCGGAATAGAGGTCAAATATCTCTGGCAGGTGGTGGCTGAAGCCCTGGTGCTCTGAACTGTTCCCGGTTCATGGTGCGGTAAGGTCCGGGGGGTTTGGCAAACCAGGCGTAAACTGTTTGAATGACTTAGAAAGCGTTGATCAAAATCATTGAAACCACGTTCCTGCTGTAACCGGATATCGGCCAGACCGGAAAAAAATACCAGAGCCCGGCATACTCAAGATTTTGATTTACGCTTTCCAGGAATGAGTTTTTACGCCTGGTTTGACGAATTTCCCGGACCACAATCAATTCCGCAGCTTAATTTCATAGCAAATTTAAAGTAATTACAAAAAATATTAACCTGAATAAAAAGATATGAGAGATAACTATGCAAATTACCGATCTGCTTTCCAGGGAAGAATGGACTGAGGTTGAACGCGAATTCCACATTCTGACCGGCATGGACACCAATGCCTACGATCCTGACGGTTTCACCTTCACCGGTGAAAAACAATGGGCCAATGAAATCTGTCCCAGAATAAAGGAAATTCCCGCCGCACTGCAGGCGGTTTGTTCGGTGGCTCACCAGAATCTGGCCCACATAGCCCGGCAGACCGGAAAGCCTGTGGTCGAGGAGTGTGATATCGGTCTGACCAAGATCTGCGTGCCGGTCATCGTCAACGGCCAGTTTATCGGCGCCTTCGGCGGTTGCGGTTATCTTTTGGAGGACGGCGAGGTGGACACTTTTTTAATCCATAAGCTGACCGGGATGGAAGAATCAGAGGCTGAAAAGCTGACTGCTTCTTTGCCCCTGATCAGCAGATCAAGGGCTGAAGACGTGGCCCTGGAGATGGAAGAGAAGATACGAAACATAGTGGTTACATATTCAGGCTGACATTGATCCGTCTTCTGAGGAACCTGGAGTATCAGTCTACAAAAATGATATTCAAGGATTCAGGTGGGGAAGCTTTTCGGATTTTATGTTTTTTCTTACAAAAGGAGAGATTTTTATGAGCGACATGCGCATGACTGCCGAAATTCGAACCGACTTTGACTGCGAGGTCCTGGGGCTTCCTTCTGAAATGTGGGCTGAATGCGTAATGCGCATTGAAGACAGTGATGATTTTCATTTCGAGATCATTGCGGAAAAAAGGCCGGTCATCCATCTGGTCATTGGAGACGTGCAGTGGAAAGGAACTATTGAGGGCTTGAAAATACTGCTTAAAAACGCTTGATCTTCCGGGTGATGAGCACTCCGCATGCCAAGGCAACATCAAAGCCTGGATTCTGATTTACTTTCTTCTGTCTTTCGGTTTATATATATAAAACCGGCGGATAAACCAGATTGAGACAGTTTATTTTGTGCCGGAAGCAGGAAATTTCTTTATCCTTAGGGCTTTTTTTATCAACAAGCCCAGCCCTGTAACAACGGATAACAAAGAACATGACCGAACGTCTGGCGCACCCTGATTTCACCCTCACCATTTACTGGCGAAACGGCCTGATCCATGGCACCGACCTGCAGCCGGCCTCTGAGAATGCCAGAAACAGCTCCAGGAGCAGCAAAAATCCCTCCAGAGTGCTTAAAGCGCTTATGCTTCGCTACCTGGACCGGAAAAAAGCCGACTGGCTTGACGCTCCCCTGGATTGGGAACCGCTCAGCCCCTTCCGTGCCGGAATGCTCAAGACCCTATGGTCCGTACCCTGGGGGCGAACCATTACTTACTCCCGGCTTGCCGCGCTGGCCGGTCATCCGCGGGCGGCCCGGGCGGCAGGCACGGCCATGGCCAACAACCCCTGGCCTCTGCTGATTCCCTGTCACCGGGTCGTCGGTGTGAATCAACGCTGCGGTGGTTTTACAGGAGGAATGGAGCTCAAAAAAGTCCTGCTTACCCTGGAACAGGGATGATTTTTGACAACAACCTGAAATCACTTAAAATTTTTATTTCGTATTGCCAAACATAAGGCTAATGATTACTTAGAATACATCGCAGCAACAAACCATTTTTCGGGTAATTCTCCGGTAAAAAGATATACTTTAATGAGGTGAAATTAATGATAAAGAAGTTTTTTTCAAAGAATTCAGCGTCCAAAGGACAAAAGCTGCCCCTTATGACCCTGCGCGAAGTGGTCATGTTTCCCAAGGCTATTGTTCCTCTTCTGGTCGGACGCGAATCATCGATTAAAGCCATTGAACATGCGTTGAACAATTACAACAAAAAAATCTTTCTGGTCACCCAGAATGACCCCAAGAAAGAAAAGCCTTCAGCCGAAGGTATATATGCCTGTGGTTGCGTAAGCAGGATTCTGCAGATGTTTCGTTTGCCAGACGGCACCGTCAAGGTTCTTTTTGAGGGTCTTCAACGGGCTGCGGTGAATCCTGAAAAGGTGGACTTTGAACAGGAAGTTCCTGAAGTGGATGCTTATTTGCTTGTTGAGGAGAAAAACGAAAATCCCGAAACAGAAGCTCTGGTTCGGGCCATCAAGGAAGCCTTCGAAGAATACGCCAAGAACAACACCAAAATCGCCAAGGAATCTGTGCAGTCCATAAACAGCATGGAGAATCCCGGTGACATAGCTGACGCGATCATGCCCCACCTGAAAGTGGATTTCCCGGACAAACAGGAGGTTCTCGAGGAGTTTGATCAGTTCAAGCGTCTGCAGATGGCTTTTGCCCACCTGCAGGGCGAAATAGAGGTCTTTTCCCTGGAAAAAAAGATAAAGTCCAGGGTAAAAAATCAGATGGAGAAGAATCAGCGCGAATACTATCTCTCTGAACAGCTCAAGGCCATTCATAAGGAAATGGGCCGGGACAACGACCCCAAAGCCGAGCTCGACATTCTCCAGGAAAAGGTAGAGCAGAAAAATATGCCTGATCAGGCCAGAGAAAAGGCAATGGAGGAAATCAAAAAGCTGCGGACCATGCCTCCCAATGCCGGAGAGTACAGTGTTCTGCTCAACTATGTGGATTGGATTCTGGCACTGCCCTGGAACGAGCTCAAGGATACCAGGACAGACATTAATCTGGCCAAGAAGATTCTGGATGAAGATCATTACGGCCTGGAAAAACCTAAGCAGAGGATTCTGGAATACCTGTCCGTACAGAGCCTTGTTGAGAAGATGCGCGGACCGATTCTTTGTCTGGTGGGACCTCCGGGTGTGGGTAAAACCTCTCTGGCCAGATCCGTGGCCAGGGCTACGCAGCGCGAATTCATCCGCCAGTCTCTGGGCGGCGTGCGCGATGAAGCCGAGAACAGAGGGCACAGGCGGACTTACGTGGGAGCCATGCCCGGAAAGATCATCCAGAGCTTAAAAAGGGTCAAGACCAACAATCCGGTCTTCTGCCTGGATGAAGTGGACAAGATGAGCATGGATTTTCGCGGCGATCCTTCCGCAGCCCTGCTGGAAGTGCTCGATCCGGAGCAGAATTCCGCTTTCAATGATCACTATCTGGATCTGGATTATGATTTGTCCAATGTCTTCTTTATCACCACGGCCAACTATCTGCAGGCAATACCCGCGCCTCTTCAGGACCGTATGGAAGTGATCAAGCTGCCCGGTTATCTGGAAACGGAAAAGACCAGGATCGCCAAGGACTTCATCTGGCCCAAACAAAGAGGTTTTCACGGCTTGACTCAGGATGACGTCTCCATATCCGAAGGTGCCATTGCTGAAATAATTCGCGACTACACCCGTGAAGCCGGAGTGCGCAACCTGGAACGCGAAATCGCCTCCATCTGCCGCAAAGTGGCCAAAAAGAAGGTGGAGAACACGGATAAGGCCGAAAAAAAGGTCAGGGTAACCGCCAAAAGCGTTCCCTCATATCTTGGAGTATCCAGAATCCATCATGGTGAAAGGGAAGAGAAGCCTCTGGTCGGCGTGGCTACCGGAGTGGCCTGGACAGAAGTTGGAGGAGAGATTCTTCTGGTGGAAGTGGCCCTGATGCCCGGCACGGGCAAGGTGGAAATCACCGGAAAACTGGGCGATGTCATGCAGGAAAGCGCCAAGGCGGCCCTGAGCTACATCCGCTCCAGATCTGATGTCTTCGGGCTCAAGCCGGACTTCTATAAGGAAATAGACATTCATGTGCATGTGCCGGAAGGAGCCACCCCTAAAGACGGTCCTTCAGCAGGGATCACCCTGGCCACCAGCCTGGTTTCTTCCATGCTCAACCTGCCGGTGCGCAACGATCTGGCCATGACCGGCGAAATCACACTGCGCGGAAGGGTGCTGCCCATCGGCGGACTCAGGGAAAAACTGCTGGCTGCAAGGCGGGGAATGATCAAAAAGGTCATCATCCCTGAAGGCAACCAGAAAGACCTGCAGGAAGTTCCGGACAATATACTCAAGGGCCTGGAAATCATGCCGGTAAAACATATGGACGATGTTCTGGCTGAAGCGCTTATGGGCACCACCAGAGAGGACCTTTTCTGCGGACAGGCTTCAGTCTCCCCTTTGTCCGCCAAGCTGATAAAGGATGAATACCGCGAACAGGCCCAGTAACAGTTGACTTTTCCTTTGTTCATGAACTGAAATACTCACAAAAGCCCGGGACAAAACATCCCGGGCTTTTTTTGTTTATAGATAATCTCAATCCAAAACAGAATTTTGTATTGAGATTATGCATTGGACTTATGTTTATCTTCAGGTTTATATTAAAACCAGTCATTCTGAAAAGTGTGGCTTAAAAAGCATGGCGGGTAAATAAATGCTTAAAAATATGAACAAAAAAAGACTCACCGAGACGGTCAAAGGTGCTGGCTGAGCTTCCAAGCTTCCTCCAGGGGACCTGGACAAGGCTTTACAGGGGCTTGATTTTCCCTCTGACGTCAACTTGATAGTCGGGCTTGACCGGGCTGACGATGCGGGAGTGTATAAAATCTCGGACGAGCTGGCCCTTATTCAGACGGTTGATTTTTTTACTCCCATAGTGGACGACCCTTACTGGTTCGGCCAGATCGCGGCAGCCAACGCCTTAAGCGATGTATACGCCATGGGAGGAGTGCCCAAGACCGCCATGAATCTGGTTGGATTTCCTCTTGGACAAATGGAACTGGAGGTTCTGCGCCAGATTCTCATGGGCGGACTGGATAAACTGCGCGAAGCTGAAACGGTTCTGGCAGGCGGACACAGTGTGGAGGACTCGGAACTCAAATACGGTCTTTCCGTAACCGGATTTGTCCATCCTGATCGGGTGCTCAGCAAGAAGAACCTCCGCTCAGGCGACAGGCTCATCCTGACCAAACCTCTGGGCACAGGCATTGTCAATACTGCTGTCAAGGGAGGACTTGCCTCGCCGGAGCAGGTGCGGAAGGTAACCAGGCTGATGGCCGCATTGAACAGGAAAGCAGCTGAAGTCATGCTTGACTTCCCCGTAAATGCCTGTACGGACATCACCGGCTTCGGCCTTCTGGGACACCTGGCTGAAATGGTTTGTGGTTCAGGACATAGCGTCAGAGTATACTCAAAAAACCTGCCTGTACTCTCCGAGGCTGTTGAATTCGCCTCCATGGGTATGGTACCTGCGGGAGCGCACAAGAACAGAAGCTACCGTGAGTTCATGGTCAGCTTTGCTGCAGGCATATCTCCTGTCTGGAAGGACATCCTTTTTGATCCTCAGACTTCCGGCGGACTGCTCATTTGCCTGCCGGCCGATCAGACCGGGGAAATGCTCTCCCGGCTGCATGAGGCGGGACTTGAAGAATCAGGCGTGGTCGGCGATGTTTTTCCCGATCCTTCTGAAAGGATTCTGGTGGAATAGAAAAAAGGCGCATATGCATGCGCCTTTCTGATATTACTATCTGCCAGCCGTGCCGAAAGCGTGGCCTCAGTCATCTGATTCCCGGCTTCCGTCAAGGCGCTTAAGAAGCAGGCTGCGCAAATCTTCGTCCACTTGAGCAGCCTGCATGATCTGATTGTACGTCTGTACTTCCAGACCATTTTGGTGCACGGCTTCAACCATGGCTTCTCCAGCTTCTATCTGCATCTCCCGGGCAACTTCCGGATCGTTGACGTCACTTACAGACCTGTGAAAATCATCCCTGATCTTTACAATCTGCAGGTAGGCATCAACCGCTTTGTCCAGTTGCTCGTCGGTGAATTCAATTTCGGGCGACTGCTGCTGCATCAATTCCGGCTGATATTCTTCCTGCTGTTCTTCGGCATTTACCGGACATGCCAGAAACAAACAAAGTAAAGCTAAAAAACCAATACATTTCCCTGCGCCTGTCCTAAACATTCAGACCTCCCAAAAATTGAGTTGATGTCCTTTAGGGGGAAGTCAGGCTTTAAAACGACCATGATTTAACCCCTTCAATTTTCTTAAAACAGGGCCTGCCCCTTCCCTTGCCTGTCTTCTAAGATACTGGTTGGCACATGAAAAATAAAAACTCAAGCCATTTTTTGAACCGCCCACTAATGTTAAAGGCTTCACTTATCTTTATGATTAAATTTTTGAGTTTAGCTCCACGCTGACAAAACACTTGAATTTACTGACTCCATAATCATAATCCATAATCCATAATCCATAATCCATAATCCTGAATCCTAAATCCCATAAAAAAAATCCGGACCGACACTTAAACCGGCCCGGACTTTTTCGCCTTAAAGGTGATTTAAACCTATCTCAGCCAACCGGGATTACCATAGCCTCCCGGTCCAATAGACTCACCAGGAGCGCCTCTCTTACTCTGCCACCCAGCCCCGCGACCTGGTCTGCCCGAACCTTTTCTAAAAGCGCAAAGATCAAACACCTGGCGGTTTTCTATCCTGTGTTCCAGGCGCATCTCAAAGATCTCCTGATTCAATCTGACCAGCTCTGACTTAAGTTCTTCGATCCTGCCTTCATCGGGCTCCTGAGAAGCCAGCAAAGCGTTGAGTTCCGCCTGTCTGGCCACCATCTCCTGTCTCTTCGGGTACAGCTCCTGATGATGGGCCTGTTTGCGTTCCAGAAACTCCTTATTTGCCTGTTCGTCCAGCTGCGTCCATCCCGGACGGTATTCCCGGTCCTCAACCCATCTGCCCTGCTGAGCCAACGCCAGGGAAGACACCAGAAAAACCGCTGTTATCACCGCGCCAATAACAAGATATAACCTTCTGCTCATAAAAACCTCCTGAATTTAAAAATTTACTGTTACAGAAGATATGAGCAAGGACTGTGCCGAAAATAATTACATAATTAATTCAATATATTATCCAGAAAAAAACCATGTTGTCCGTAATCTGGTGCAACCTGCTGCACAAGAAGTGCAAAAGGACAATTCAAAAATTAATTGATTGCACTTTGAAGAATCGTATTTAAGATTTAAGTGTTTTCAATTATAAGTGCCGTTCAGGGTATACAAAGAGCTTGAAGACCGAAATCCTGCAGCAGAATCAGGCATTGACTCATGCTATACTCATGGTATAAAAGTATTTTTTAAAAATTATCTGTAAGGAAGACCCATTATGGGGAAAAAAATACTTATTCTTTTTCTTGTAATCTTTTTTGCCTCAGCAAAAAATTGTTTTGCCTGGGGTCCGATGACCCACAGTTACTTTGCCTTTGAGATCCTGAGATCAGCCAGCCTTCTTCCCATAGCCCTCTACTCCCTGCTCACCGCCTATTCCACCAACTTTATTTACGGCTCCCTGGTTCCGGATCTCTTTCTGGGCAAATCCGGCCGAAAAAACCCCCATGACTGGGAAACCGGCTTCAACCTTCTGCGATTTTCCAACAACCGCACTGACAAGGCTTTTGCCTTTGGTTACCTGGCCCACCTGGCCGCAGATACCGTGGCTCATGGCCAGATGAACCTGGGATCCAAAAACAAGCTCGCCCATGCCTGGGTGGAGCTGGAATCCGACGGGCTGGTTACCAGAAACTGCTGGTCCACCGTAGCCCGCCTGGATAAGGATCTGCTCAAATCCAACGACCGGCTCACCCGGGAGCTGATCAACCCCAGACACTGCCGTTCCAAAAGCTTCCAGAGCATGTATCGCATATATATCCGCGTGTCCGTACTCAACCGCAAACGCTGGACCAGGTTTTATCCTGAGGATTTCGACAGGTATCATAAAATGTCGGTGCAGAGGGCCATTGATGTCATAAGCCGCAAAGATGCAAGCTGTTATGTACGCCAGACCCCGAATATCAGAAAGAACAGAAAGATAGCTGCAGCACTTAAAAGTATACTTACATAAAAGAAGCGTCTTAAGGGACTTTGAGCGACTTGAGCGACATAAGCGACTTGAGCGACATAAGCGATTTAAGAGACTTGAGACTAGAGCGACTTGAGAGAGCGAAGAAAATTAAAGAAATAAAGAAGTTGTACCTGGAAAATGCAGGGACCACTTGATCCCTTACCCTTTACCGCTTGTTACAGGGATCAGTTACGAATGCAGGCGAACGCCTTCTCTTCACCGGAAACACATTTTCTAAGAAGCATGCCTCTGTACTTCTCAAGGTCAAACGCGCAGTCCGGATCCGGGCAGTAGCACCTGCCCTTCCAGGCCTCGCCTTTCAGCTGCTGAGCCCGGCAGGTCATGTCTTCCAGGGGATCTGCTCCACAGTGTATCATTCCGGCATAGCTGCGCACCCAGACATTGGCCCAGCGGTTGGGATCATAGTGTTTGAAGTTTACCTCCCATTTATAATCCCCGGCATATTTTGAATAAATCAATCCGGCTATGTGCTTGGGATGCCATCCTGCAGCCATGAGCACCCTGACCACGGTCTGCAGACAGGTGGGCTGCAGCAGAAGCGGATTGGGGTCGATAAGGGGCAGGCCGGCACAGGGAGGAATCCCGGCTGTATCGAACCTGTGATATCCTGCGGGCCACTGGGAACTGTCATCCTGAGGGACCGAATCAAATTCCCGGTGAAAGCCGTGCAGTGCCGAGGATTTGTAATCGCTGATCAAACGCTGGACTCCCTTTGTCTGATCATTCCAGACTATGCGCGTATCCGCCGCCTGCTCAGCGCTTCTTTCTGCGTCCTTGCGGATTTTTAGAACTGTGGAAAGAGGTGTTTCCATGGTCCATATCCTGCGCAGCTGACAGAAAAGCGGTCCTGTCTGCCTGAATACGTGTTCTCCCACTATATGTCCTTTGAGAAAATGCTTGGAGTATACCGAAAAAGGACAGCGGATACTGCGTTTGTGCAGCGGATGGCTGTACAGGGAAAGATCCAGGGATACTCCCTCGCGGCGTTCATTGCCCGGCACTACGTCTCCTGCAGTTACCGGCAAGGGATAATCAAAGCTTCGCAGACGCAGGCAAAGCTGATGATAAATGAACTCCATGAGCTTGCCCTGCGCGTCGAAAGCCAGAGCATCCTTTTCAGGTACAGGCCTGCCCCTCCTTGGTGAAGGAAGCAGGTAATCCTCGGCCAGGGCAGGCTCGACCATGCCCAGTGAGGTCAGCCTGGCGAACCCTGGTGAATTTTTGTGCACCCTGAACACAAAATTATAGCCCTGGCCGGTGACTACGACCATGGGGTGAATACCGCGGGAGACAAAGATGTCCAGGATAACCCTGTACACCGGTTCAAGCAGGCTGAACACCCTCTCAGGATTGAGAAACGGCTCCCCCGGAAAATTCTTGGAAAAATAGTCCACATCAAGGACAAAAACAGCTCCCTGCCTGTCCCATACCGACCGATGAAGATCCAGACCATGATCAAGTGCCCAGCCCAGGGCAAAGGGCTTGAATGACGCGTGAGTCCTCCCCGTGGACCTGAGCATATCCTTACCGTAGGCTGCTATGTATTCAGTGCTTGCCCGGCAGACAATCTGTTTAAGCTCTGTGTTTTGTGCAAGGGGCTCCCGGCCGGGATCCGGGAGTTCCGCGGCAACTTCCGGGGAAACCCCCAGGTATTCCAGCAGACGCAGCAGCACGCTTCTGTTACGGTAATAGGCAATCACATTGGAATGCATATTTTTTTCCTGAAAGAATATTGTTTAAAAAGTTTTACAGGGTGATCAACCGGGCTGCTTTATCATGCAGATCCCTGGTTATCTGTCTGCTGACCTCAAGCATTTCCTCAAAGGAGCGGTTGTGAATCTCAAGAACCATCAGCAGCTCTCGAACTTCCCTAAGGTGATGGCGCAGGATGGTGTTTATTGCTCCGGGATAATCAAGCTCCAGTTCCGGGTCGTAAATATCGGTCTCATCAAGGCGCAGGTGATGCCTGAAAGGATCCTCACCGGGCAGCAATCCCGGAATCTCGTGTGTTTCATGTTCATAACACCCGCCCATATGGTAAAGATATACCCCTGCGCCGCACTGAGCGGCGATGTGGCTCAGGGTATGCTCCAGGTAGGGGAGGAAGTCGCCCTTCAGCAGTGAAAGGTCGGAAACTTCCCGACTTAACTTTTTGCGGTTCTCCAGGATGAGAGCTCGTGAATGCCATAAATGGGGCACATCCAGGCATAACCCGAGTCCTGGAAGAAATTCCCGGCACCTTTTGAACAAATTGACGATTTCCGCGGCTGTTGCCGGAAATTTGGGAAACTCCAGGTTTTCCAGTAAAGGAATAAAACCTGGGGCGCACTGATGATAAAAATCAGCCATTTCCTGAAAAGCGCGCACAGCCACGTCCATCTGCTCCCGGCGGTCCCAGTCCCAGTAATCAACGCTTTGGGCCAGATGAAAAACAAAATATTCCGCCCGGATCTGTCCGGCAAAAAGCATCCCCTGCTTGGCGCTTTCCAGAGTTCTCAGCTGAACCGAGATGTCTTCAGAAAGTATGTCCATGTCCCGGATGGACTGATGCACACCGAACCTGCTCCCCTGCCTGGACATGTACGATAACACCGGTGCGTATGGTCCCTGCAGATCATTTCGCCTCATTGCCCGGCCAAGCTCAAGCCATTTGTTTTTTTTATCCGGAGCAAAAAAATGTCCCGGCTCTTCCAGGATCCAGGATGCTTCCGGCTGGAATTCGAAAAACGGTTCCTGACCCGGCAGCCTCTTTTCAGCCAGGCGAAAATAGAAATCCAGATCTTTGGGCATCATTGACTGACCGGGCCTGTAAAACCCGGCATCGCTGAGGGCCAGACCCACTTTCATACCTGGAAGGGTATTTGATGAAACTTTCTCTTTTCTCACAGAAAATAGTCCCTCGGATGACAGAGGACAGAGGACCACGCCGGGACGCGTGGCAGGCAGAGGACAGAAAAATACGGGTAGAGCATTCTTCTTCCTACCTTCCTACCTTCC
>SLDX01000128.1 GCA_007125075.1 Desulfonatronospira sp.
AGGCATGTCCCCAAAAAATGCAACAGCAATCAAATCACAATTCGATTCAGTCGGATTTTTCTGATAGACCCAGTCGATTGAGCAGCAGATCGATCAACTGCACCTGACCCTTGTGCAGTTTTTCTCTGGCTGTGTCGCAGTCAAACCAGTCAGCCCGGTCAATTTCCGGAAAACGTATCTTTCTACCGGAATTTCTGGGCCATTCCATTTCAATGCTGCTGCTTCTGATCAAGGCGGGATCAAAGTCTGCGGGCATGCCCCAGACATATAGTATCTTGCCCCCGGTGAGTTTGACTTCACCCCAGTATTCTGGATCAGCTGTTGCTTCAAACCCGGTCTCTTCGCTCAATTCCCGTCTGGCCGCGCTGAGCGAGTCCTCGCTGCCGGGATCGAACTCTCCCTTGGGTATGGACCAGGCGGCTTTATCCTTGCCTTTCCAGAAAGGTCCTCCAGGATGCACCAGAAAGACCTCGGGTTTTGATCCTCGGAGGCGATAAATCAGGATTCCGCTGGCGTGTCTGCTCATTTTTGCTCCTGGAAGCATTTTCGGCGGTCGGTTCCGGCTGGTTGAAAAACCCGTTTCTTTCACTTACGAATGTGTCTGCATCTCAAAAAAGCTTTTAAAAAGCAATATGGTCAAGACCGAAAAGAAAGGAGTTTAGTCATGATATGCTTTGCCGGACAAATAAGTGTTTCCGCGGGAAAGGGAGTGGATATAGTGGATATCACCGCTCAGCTGGAAGAGCTGGTCCGGGATTCTGGGGTGTTCACCGGTTCACTGCATGCCGTGTGCCTGGGTTCCACAGGATCATTGACCTGCATTGAATACGAGCCCGGAGTTATCGCCGATCTGGCCAGGACGGTAAATGAACTCGCTTTTCCGGACAGGGAATACGAACATGAAAAGGCCTGGGGCGACGGCAACGGACACAGCCATGTCCAGGCGGCCCTAATGGGGCCGTCGCTTGGCATAGCGGTGCGCAAGGGCAGATGCCTGCTCGGTACATGGCAGCAGGCAGTGGTCATAAACCACGACGTAAAGCCAAGGACCAGGAAAATCGAAGTCACGATCATGGGGTTGAACAGTTGAATGTTTTTCAACAAGCCTCTGGTGTGGCCGTCCCGCACTTACTATCTGGCTGCTTCAGTCATGAGAATGAATAAAAATCTCAAAAGTAAGTGCGGGATGCAGGGGCCACCAAACTACAAAAATGACTTCACGGATTCAGGAGATAAGATTTTTAAAACAGCTCAAGCTTCAGTCGATGTCGCTGTCCTGGGGCCGCTTCCAGGGAAGATGGCCGTTTATTTCAATTTCCAGAGCAAAGCTCAGGAAAGTCCGGATCAGAACCAGAAGGCCTAGAACCAGCAGGTGGTTCAGCTCAAAACCGTGGGTAGTGGTCATGACGATGTCTCCGGCTACCAGAAGCTCAAGCCCCAGAAGTATGGATTTGCCCATGCCCCTTCTGTACTGCACGTAAAACCGGGTAATATCTCTGAAAATCCATGAGCAGTACAGGAAAAGAAAGGTGGTGATCAAAACTCCGACGCAGATGGCGGCTACTCCCAGGAATTCCAGGGACATGGCCGCGTATTGCATGCTGGTCCTGAATGCGCCTTCTCCGTAGATCATTTAGGTTTACCTCTTTTTAATAGGGTTTTATCTGTCTGTTACTTATATTGGTGTAATCATCGATATGGCGCTGTGAAATCTTTCATAAAAATCTAAGCAGGGTTGTCAGGTTTAGAAGCTTCTCAGAAATTGAAAATTATTATAAGCTTAGTAAATATTTAAAATAATTTGAAGATTTTTTGCCGTAGATTACGCTGATCTTCGTTGATAAAATCAGCAAAAAAATCTATCCGCACTCTTCAACTCAGAATGCACTGAATATACTTGTATTCAGTTCGGCCGAACTTTTATTCCAAAAAGAGTGTTAAAGGAGTGACGTATGAGCAAGGTCTATTTCTGGAATCTGCGGGCTTCGCGCAGGATGACCTATGATCAGCGGCTGAAAAAGCTGCTTAAAAGCCTGGATCTGGGCGCGAGGCTTGAACCGGGCATGCTGACCGCGGTGAAGGTTCATTTCGGGGAAGGCGGGACCACCGGCTTTGTATCTCCTTTGTGGCTTAAGCCCATTGTTGACTTTATCAGAAAGACCGGGGCCAGGCCTTTTCTAACCGACACCAACACTCTTTACGTGGGCAACAGGGGTGAGGCGGTCTCACACCATCTGCAGGCGGCCGCGCATGGATTCGATTCGAATGTGCTGGGCGCGCCGGTGATCATAGCCGATGGGCTGAAAAGCTCAAATCAGCGCCTGATAAATTATCCCGGGCGGCAGCTTAAGGAGTTTTACCTGGCCGGGGATATCGTGGACTGTGACTTTCTGGTCAATGTCAGCCATTTCAAGGGGCATGAACTCTCAGGCTTCGGCGGAGCCCTGAAGAATCTGGCCATGGGCTGCGCCACCAGGCAGGGCAAGATGCATCAGCATTGCGGTCTCGGACCAAAGGTAAACCAGGAACACTGCAAGGGGTGCTCCATGTGCGTTCAGGTTTGTGCCCCGGGGGCCTTGAGCCTTGAGGATGAAAAGGCACGCCTGGACCCGGAGAAATGCGTGGGCTGCGCAGCCTGTTTTCTGGCCTGCAGAAGCGGCGCGCTGAATATTAACTGGGAAACCGAGGTCAACGCCTTCATGGAGCGCATGACCGAGTACGCGGCTGCTGTTTTGAGCCTGAAAAAAGAAAAGTCCGCGCACATAAACTTTATCTTCAACGTCACGCCTGACTGCGACTGCCCCGGATTCAGCGACGCTCCAGTCTGTCCGGACCTGGGAGTTCTGGTTTCAGATGATCCAGTAGCCCTGGACA
>SLDX01000129.1 GCA_007125075.1 Desulfonatronospira sp.
ATGGGTCTGAGGCGTGATGGGATAGGCTGAGATAACGTCCGCTCTGGCCTGTTTGACTGCTTCAGCCACGGCCAGCGAGACTTCCAGCCCAATAGCCTTGCTCATGGTATCCTCCGTATATTTTGCTTGTATTATTTTATAATTTAAGTTTGACGATGCACATCAAGCCTTCAATCCGAATATATCCTGGAATTCCTATATGCAGATCTAATCCATAACCATGGCTATGGCCTTCTTGGGGCATTCATTGGCGCAGATGCCGCATCCTTTGCAATAAAAAAGATCAGCAACAAAAAAGCCTTCCTCGTTTTCATGGATGCAGAATTCAGGGCAATAAACCTGACACATCCCGCACTTAATGCATTTCTCCCTGTCAGTTTCCGGGCGCAGGGTTTTCCAGTCTCCGGTTTTGAGCTTTGAGGCACTGCCGGCTTCAGTAATGGCCGTGCCCAGATTAAGTTTTTCCCATTTACAGATTGCTTGTTTCGCCATATTTTACTCCTGATTTATTTTGTCGATTCATAGGCCTTTGAAAGGGCCTGATAGTTTTTTGGTCCCAGTTTGGGACCAAAACGGTCCAGTATAACTTCTTCCATATCCTGTGCATCCAGAAGGCCCGTAGCTTTAAGCAGGGCCCCGAGCATAGTGGTGTTGGTGATAGGTACTGATAAAATGTCCACCGCGATCTTGGTTGCGTTGACTGATGCCGCCCGCGGCCAATTGTATTGTTTCTTGAGTTCTTCTGAATCCTTTGGCGAATTGACCACAACTATTCCATTTTCCTTGAGACCTTCCGCGACATCAACTACTTCAAGCAGGGAAGGATCAAGAACCAAAACCACGTCCGGCTGATATATCTTTTCCCTTTTGCGGATCTTTTTCTGATCCACTCTAACAAAGGCCATTACTGGAGCTCCTCTTCTTTCCGGCCCGAAACTGGGAAATGCCTGAGCAAATTTTCCCTTGGCAATAGCGGCACGGGCCAGGAGTTCGGCTGAGGTTACGGCTCCCTGACCGCCTCTGCCATGCAGTCTGATTTCCCACATAGTGCTTCTACTCCTGATTTTTGGGTTAACATGGATAAAGTTAAAAATTGAAAATCATTAAAATCCGAAAAAGAAATGTCTGTTTTTTTGCTGGAACAGTAGTTAGCATAATTACCAAGCCATATTTTCGATGATTTTAGGTAAGCGGCAACAATCCATCGGTCAAGTGCAAGCTTCTTAACATATATTTATAAAACAAAATGAATAAATAATCCATAATTTGTCTGAAATTTTTGCAAATGATTGTGATTATAAATTTTTCTGTTATGGATGATGTTTGGATTTAATATCTTTTTTCCCAGTTTACCGGCAGCTTAATTTAATTAAGGCATTAAAATTTTTTCTTGCCGGTTCAGGCATGGGAACTGTATCAAAAGATTACGGGTAAATTATATTAGACACATAAGTTTTGATAATATAACAATTCTATGAACATAATGCCGTTTGCACAAGCAGGATAAGCATATGCTTTGGATTCATCCCATTCTTCAGATTGTGGTTACTGTCGCTGCTTTTTATGTTTTTTACCTGGGGCTGCAAAGATTTCGCAGCGCTCATCTGGGGCATAAAACTGTTTTTCTCTGGAAAAGACACGCGATCATGGGCAGACTGGTGATATTGGGCTGGATTATTGGTCTTTTGCTGGGTATGATGGTGGTCAATGCCGAGTTCGGCATGACAGGGATTTTTGCAGATCATTTTCATGGGTCCATGATCATGACCCCATTGATGCTCATCGGCTTTATAACCGGTGCTGCCATGGACAGGCACAGAAAAAAAAGAACAGCTCTACCCCTTGTTCATGCTCTAAATAATGTTGCTCTCCTGGGTACAGCTTTGTATCAGGTCTACACAGGCTGGTTTATTTTTTCCAATATTGTGCTGGCTTAAACACTTAAATTCAATCAATCAATATTTTTGAAGACAAGCTATGACCGGTATAAATGCTCGGATTCATTTTCTGGCCGGCTTGCTAAGCCAACAACAGTTATGGCTTGCTACTGCCGAATCCTGTACAGGCGGGCTTATCGGGCATCTGCTCACCAATGAGCCTGGAAGTTCAAAATGGTACCTGGGAGGAGTAGTGGCTTACAGCAACGCATTGAAGGCCGGACTTTTAAAAGTGGATCAGTATATGTTGTCCGAATCCGGAGCGGTGAGCAGCGAATGCGTCCTGAGTATGGCCCGCGGGGTATCCGTTTTGACCGGAGCGGATGTTTCCCTTGCTGTATCAGGAATAGCCGGACCTGCCGGAGGAAGTCCGGAAAAGCCTGTTGGTACGGTTTTTTTGAGCTGGCATGTAAGCGGTCAATATTGGTGGGAGAAGCAGCTTTTTCAGGGCGACAGAGAAGAAATTAAAATGCGTTCCGCGGAAAGAGCTCTTGTAGTACTTTCGGACTATCTTGATCAAGGACAGCTTCAAATAAACTTTTAATCCACGGAAGCAGATAATGCGGGTATTCATCGGCATCCCTCTGCCAGACTACTATCAGCAGATGCTGGGGAAGATCAGGGATGAATGGGATAACAGGTTGACTTCAATGCTTGCCTGGACCAAACCCTGCAACTGGCATATTACGCTTAAGTTTCTGGGTGATGTAGATAATGATCAGGTGAATGAGCTGAAAAAATACTTGAGCGGGATAAGTTTTGAGGATTTTGCGCTGCGCGGGCACAAAAGCGGTTTTTTTGGAAGCAGAGGCCAATATAGAGTTTTCTGGCTTGGTGTTGATGGTGATGTTCAAAAATTAATACTTCTGGCGGAAAATCTGGATAAGGGGCTTGGTGATTTAGGGTTCGAACATGAAAAACGTCCTTTCAAGGCTCATCTTACTTTGGCCAGAATTAAAAATTTTGTGAAATCTGATCCCTGGAATGATCTGTCTTCCAGGGTAGACAGTCTGGAATGGCCGGCATTCAAGGTCGAACGGGTGAATCTTTGGCAAAGCATCTTGAGTCCACACGGACCGAAATACAAAGTACTCCTGAGCAGGGAACCGCATTCTGATGATCATTTTTAGAATATGAGCGATACGTTTAATCAGGCAGTAAAAATAATCAGATCCGCAGGAGTGATCATCTATCCGACGGAAACTTTCTGGGGATTGGGAGGACTTGGAACCAGCGCAGAAGTGGTAAAAAGAATAAGATCCCTGAAAGGAAGGCCCATGCACAAGCCTTTCCCGTTAATTGCCGGAAGCCTGAAACAGGCGCTTGAATTTGTTTCTTTTAATAATGCCGGGCTGGAGCTGGCCCAAAGCTTATGGCCTGCTTCACTGTCAATTTTGGCCAGAGCTTCTAATTTGCTTGCTGAAGGTGTCAGGGACAACAAGGGCCTGGTCTCGATCAGGATTCCTCCTCATTTAGAGACAGCGAGGCTCTGCCTGGCTGCAGGCGCGCCTCTGATTGCCACCAGTGCAAACTTAAGCGGTGAAAAGCCATGTGCCGAAAAAAAAGAACTGAATCCGGACCTGGTCAAAAGCGCAGACATGGTCGTGGAAATGGACCAGCCTCCCGAAGGCCGGCTGCCTTCAACCCTGGTCAGGGTGGCAGGTCCCGGGCGGATTGAGATACTTCGTGAAGGCCGGTTTTCCAGAAACGAGCTTGAAAGCCGCGGGTGGATAGCTGTATAAAAATTTTTACTCTACTTCTCCACCGGACAGGCCACCATGTATGTCAGGTCAAAATTTTTAAACTGATTATTTCAGGCTGCAGCCAGCAGTTCGCATGGATGGTTGAGCTTAATCTTCTTTTTATTTGGTCCAAATATTGCAAGATAGTAAACAACGTTTCTTCCTCCTTTTGCCAAAACCGGCTTTCCAGTCGTTAAGACAGGGAAGCCGGTTTTTTTTGTTTATCAAGCATTTTACTCAGTATTGCCAGCACCTGTTCTTTTTTGACTGCAGACATGCATTTTGCTTCAGGGCATTCGATTCGGGCTTTTATAGAACATGGAGCACAAGCCTCCCTGCTTTTAACAGACTTTAAGCCAGAAGGGCGCCATCTGACTAAAGACGTGGGACCGAAAAGAACAAGTCCGGGAACACGGTGCATTGACGCAAGATGCATGGGTCCGCTGTCATTACCCAGACATAATCTGCTTTGAATGATCAATCTTTGCAGCTGTTCCACGGCAAAGCAATACACCGGATTTATATCCGGCCGGTCAAGTTCCAGATGTTTTTCCGCAGGTCCAAGTACTATACTGACATCATGTCTTCTTTTTTTCAGTTGATCATAAATCCAGATATAATTTTTAAGCGGCCAGTTTTTTTGAGGATTGCCCGAACCCGGAAAAATCAGAACAAGTTGTTGCTTTCCTGTAGATCCTTCAAAAAGTTTGTTCCATGCCTCGTGCCAGTCATGCCTGAACGGGATTCCAAATGCCTGCAGGGCTGTCGCGTAAGCTTTGCGCACATGTCTGGGCAGATAATGATCGATCCCCTTAAGATAGAACAGGTCCGGGTGAACATAAGGTACTGTAATTCTGTCCAGTCCAAACCAGAAAACAGTGCGTCCTTTTAGTCTTCCGGGCCATTCAGGTCGGGAATAGAGACTGTCTAGAGCCCGAGCTGTCAGGGAATCCACCTTGTAAATATCAAGAGCTTTGAGCCAGGGAAAGAATTCATCCCTGCCGTGCCAATATAAGTCAGCCTTTGAAAAACATGATCTGATAGATAAAAAGTTCGGCCAGGCCAAAAGAAAATCACCCAGAGCTCCTTTATGGACCAATATTATATTGCCAGTTACTTTGTTCATCATTATAGATTTATTCAATTTAGACTTTATTAACCTGAAATCTGAAAAAAATCCCGCGCTTACTTTCCGGCAGTCTTGAGAAAGAATAGAAATTTAAAAAGTTAAATGCGGGATGCAGGTGCTATCAGACTTCAAAAAATGACTTCACCGATTCAGGTTATTAAAACGTTATCAGCAATTAACAGCAAACCAATCATTTTTTGTATTTCCTCAAATGATGGAAAACTAAACATGGTTTGACTGGATAAGGCGCGAATGAGTAATCATATGCAATGCCCTGCCTGCGGGCAACAAATACCTGCTCACAAAAACCCAGTGCCCACAGTAGATGTGGTCATTTTTTTCCCTCCACAGAGCATAGTTTTGATTGAGCGAAAGAATTTTCCACAAGGCTGGGCATTGCCCGGGGGTTTTGTCGATTATGGAGAAAAGGCGGAAACAGCAGCAGTCCGGGAAGCCAAAGAAGAAACAGGTCTGGATGTCGTCCTTACAGATTTGCTGGGAGTTTATTCTCATGCCGGCCGCGATCCCAGATTTCACACTCTGAGCATCGCCTATACAGCTGTTGCGGCAACAAAAGAAATTTCTCCAGGTGATGATGCTGGCAAGGCTGCTTTGTTTGAACTGAACAATTTGCCCGACATGGCTTTTGATCACCACAGGATTGTTTCGGATTTTTTAAATAAGCTTAATGGACTAGGATAGTTGATTATGTTTGTCTGCATTGACTTGGGTGGGAATAACATAAGAGGTACATGGATGGACCGCTCCGGCAGATCGGGTACGCCCATTGCGCTTTACAGACCAAGGACACTCGATGGAACCAAAAAGGTCCTTGAGGCACTGATCAGAGACTTGAGCAAAGAGGCCCGGGAACCTGTGGAAAAAATTGGAATTGCCAGTGCAGGACCATTGAATCTTACCAGCGGAGTGTATATTGAACCTACTAACATGCCGGAACTGAAGGGTTTTGATTTGTCTGGATTCATAAAGGAGACTTTCGGAGTTACTCCTGTTCTGGAGAACGATGCCCAGGCCTCAGCTCTGGGCGAAATTTTCCAGGGAAGCCTTAAAGGTGAAAAGGATGCACTGGTGTTTACCCTGGGAACAGGACTTGGATCAGGAGTGATTGTGTCCGGGAAGATCTGGCGGGGCAATCTGGAAGCCGGTCCGGAACTCGGACATATCTATCTGGGTCCCGGCCGGAAAAAAAGATGCGGTTGCGGACAGGTCGGATGCGCGGAAACCTGGCTTAACGCGACAGCTTTACATGATCTGGTCCGAAAAAACGGCATCGTCCTTAAGAGCTTGAAAGAAGTGCGTATTCATCTGGAGCAGAAAGACGAAAAAGCCCTTAAAGCCCTTGATCAATACGGCAAAAGACTGGGCCTTTATCTCAGCCAGATGGTCTCAGTTTTCGGAATAAAAAAAATCGGCCTGAGCGGAGGGCTCAGCGAGCTTTCGCCCTATTTCCTGCAATCCGCTCGGTACACGATCAATTACAGACTGGCATCAAGACCCTGGCTGCTTCCGGATAAATTGGCCGTCACACCGGATCCCCATATGAGCGCCCTATGGGGTATGGGTTATTTGCTGTTTTAGTGATGAACATCGGATAAGATCTGTTTTCAGGTTGATTTTCCAGGGTTGATGAGTTTATTTGCAAGTTTAGCCTGCTGCTTCTTCAGGACTTATTTTTCAGAGTGTTCACTGCTGCCGATTATTTGCCGTAACTTTCTGAATTAATTACATAAGCTGCAAAAAATTTTAACCAAAGATTTTGAGGAATCATGGACAATCAGCCGGAAATATGTTTTGTAGCTTCGGAAATGTATCCTTTTTCCAAATCCGGGGGACTTGCCGATGTTATAGGAATACTGCCTCTGACCATGCATAAGATGGGTTTCAGGGTTTGCGTGATCACTCCTTTATACGGGCGCATTCTAACAGCCAACTTCAAGCCCCGCCTGGTCTATGAAGATTTGAAAGTCGGCTATCCATGGCCGGAAACCACAACCGACATTTATAGAGCTGATTTCAAAGGCATGCCTGTTTATTTTCTTGAACGCGGTGAATATTTTGATCGTAGATATTATTACTGCACCTATAAAGGTGATTATTTCGACAACTGCGAAAGGTTCATTTTTTTTTGCAGAGCAGCGATGTCTTTGATGCAGGCCTTCAAAACCCCTCCAAAAATTGTACATTCTCATGACTGGCACGCGGCACTGGTCAATCCTTACCTTTATTATCAGAGGAGGTTTAATCCTTACTGGAAAAATACTTCCACAGTCTTCTCCATTCATAATCTGGCCTTTCAGGGGCGATTTTCAGTAAGATTATTCTGGGATTGCGGACTGCCTTATGAAGCCTGGAATATGAATGGTGTAGAATATTACGACAGCTTCAATATGCTCAAAGGAGGCATTGCCTACGCTGACAAGATCACTACGGTGAGCCCCTCATATGCAGAAGAAATCATTACGCCGGAATTCGGCTGCGGCCTGGAAGGCATTCTTCAGACCCGCAGCAGTGACCTGCAGGGAATTTTAAACGGTTCCGACTATGAAATCTGGGATCCTTCCAAAGACAGGTTTCTGGAAGCCAACTATTCCTATGATGACTTATACGGCAAACATTTATGCAAAAAGGATCTGCTCAAACTCCTGAATCTTTCGGACAAGCTTCTCTCCAGACCGGTACTTGGTTTTATCGGCAGACTGCGCGACCAAAAAGGAATAGATCTTTTAATGGAACTGATTCCTGAGCTGGTCAGCCTGAACGTTGGGGTTGTAATCCTGGGAGAAGGTGATTTCAGGTATGAAAATGAGCTTATGAACATGGTTGAGCGTTTTCTGGGTCATGTGGCGGGCATAGTCGGCTATACCGAAGAAATGGCTCATAAAATACAGGCTGGAACGGATATTTTTCTGATGCCCTCAAGATACGAACCGTGCGGTCTGACCCAGATGTACAGCTTGCGCTACGGCACACCACCAGTGGCTACGGCTGTAGGAGGTCTTAAAGATACAATTATTCCCTATCCTGATGAAAACGCCACAGGTTTTATTTTCCAGCAGCCCCTTGTCCTGAACTTTTTTGATGAAATCAAGAATGCTCTAAATTTATATCAGGACGCAGATGCCTGGAAAGAAATGATCATACGCGGAATGCGGGCTGATTTTTCCTGGCGGCGCTCTGCAGAAGAGTATATACAGCTTTATAGAGATTTCGGCTATGACTTATGATTTTTTTTGGCGCATTGGTCCAAAAGGAAAAGCTCCCGGCTAACACGTAAAATGACTGATTTTCGGAGGAAAACGGCATGAAAATGAAAGAGATAAGGCTTATTGCCCGCGAGAAAGGGATCAAGATGCCTTTTGCAGTGACCAAGATAGAAGCTGTCCGGGTCATTCAGCGCGAAGAAGGAAATTTTGACTGCTTCGCCCGAGCGAGCCACGGTTATTGCGATCAGAATCAGTGCATTTTTTATGAGGATTGTCTGGACCTGTCTGCTGAATAAAGCTTATGGCCGTTCTTGTATACACAATGGGCGATCCTAACGGGCTGGGACCTGAGCTTCTGTTTCTGGCAGATGTGAACAGGATGACCCAAAAACATGTCATCTTGATCATAGGCCTGGAAAAAGCCCTCACATACCATCACCATAAACTTGGCGGCCGGCAAGTAAGCTGGTCCAGGATAAGCAGACCTGAACAGGCTCTGCGGACCGGACCGGGTATTTATCTGTATCAGCCTGCCGGACTGGAATCAATTGTCCTTAGACCGGGGCAAAAAGATATCCAGGGCGGATTTGCAGCCGGAGCGGCTCTCAAGGCAGCCTGCGATTTCTTAAAATCCAACCCTGATGCGGCTCTGGTGACCGGACCTCTTAATAAATCCCTGCTTATTCAGGCCGGATTTGATTTTCCCGGGCATACAGAATTCCTGGCTCATGAACTGGGTGTTGATAAGGACCGGGTGTGCATGCATCTATGCGGAGAGAGGCTGAGAGTAAGTCTTGTCACCACACATCATCCGCTGCGCAGGGTGCCGGAGATGATTTCCAAAGAAAAGATACTCAGCTGCCTGCGGCTGACCAGTGCGTTCACCATCCGTCTGGGCCTGGGAAAAAAACCTATTGGAGTATGCGGGCTCAATCCCCATGCGGGAGAGCAGGGCAGGATAGGAAGAGAAGAACTGGATATAATTGCTCCGGCTGTAGACCAGGCCGGAAAGGAAGGATTGAACGTCATGGGTCCTTATCCGGCGGATACAATTTTTTACCGGGCCTTCCAGGGCGAGTTCTCAGCAGTGCTGGCCATGTATCATGACCAGGGACTTGGTCCTTTGAAACTGGTTGAATTCGGGCAATGCGTAAATATTACTCTGGGTTTACCCGTTGTGCGGACTTCGGTGGATCACGGGACAGGATATGATCTTGTAGGTACAGGCAGGGCCGGATCAGGCAGCCTGAGTAAGGCTTTTGCGCTGGCGGTTCGACTTGCAGCTGAAAAGAACGCGCACTGAACTTTTTGTCCAATATTGAAAACCTGCAAAAACTCCTTTTGCAGGCTTACGGGTTCTGGGTTAGGGATTACAGATTAGGGATAAGAGGATCAGTAAAAGCAAATGTTTATCAGCATTGAACCATACTGAAGTTTGGTCTCATGGCTTTTTGCAGGTAAATCTTTATTTTAAACAAGCAGATCATCAGGATGAGTGGAAAGTGTGGATAATAAAACCGGTTTGTCGCTTATGCGGACAATGTCTTTAACGCATACTCCCAGGCCGGGGAAGAACAGGGCAGGTTCGAGGGCCACTATATGACCTTTTTGAAGTTCAGGCTCCTTTGTTTTTCCCACCTCTTTGGACAGGGAGAGCAGCGAGCTGCCCAGACCGGACTTCTCCAGAAGCGATTTTTCCTCTCTTTCTTTGCCGGCAGGCGGAGACCCGAGTAAAGGCTCTTCGTGAATCTCAAGGCCGATGCCGTGTCCCGCGGTATAGATCATGTTTTTTTCCAGTCCTTTCTCTCTGAAGACCTCCCTGATTCTGGATTCCGGCCCGAAAATGCTTTGTCCCGGATGCATGCATTCCAGAGCCTGGCATCTGGCATTGAGCAACAGATTGTATTTTTCCAGAAAAGAAGTCTCAGGTCTTGATCCCAGGTAAAACATTCTGGTCATTTCCGACCAGTAACCCTTGACCCTGGCGCCGTATTCAACAAGAAGAGGTCCTTTGACCAGTTCCCCGTCCATCCATCTGGAGTAGGCCAAAGAGGTGTTCTCTCCGCTTCTGACCCTGCACCTGCTTTCTTCAGCACCCAGAGCCTTGGCTCTGGAATCAAATATGCCGGAGAGTTTCTTCTCCGTCATCCCCAAAACAATTCTTCCCCTGGCGTATTCCATGGCCTGGTCTGCTATCCGGCAGGCCTTGCCGATAAGTTCCGCTTCAAAGCTGTCTTTGATTTCACGCAGACTGTTAATCTCAACGCTGATATCCGCGTAATTCCGGATGTTGAAAAAATTAAACAGAAAGACGCTTAGATAGTTCAGCTCCAGACCTATCGGAGATTCACTTACTTTGCGAAAAATTCCCTTGACCACGGTATCAGGAGCTTTTTTGAGCAATTTTTTGGCCAGAAGCCGATCATAGGCGGTCCGGGCAATATTCAAATCCCCGGGCACCACCGGTACCAGTGAGTCGTTCTTGGCCTCAACAAGAATTGATCTGGGAGCCACCAGTTCAGGCTCATCGTCTGCGGGCAGAATAAGAAAAGAAGGTTCACTGGGATATACTGAAGTTAAATAATAAATATTTTCAGGCTTGTGGATGAGCATGCCGCTTAAATATCTGTCTCTTGCCCTTTGCTGCAGGCTGAGTATTCTTTTCCAGCCGGTCATTAATTGTTGTTTGTTCATGAAATCAACCTGCTCTGAAAATTTTTTTCCAGCTGAATTTCCTGCTGAAATGATAAAAATTGTATGACAAAAAGGGAAAAGCCCCCCACTTGGCTTTAAAGGCGATCACCCCTTTATTTATCCCCAGGCCCATGTTCATATAAATGCTGCCGCGATCAAGTGCCGCCTGGATGGCTTCACGCAGCATAAGATCGTTTATCCCGGGTATCTTTCTTGATTCACTTCCTGTGATGTTGAAAAGATAAAAAGCATACCCCCCGGATGATGAATCCAGGATATCATAAGCCACTAATTCGTGAGTTTTAAGTTTTCTGGTCTCAATAATAAAGGCGGTATCCGATTCAGCCAGATACTCCGGGATGCGATGAAAGAAAAGAACTTTTTCCCGGTCCAGACCCTTGAACCGCAGAAATCCGGTCAAAATTTTAAGATGTTCCCGGGTGAATTCCCGGGCCACAGCAGGATAAACTTCCCTGGCTGCTCTGTTCAGCATGTTGCGCAGTTTGACACCAATGTTGATTTTTTTTAGCTCAAGGCAGTAATAGTGATCTGTTTCCCTGCGCGTCTGTTTGTAAGAATCGATTCCAAGGTCCACCGGAGAGATGATTTTCAGCTCTCCGGGCTTAAGTTTTCGGGTCAGGTGCTGAACATGCATGCCCAGCGGCAGGCTGGATGGATTCGGGGACAGCGGATAGGCGATAAGGCTGATCTGATCTTGGTGCCGGTAATAAATCAGACCGCGGTGAAAAAAAGGCTTACTATCCGAGAAAGGAACAAAATAATTGGGCAGTTGTTCTGGAATACAGGCAAATTTATTTATTAACCTTTGCTGACAAATATACAACATGGCCTTCAGGGAAAATTGCGTGCAGCGTGATTCGTATGGAAAAAATATTTATCAGGACATTGTCCGGTCATAACTATAAATTAAAGCATTTGCTGCAGCCATTCCTTGACTTCCGGAGGGAGTCCGTGCACGCCCCTGGCTCTGCAGCATTCCCAGAAGCGTTTGGGTAGTATCATTTCGTACAATGTCTCTGATCCGTCTTTGGTCATCTTTTGCAGGCGCAGAATATACGGCTCCTCCCATGAATCAATGGAAAAATAATAGGTTTCAGAATCAGAATCTTGATGTATGCCGGTAAATGCCGTATTACCCCATTCAAGATGCAAGGCTACGGCATCAGCCGGTTCGATGTCCCAGTTAATGGGCAGATCCTTGAATTCAGACAGCTCTTCCATGTCTATACTTCCTTTTTTATTGGAATTAAAGTTCAAGCACGTTCAAAATCATCGCAGATCAAGCTGATTAATTGCACCGGGTGCAGTTATCAATTAAATTCTCGAATAAATAATTACTTACTATAAGTTTTACAAATTTAAATTATCAATCTTTGCAGGAGATGAAAAGGAAAAAGATTCCAAAGGAGAGTGAAAATGCCTGGCTCAGATCTGGACCGGATGAGTTATGATCAGTTGAAAAAGCAGGCCGGAACACTTTTATGGCAGCTGAGACTGGCGGATGCGTTCTGGTTCATCAACATTGAAAAGAAAGCCGGACTCGAAGCTGCAGAAGAGGTCAACGCGGCTGTCTGGGAAAAAGTAGGCCGTCTGGCTGCAAAAGATATAATTGAGCGCTTCGGCATTCGCGAAAAAGGCATTCAAGGATTTATGCAGGCCTTTAAGCATTTCGCCTGGAGCCTGATGATCGATTACCAGGTACAGATTCGTGAGAATGAACTATTGCTCACAGTACCTTCATGTCCTGCTCAGGAGGGCAGAAAAAAGCATGGACTGGGTGAGTATAACTGCAAGGACATGCACCTGAAAGAGTTCTCAGCGTTTGCGGCTGTAATAGATCCTCAGATCCGGGTGGACTGCCTGTTCGCCCCTCCAGACAGACACCCCGAATATGTTTATTGCCAGTGGAGATTTCATGTTTCCGGGCACAGGGAATAAAATTTATGACCAAACTATGGAAGATGAGCAGGATCTTCCCGCCTGTTTTGACAGCCTGATTGAGGATAAAATTTGAGGTCCGGAGCTTAAAGATCCGGACCTTAAGCAGCTCAGTTCTGGAAGTTTACCGTCTGTTGCGGGTCTTCTACCGGGATACTCTCAAGTATCTCCTGGTAGTCATCGAACCAGTAACCTTCCGGATTTCGTTTGCATATATGGATTTTGCCGCTTTCGTCAGGATCGGCGGCCCGGTGATATCGAAAGATGATGTTTTCATCGGTCAATGCCAGGACTTCGATCTTTCCGGTGGCATGAGACATGGTCAGCTTGGCTCTTTTGCCCAGGCCGGAGCACATGCTCCTTGCGTTCTGAAACACATTGAATGCTTCTTCAACAGGCACTGCATACGGCTTATTGCCTATGGTAGGCCGACAGATGAAGATATAATAAGGAGCAACCCCGGCATAGGAGAGCCGATTGAACAGATCTCCCAGCACATAAGGATCATCGTTTACCCCCCGAAGCATGGGTGTTTGATTGCAAAGAATGCCCCCGGCTTTTATCAGCCTGTCGCAAGCTTCTAGACTTGTATCGGTCATTTCCCGCGGATGAGAATAATGGAGCATAAAATATATTCTCTTCTCCGGCAGGCTGTATTTTCGCACCAGTTCCAGAAGACCCGGGTCGTTCAGCACCCGGTAGGGATTGTAGGACATGAGCCTGGTGCCAATGCGGATGATTTTCACATGATCAATCCCGCGCAGCCGCGCAATAATATTTTCAAGTCTGGAGGTGGACAGCATCAGCCCGTCTCCCCCGGTTATCAGGACGTTATTTATTTCCGGATGATTGCGCACATAATCGCATGCGGCTTCAAGATCGGTCAGAATTTCTCTTTGTTCGGGATGAATAAACAGTCGTTTGCGGAAGCAATAGCGGCAATAACCGCCACATGAATCACTGGCTAAAAATACAGCCGTGCTCACGTACTTGTGCTGCAATCCCGGAAGCACGGAATAGCTTTGCTCATTTGAGGCATCCAGCTGGCCCCAGGGTTCCAGTTCGTGAACCGAAGGGATGATGATTCTTCTTATGGGATCATCCGGATCATCCCAGTTTACAAGTGATAAATAGTATTCATTGGCTCTGAATTCGAATTTATCCATGACCTGAATCAACTGTTCAATTTCAGACTGATCCAGCCCGGATATTTTTCTGATGTCATTTACATATTTCGGTTTATGCATATAAAACCTCCATGATATCTTATGGCTATTTTCATGTCAGCTTAAGATTTCAGCCAGGAGCAAATGAATCTGATACTGAGTATAAATAAATTAAGAATGGTTGCGACTATAAATTGGATAATATTTTCCGCTTTTTAGTCGCTAATGGAAAAAAATGAACATCTGAGGATAAAAATTTATAATCAGCAGTCCGGCAATAATCACGATCGATGTCCAGACGAATGATCAGAATTCTTCACAAATGGATATGACTAATGAAGAGGGGAAAAAGCAAAAAATTAATCATTAAAACAAATATAATTTATTTTCTGCTCTTGTCAAACAGCTGTAGGATATAAGAATTCCAGTTCAATAAAAAAACCTGAATCCGTGAAAACAGGTTCTGAAATTTGGCCGAACAGCCGTCCGGCGCCTACTTTTAATCCTGTCAGCAAAACAGGAAAGCTTAACATTTGATAAAAGTAGGTGCCGGACCAAACCCCGAAACCTGCAGGAGCAATCAGGCTGCAAAAAATGACTTCACGGATTCAGCTGTTAAGATTTGCCTTCTCATGTTTGCTTGAATTCTTTTCTGCCAAAAGAAAAATACCCGCTCCAGGACAGAAAGCCGTTTTGCAGGCCAGTTACCGATATCAGCGTAACTCATTATCCATAGGCCCTGGATCTTGCCTGGGCCGCCTGTCCTTCCTTTCCTCCGGCCTTTAAGATTTCAGCCAGATCCAGCCAGAATTCTCTAACATCAGGTCTTAGAGCCACTCCCTGTCTGGCCAGAGATTCGGCAATTTCAGGATCATCTCCATTTTCAAGATATATTTTGGCCATAAGATTCAATGAAAAGGCGTCTCTGGGATTATTGAGCAAAGCCTGATGCAGAAATTCGCGGCTCTTTTCCTTATGTCCCTGTTTCCAGTACAGCCGGGCAAGGTGTCTGGGAGCAAGTGGATCTCCGGAACTTGTCTGTCCGGCCATAATATAAAATTTTTCAGCCTTGGCGTACTCCTGATCATTTTCAGCCAGCTGGCCCAGACGAAACAGGCTGAAGGCATGTTCGGGCTCAATATCCAGACACCTGGAAAAAAATTTTTCAGCTTCAAGAGCATCACCCTGTTTTATGCACACACAGCCCAGGTTGTACCGGGCCAGTATGTTCTCAGGATCCATGCTGGTAATTTCCTGAAAATGCTGCCTGGCCAGTTCCATTCTGCCCAGCCTCGCATAACAGATTGCCAGGGAGTTGCGGGCCAGGGTGTTTTTTTCATCCGCAGCCAGAGCCTGCTTGTATTCTTCAAGGGCTGCGAATGTGTCTCCCTGTGTAAACATGGAATCAGCGCTGACAGTAAGGGTTATGCTGTCAAAGCAGGCCAGTTTCGGAGGGGATGTGAGCCCGGCGTGTTCCAGGGCTTTGCGGCAGTTTTCCAGAGAATCAGTTTTTGCGTAGTTCAGACAGGGAAATTCTGTCAGCCCTGCACAGGCAGATAAACGGTTATTGGTCCACAAATCCTTTATCAGAGATATCCAGATATCTTTCAGGTCGCTACATCCCTGATCGGGGTGATAGAATATCAAACAGTTCGAACTGTAGCGTCCACCGAGTGTCTTGGAGGCAAAAAGCTTGTCCACTTTTCTGGTGATTTCCAGGATAAGATTTTCGCCTTCAATGCCTTCGCTTTTTTGATGCCTGCCTACACCTTCCAGTTTAAGCATGGCCATGCAGAAGAACTTGTCTTTTAATCTGGCCTTTGTCCATAAGGACATAAAGTCACGGTAAGCATAAAGTCCGGTAAAAAGATCTTTAGAGTGAACTTTCTGTCCTGCAGGAGCCTGTTTTTCAAGGAAGCTGTCCCTTTCCGCCAGCATGCTCAGCTTGTCCCCTGGTTCGATTTTCCAGGCTGGATCGTTGAGATAAAGGACTTCCGCGATAGACATGCGTTCCTGGACATCCTGAATGGCGATTTCACCCTTATGAATCGGGGGGTAATGCCCGATTGATGAATGAGTGGGTTTCTGCAGGACTCTGGAGAGACCATTGAATTTTTGCGACCAGACCATGAACTTCTGTCCCTCAGACGCATCCACGTTTTTGCCCAGATTGATGATGAGCCTGTTCAAAGGCAGGACCTCCAGAACAATCCCACCCTGGGAGAGTATCTGTCCAAAGGCATAGGATGTGCCGGGGCCGTTCTCTTTGGCAACTTTTAAAGCTTCGCGGGCTTTCTGACAGATCAGGTGGGCAAGTTCAAATGCAGGCCTTTTAAACTCAGGACCTTTAATGTCCTGAGGAAATATGGACCATCCGATGCAGGCATTAAGGGACAGCTTTTCTCCGGAGACACCGTATTCAAAGACACGAGAAGGTATTTTTCTGCTCAGATTTTCGGAAAGTTCACGACACTTGACAGGGGTGCTCTGGGGCCAGAATACAGCCAGTGTATCATTTTCAAACCTGGCCGCCCTTGCCTGCTCAGGAAGTTCTTCCACGATCTGTCCGGCCAGCTCCCTCAGAACGTTGTCTGCAAAAGCATAACCGAACACTTCATTAATTCTTTTAAATCGGTCCAGATTCAAGAGCATAACGCAAAAAGACGCACTGTATCGATTAAGCCCTCCATCCAGTGACTCGGCCCCTTCCAGACACAGACCGGCAAGGACGTCTTCAACCGCGTTCTCTGTGATTTGCAAAAATTTATTCTGATTATAAAGACCTGTCAGATGATCGGTTATAGACGATTTGTGCAGTATAACCTTATCCAGGCACAAAGAAACAATTTCAGGCAGAATGCCGGACAGATCATTTATTTTTTCCTGAGAGGTGCCTCTGGCCATAAAAATGCCCAGAAACTGTTCCTGGTGGACCAGGGGCAACAGGGTTCTGTCTTTTTCAACTAAAGGAATTATTTTCTCACCATTGTGCATGACCGGAGGAATTTCCCGGGGAAAGTACAGACTGTATGCTGAAAAGTCTATGAAAGACGCCAGCGAATCCTTAAGAACGGATTCAAACAGGATCAGATCGCTTTTATCCATACTTGACTACATAGGGCCGCGTTAAAGCTGGTTATTTGTCTGATAATTGAGAGGATCATGGACAGCTCTGATTTTCAAAAGCATCATCAACTTGTTTTCACTTAACAGCTTTCATCCGGAAACGGTTCTTTTTCCTTTTGTCTGTGCCTGTCTGCGCGGTGCATGCAGCCAGGTCATTCCGTGTAATTATTCACCAACGCACTTAAGATGCGCTTCCTCATAATTGCTTGTATTCCTTGCCAAAAGAAAAAAACCCTTGCTTACGGATTGAAAACCGACAGTTTCGTTACCCAAAAAAAAGATTTTACGGATAGAAACTGGTTTATTCTAAAAAAAGATAATAATATTATCTTTTTTTAGAATAATTGTAAATCAACAGCGCAGAAGAACTGTACATCAGGAATCTAGCTTATGAGTATATTTATGTCCAGCTCTGAACACTGCATGCTGTGCCTAGTCTTTAATGGGTTGAAAAAAAAATTTTTTACAATTAACTAATAATCCTGATAAAAAAACCTGTATAAACGGAGTAAGTTATGGATATTTTTGAAAGCCTCTTTACCAGAAGAAGCATCCGAAAGTACACTGGCGAAGCAGTGAATAATGAGGACATTCTGCGTATTCTTCAAGCTGGAAGATGGGCTCCGAGCGGTCTGAATAACCAGCCCTGGCGTTTTCTGGTACTTGGGTCAGAAGATGAAAGAAAGGATATGCTGCAGTCATGTACCAAATACAGCCGGATTATCAGCGAAGCCAAAACACTGATTGCAGTTTTCCTGGACAAAAATTCCAAATACCATCATGAAAAAGATTGTCAGGCTGCGGGTGCGTGTATCCAGAACATGCTGCTGGCAGCTCACGGCCTGGGGCTTGGCGCTGTCTGGCTGGGTGAGATTCTTAACCAGGAAGACCAGGTGCATAAGATATTGAAAACCAAGGCCGAAGAACTTGAACTCATGGCTGTAGTTGCTGTAGGTCACCCGGCTGAGCAGGGTTCTTCCAGAAGGAAGAATCTTGAAGAAATAATGATTGAACCCCTATAGATAAATATTCAACAGCCATTCTTTGAGAGGAGCGATTATGTTGAAGACAAAGATTTTTGCCCTGGGTGTGCTGCAGACAAACTGTTATCTCCTGCATACCCAAAATGAAGCCCTGGTTATAGATCCTGGCGGAGAGCCGGATAAGCTGATCAGATATTTAAAAGACAACAGTCTTGACCTGCAGATTATTTTGAACACTCATCTGCATTTTGACCATATACAGGGGAACGCAAATCTGGCAGAAGCATGCGGGGCAAGGATTCTTGCTCCTGAAGCCGACAGGTTTCTTATGGATACGGAAGTAGGCTCAGGGGGATTTATGGACTTTCCGGAAACTCCTGCTTTTGACTTTGAAGACTTAAGCGAAGGAGCCCATAGTTTTGCAGGACATGAATATCATGTACTGGCCACACCCGGTCATACACCAGGAAGTTTGTCTTTTTATTTTCCTGAATTAAAGGCGGTATTTGTCGGGGATCTTATATTTCATCGCTCAGTGGGCAGAACAGACTTTCCAGGCGGAGATATGGACGTGTTGATAAAGTCCGTCAGAGACAAGATATTCATTCTGCCGCAGGAAACCATGATTTATTCAGGGCACGGTCCTCAAAGCAGCATTCTCGAGGAAAAACAGCATAATCCATTTTTTCAGGACAAGAAATTTATTTAGGCCATAATGTGAAAGCAGCTTATTCAGGAACTGACTCCTGATCTGATTTTATTTATACATTTACTTAAGTTTGCAACAATGACAAAAAGACTATGCCCTGCTGCTGTAAACCTAAAAAGCCGACGCTGCAGAGAAAAAGGCACAGATTCTGTCTGGCTGGATCTGCGCAATAAGTGTTGAGGTGTGGAACAGGAGGTGTGCTGGCATCTCCGGCATACCAGGCTGGACAAAGTTACTGTGCTGGTCACGCTTCAGTCTCTATCGGTTTTTTCCGGACTTGCCGCCTTCAATCCGGATTGGAATATGGTGATACACAGGAGCGGCTGTTTTCTTCGGGCCGAATTCATACGCAAATAAATTTAGTATGAACATGCAAAATATTCTGGTCATTGGCTGCAGTCCCAGGCAAAAAGGGAACAGCGACAAAGCAGCAGAAATTGTTGTCCAGACACTGGCGGATAGGGGAGAATCCTGCGATCTGATTTTTTTAAGGGATAAAAGTATTATTCCCTGTCAGGGATGCAGAGGCTGCTTGAAGACTACTGACAACCGCTGTGTACTGGCAGACAGGGACGATGTTCAGGAAATTCTGCTTGCAATAAACTCTGCAGGGAAGGTTTACTTTTGTTCTCCTGTATACTTTTACCATGTCCCCGCAGTTTTCAAGGCGCTGATCGATAGGGGGCAAAGTTTTTACGAAGCCTGGATGCAAAAGGGCGCCCCAGAGAAGGCCTTAATGAGAGCCTTTTGCGTACTGGTGGCCGGACGCAGGAAAGGTGAGCTTCTTTTTAAAGGCAGTCTTATCAGTCTGAAATACTTTTTACAGCCTTTCGGTTATGCTCTTGAAGATTTATGTTTAAGAGGCCTGGATCAAAAAAATGACCTTACCACAGATCCTGAGTCCAGGGAGTTGGTCAAAAGGTTTATTGAAAAGAGTTGATGATGGAATTCTTTTTTTCCGAATAGATTTTTGGCTGTAAGTCTAATGGTTTTTAATATTTTAAGGTTTTAAGCATGAATCAATTGCTGCAAGATCTTGCCAATGCCTGATTTAAAGGCTTGTTTAAAGCTCAGAGCATTCTGGGAGCTTATTAGAGGATGCAGATGTCAGATCTGCGGGCTTGTTCAGGATTCAGTCCGAGACCACTCGGTGCTTTGCCCGGGATGCGCGGGTCTTTTGCGCATGCGAAGCGGAGGGTTCTGTCCTGACTGCGCAAGGATTTACGCATTGGAAGATACTTTTGCCTACACTTGTCTGGAATGCAGGATAAGACCTTTTTCCTGGGATGAGATGGGCTTTTTTGGAGCATATCAGGGTTTGTTGAAGGACTTGATCCTTGAATTCAAGTTCAAGGGTGACCTTGGCCTGGGTAAGGTGCTTGGCGATCTGCTGGCCAAGGCCTGCAGAATGCACGGTCTGACAGGTAACGATATCCTCGTTCCGGTTCCAGCACACGAAAAAAAACTCAGGGAGCGAGGCTTCAATCAAAGTCTGGAGCTGGCTCGTATTCTGGGGCGCAGTTTGAATGTGCCTGTGCGTAAACAGGCTTTGATAAAGCAGGTATATACCCCGGCACAAAGCACGCTGGCACGTAAAGAGCGGCTGAAGGCTCTCAAAGGGGTTTTTCTGGCCCGGGCTGATCAGGTTGAGTCGTGTTCCGTGCTATTGATCGATGACATCTTTACCACCGGCTCTACATTGGAAGAATGCACCAGGACCTTGCTTAAAGCTGGAGCATCGAAGGTTCAGATCCTGTTTCTGGCCAGAAGCATATAATTTTTTTGGCAATGCTGATAATGCTTGACTGGTATTTATTATTTGGTTATAGAATTCTTTTCTATACGGGAGGTTGGGATGTTTGCAATAATTGAAAGCAAGGGAAAGCAGTACCGGGTGAGGGCCGGACAGAGGATCAAGCTTGCCAGGCTGGATAAGGAGCCTGGAGAAGAGGTTGTCCTGGATACGGTCATGGCAGTGGGACAAGACGACGATATACAATTCGGCCGTCCCTACCTGGAAAATGTCAAAGTAATATGTGATGTCCTGGAACATGATCGGGACAAAAAAATCATTGTTTTTAAAAAGAAGAGACGCAAAGGCTACAGCAAAAAGCAGGGCCATCGCCAGGACTTTACAGCTGTTAAAGTCAAAAGCATTGAAGCGTAGCCGGGAGGATGGAAAATGGCACATAAAAAAGCCGGTGGAAGCTCCAGGAACGGAAGAGACAGTCAGGGTCAGCGTAGAGGAGTAAAGAGATATGGAGGGCAGGCTGTTCGGGCAGGCAATATTCTGGTCCGTCAGCTTGGCACCAAGATACATCCTGGCCAAAATGTCGGAGTGGGCAGGGACTACACTCTTTTTGCCCTGTCTGACGGAGTGGTAAAGTACGACAAGTATACCCGGAAGAAAAAAGTCCGGACCAGGGTGAGCATTATTCCCGCAACCGCCTGATTTTTGTTTTTCTGAATATTTTTTTAACGGCCGCCGGGGTATTTCTCCGTGCGGCCTTTTTTTGAGGCTGCCTGATGCGCTTTGTTGATGAGGCTGAAATTATTGTCCGTTCTGGTAAAGGAGGTGACGGTTGCGTTTCCTTCCGCAGGGAGAGGTATATTCCTAAAGGAGGCCCTGATGGGGGAGACGGTGGAAATGGAGGCAGTGTTTACTTCCAGGGCGATCCCAAACTGCTCACGTTGTACGACTTAAAACGTCAGCGCATGTATGCCGCGGAAAGAGGTCTTCCGGGCATGGGCAGACAAAAATCAGGACGATCAGGTAAGGATTTGTACATAAAGGTTCCTTTAGGTACCCAGTTATTCACAACTAAAAATGGGCAGGAGGAGTTGCTGGCTGATCTGGTGCATCCCGGGCAAAATGTTTTAGCTGCTCCCGGGGGCAGGGGAGGGAAAGGCAATACTCACTTCAAGTCGGCCACAATGCGAGCGCCGCGTTTCGCTCAGCCCGGTGAAGAAGGCCTGGAACTGAGGGTCAAACTCAAGCTGAAAGTCCTGGCTGATGCCGGCCTGTTGGGATTGCCCAATGCAGGCAAATCCACACTCATTGCCCGCATTTCAGCGGCCAAACCCAAAATCGGAAGCTATCCCTTCACTACCTTGACTCCCAACCTGGGCGTGCTTCGAGATGACCGGGAGAGGCGGATGATCGTGGCAGATATACCCGGTCTTACTTCCGGGGCGCATAAGGGTAAAGGCCTTGGAGACAGATTTTTAAGACATGTTGAAAGAACTGTTTTTCTGGTGCATATCCTGAGTGTCGAGGAATTTGATCCGGACAATCCCCTGAATGGTTTTGAAGTGCTGAACAGTGAGCTGAAGCAGTATTCTCCTGAGCTGGCCGCTCGAGAACAGATTCTTGCCTTGAACAAAATAGATCTTCTGGATGATCGGGAACTGGAAAAAGTCAAAGCAGGACTTAGGCTTATTTCTGCAAAAGTTTTTCTTATATCCGCGCTTCATGGCCAAGGTGTTGACGATCTGCTCGGAGCCATGTGGAATACATATTACCGGTTGTCCAAGCCGGATTCTTAGGATATATATAAATTATGAGCTTTTGCAAAGAGGAGACCAGCAAAATACTCGCCGGAACAAGGCGGGTGGTGATCAAGATCGGCAGTGCAGTGCTAACCGACAAAGAAGGGCTGGATCTGAGGGTCATCAGCAGGCTGGGTGACCAGATTTCACTGCTTCATGATCGGGGCATGGATATTATTCTGGTCTCATCCGGGGCAGTTGCTGCAGGATGTAAGGTTTTGTCTTCCTGCAAAAGCAAAAACGACCTGGTTTTCAAGCAGGCAACTTCAGCCGTAGGTCAAAGCAGGCTTATGCATGCGTATGACGAAGTCTTCAGTCGCTTCGGCAAAATCACCGCTCAGATTCTTTTGACCAGAAACGATCTCAAGAGCCGGGAGAGGTTCATAAACGCACGCAATACCATGCTCCAGCTTCTGGAATGGCGCGCGGTACCCATCATTAATGAAAATGATACTGTCGCGGTACAGGAGCTGAGGTTTGGAGATAATGATGCCTTGGCGGTCATGGTCCTGAATCTTGTCGAAGCAGACCTGTTTGTTAATCTGACTTCAGCCGACGGTGTTTTTCAGAAAAACCCCCTGGAAAATCCTGATGCCCGGCGCATAAGCTGTATCCGGGACATAAACGCTCAGCCTCTGGAAGAAATGTGTCAAGGCAAAACCCACCTGGGCAGCGGCGGGATGCACAGCAAACTGCTGGCCGCGCGCAAGGCAGCCCAATTGGGGATACCCACACTGATCATGTCCGGCAAGGACAGGTTTGGCCTGGAGAAGGCTTTCAGCGGAGAAGATCTGGGAACGTGGATACTCCCCCTGGATAAGAGCGTATCCAGCAGAAAGTTCTGGTTTGCCTACAACCAGGAACCGGCAGGAGAGATCTTGATTGACCGCGGCGCAGCCAGAGCTGTTTTTGAGCAGAATAAAAGTCTTTTGCCTGCCGGAATTGTTGAAGTCAGGGGAAATTTCGGCAAGGGAGCCCTGGTCAAGATTCAGGAAGAAAACAGCGCAAGACCGCCGGCAGTTGGCCTGACCAATTACAAGGCTGCGGAACTTCGACTGATAAAAGGCAGAAAATCAGGCGATATTGAGAGGCTGATTGGTGAGTGTCTGTATCCGGAAGCTATCCACCGCGATAACCTGCTTGTGGACGCTGTTTTCTGATGCTCTGGCTTAATGGCGTTCAAGAATGCTTTCCAGATTTTTATAAATCTCATGAATGGTATAGTCGGGAGTGGAAGCACCTGCGGTAAGGCCCACCCTGCTTAATCCTGAAATAAGCTCAGGATCTATTTCCGCCCTGGTTTCGATATGCAGGCACCTGGGGCAATATTTCTGGGCCACCTGATAAAGCCTGCGGGTGTTTCCGCTTTCCCGGCCCCCGACCACGATCATGCACTCCACCTGTTTGGCGATATCAATGGTTTCGGTCTGCCGGTTTTTTGTAGCGTCGCAAATAGTATCCAGGATAATTATATCCTGGTCCAGATCTTGTTTAAGCATTTGTCCGATGTTTAAAAATTCCTGCCGGTCCTGGGTGGTCTGGGCGACCAGACAATAATGGATTTGCGGACTTAAAGGCAGATTTTTAAGTTCATGCTTGTTTTCAAAAAGATAAGCCCGGCAACGGGCATAGCTTAAAAGCCCTTTTACTTCGGGATGGTCAAGCTCACCGTAAATGAGCAGGCAATCTGAGTGTGCGCTGTTTTTTTGGATCAGCAGCTGGGCCTTTTTCACTTTGGGACATGTCGCATCAAGAATGTCAACGTTTCTCTCCCTCAGCTTTTCCTCTGTATGCAGCGGAATACCATGGGCTCTTATAAGCACTACATCCCCGGACTCAAGATTCTGCCAGTGATCAATTATCCTGATGCCTTTTTTCCGGTAATATTCAAGGACCTGAGGATTGTGAATTATGGGGCCATAGGTGAAAATGCGCTTTTGAGTGCTTCTGGACATGGCAGTATCCAATTTACTCAGTGCCAGGCTGACTCCCATACAGAAACCAGCGCTCTCAGCCAGCAGAATCTTTTTGTCCATCCAAAATCATCTTCCTTGCAAAACTATTAGAGCATCTTCCATCTCCTTCCAATCTTTACACTTTATAATCCTTTGACGCAACTCCCTGGCTCCGGGCAGGCAGCGTATGATTCTTGGCAGCAGGCTGCGCAATTTCAGGGCAGCCCTTGGGGATGTTGAAAATCTTCGGTAATTAGCAATGGTCTGCATGCACAACTTATGAATGAATATCTGGCTCCGGGGCAGATCAGCCCTTCCCTGGAGCAGATTCAGATAACGCCTGGCTATGGAAGGATCCATTAGGGCTCCTCTGGCGAACATAACCGTGTCAACTCCTGTTTCCTTAACACACTTAAATGCATCTTCAGCAGTATACAGGTCGCCGCTGGCCACTACTGGAACTTTGGAGATCTCCTTTAATTTCTTAAGTGCCAACCAGTCCGCCCTGCCGGAAAACATCTGAACCGCAGTCCGTGGATGAAGAGTTATCCATCCCGCCCCTGCTCCGGCCAGAGGCTCGGCCAGATTCAGGTAGACCGGGTTATCATTGTTCCAGCCAAGCCTCATCTTAATCCCTACATTGCTTCTGCCTGCCTTTTCAGCCATGACCGCGATCATGTCTACAAGCAAAGAAGGATTTTTCAGCAAGGCCGCTCCGGAGCCTGTTCTGGTCACTTTTTTTACGGCGCAGCCACAGTTCAGGTCAAAATATTTAAAACCCATTTCCAGAAGTCTGTCCATAGCTTTGCTTATGCTGATGACATCGCTTCCGTAAATTTGAACAATCAAAGGAAAATCTCTGGAACAAGTCCGCAAAAGGTGCATGGTGTTTTCTGTGGAATAAACAAGACCCTTGGCGCTGATCATCTCGGTGCAGGCCGCTTTGCAGCCCCAGGTCCTGCACAGCAGCCTGAAGGGCAGATCTGAATACCCGGCCAATGGAGCAAGCCAGGGCTGATCAGGGCCAAGTGGAAGAGAATCATTCACAATGAGTAATACGCTTTAACTGTTGATATATTTTTTTGGCGGGTTCAAATGATTGATCATTATCCAAATATCTTTTTGATCTTCTGAGTAAGTGTTTCCGCCTTGAAGGGTTTGATGATGTATTCGGAAACCTTGGCCTGAGCAGCTTCGAGAATGTTTTTCTGCTGGGCTTCGGCTGTAACCATCAAAAAGGGAATATCTGAATATTTTTCGTTGTTCCGGACTTTGCGCAACAGTTCTATCCCGGTCATTCCGGGCATGTTCCAGTCACTGATGATAAAATCTATTTCGTCTTTTTTCAGAATTTCCCAGGCAGCAGCGCCGTCGCTGGCCTCAACAATATTGTCTAATTGCAGTTGATTAAGAATATTCCTTATTATCCCACGCATTGCGGCAAAATCGTCAACTATCAGAATCCGCATATCTTTATTAACAGGCATTTTTTTCTCCTGAAAGAAACTTGCAAAATCCTTGCCGGTTCTGTCAGAATTTTTGGCTGTTCTCATGTGTCGAAGTGTCATTTTGGACTTGAAGAGATCCTGCAGAGTTCAAAAGCTTTCCTGGAAGAGGAGTGTTTTCCAAAAAAATTTTATATTTCCGTCAAGATGGTCGACCGGTTTCCAGTCGACCATGCTCTCAGCTATACTCATTATTGCTCTGGAAGCCTTTGCATCGGGAGCGTACTGACAAAAAAGGCTTTGGCGGGAAACCGCTTTTTTGACATTTTCATCCAAAGGAACCGTGTGAATCAGGTCCAGGGAAACTCCGCTCAGAAAATGATCACAGGCCTTGGAAAGTCTTTTAAAAGTATCTATTGCTTCATCGCGGTTTTTGGCCATATTGATCACTACTCGAAATCGCTCCACTCCATGATTAAACTTCAGCACCTTTATAAGTGCATAGGTATCGGTAAGTGACGTAGGTTCCGGAGTCATGACCAGAACCCTTTGCTGAACCGCAAGATTGAAATAGATCACACTGTCATTGATTCCCGCTCCGGTATCCACGATCATGAAGTCCAGTTTATCTTCAAGCTGATCCATTATTTCCAGAAGTTCAAGCTTCTGGCCTGTATCCAGGGACAGCATTTCAGCTACTCCGGAGACTCCCGGCAGAACGTCAAAACCGTATTCTGTGGACAGAATAATTTTTTTCAGGGACAAATCTTTTGAAAAAAGATGAAACAAATTGTATCCGGGCGTCAGCCCGAGCATGATATCAACGTTGGCCATTCCCAGATCAGCGTCTACAATCAGGGTTTTTTTGCCCAGCTTGTGCAGACAATAAGCCAGATTGATGCAGATATTTGTCTTACCTACTCCACCTTTGCCAGAGGTTAAGGAAATGACCACAGGAACCTTTCTTTCATCAGCCATTTTTTCAGTTTCCATTAATTGAGGGTGAACATTTGAGCGGCAGTAGTCCGGTTTTTAAAGAATAAGCCGCAGAGTATCCAGCAATTTCAGCAAGCATACAGTTAATGAAAGAAGTCAGTTCAGGATGTATCTTTTGGGATCAACCGGAATGTTGTTTATGCGCACCTCATAATGAAGATGCGGTCCTGTGCTGCGTCCGGTATTGCCGACATAGCCGATGAGTTGTCCCCGGAAAATTTCATCTTTTTTATACACAAGATGGCGCTGCAGATGGGCATATCTGGTTTTGATTCCCCGGCCGTGATCAATAACCAGAGTAATGCCGTAACCACCGTCCTTACCAGTGTAAGTGACCCTGCCGTTTGCAGGAGCATATATGGGGGTACCTTCAGGGGCTGAAATGTCAATGCCTTGATGAAATTCTCTCTGTCCGGTAAAAGGAGAAGTCCGATAACCGAATTCTGATGTAACCAGTCCTTGAGCAGGCCAGATGGATGGCGTGCTGGCAAGTATTTCTCTTTGTTTGCGTAAAGCGATGAGTATCTCTTGCTGCCTGACTTCCTCCATGCGCGCATCGACTTTCAGCTGATCTATAAAATCATGCATCTTTCTGGCAAACAATTCCTGATGGTAAGCAAATTTCATGAAGCTTGTTTCCTGAGTGCCTCCTGCCGGATTTTTTTGAGCGGTCTGCTTTGGTGGATCCAGGTTGAGCATAATTCTAAGCTTTCCGTCCAATTCCCTGACCCTTTCCAGGTCCTGCTCCAATCCGGTTAATTTGTGATACATGGAGATAAGCTGGGTCTTTTGGGTGTTGACTGTTTCTTCTGATCTTTGCAGCAGGTCGCTGACAGTATGGTTTTCCCGGTAAAAATTCCACAGATAAATATTTGAGATAATTACACCCAGAAGCAGAAAAACGACCAGGAGGATAAACCATCCCGGAATAGTTGCGCTGGAGCATAATCCATGCTTATACTTAAAAATTAAAAATTGATATTTTTTAAATATCATAATTCTTGATGTCCAAAAGTTTATTTCTCAACTCCGGAACGAACACCGGAGAATAAGATTTTTCAGCAGTAATTTTTTTTAAGCAGCAGAGCTGAAAAAAAGACATTTACGGATTATGTTTCATCTATGCTGTGTCCATTGTGATGTCAACCTGCCATTTTTTCAGCGCATTGAGAATATTTTGACGAATTTTGATTTTTTCATGAGTAAGATGATGAAATGCTTCCTCAATTTCAGCTCTTTTGCATTTTTTAGCCGATGGACAGGGATTATCCCAGACAGGCAGGCTCCATTTCCTGGCAGCATTTCGAATATACTTTTTCTCGATGAGCAGCAAAGGGCGGATTATGGTCAGCCGGCCTTCAAAAAAACTTTCCCGGGCTGAAAGGCCTTCTACTTTTGCGGTTTGAATCATATTCATAAAGAATGTGACAGCCAGATCTTCGGCGTTGTGTCCGAAGGCCAGGTGAGTCAGGCTGTATTTTCTGCACAGTTCAAAAAGGATTTTTCTTCTGTTCCAGGAACACAGAAAACAGGAAGATTTTTTGTTTTCAGGCTGATGAGCTTTAATGCCGATATCTGTTGATTGGATATGTGCCGGGACAGGGTTTTTTTTCAGCCAGTGAATAAGCGGCTGGTGATTTTGAGGTTCGAATCCTGGATTTACATGCAGAAGTATGATTTCAAATGGAAAAGGCACGATTTTTTGACGAAAAAGCAAGGCCTGGGTCAGAAGCCAGCTGTCAACGCCACCAGACAGGGCGATTCCTACTCTAGCACCTGGATAGATCATTTTTGTTTCCAGCATCAGCTTGCCGCATCTTCCAAGACAGACTTTCTGAGAATAGTTTAGTTTTTTTCTAAATCCCATAAGTTTTTTTTTATAAAAATATCAATTGTATATATTTAAACAAGGCGGTAAATATCGAATTAGAGCAGGCATTCCGGGGTTATTTTTTGCCACAAAAGCGATATTGCCATATAAAAACAAAGTATTATATTGTTTTTACTTTTTTATTCTGAAAACTTATTATCATTTATTTTAATCAAAAGTAGTTTCTTCAACCACCTGCCTGACATTTTTAATTCAAACAGAATTATCCTGATAAGCTTATGAATTTTCTGGTGGATGAGGTAAATGACAATAAATTAAAAGCTTAACTTAGCGTAAAGATTTGTTTGAAATCAAGATATTTTTTTAATCCAGTTTCTTTGCTCTTGACCGTATGGTCAAGGTTTGTATATATGATCTGTTTTGATAGTTTGTTTAGATCAGGCAGCAAATCTTTTTTAGTATTCATTGAGGAAAAATTATGGCCAGAATTACCGTTGAAGACTGCTTGGCAGTGGTTGATAACCGCTTCCTGCTGGTTCAAATGGCAGTTAGAAGGATAAGGCAGTACCGCGAGGGCTACAAGCCATTGATAGACACTAAAAATAAAGATGTCGTCACAAGTTTGCGCGAAATAGCAGCCGGTAAAGTCATTCCTTCCAAATCCATACACAGGGCTGGAATCAAGGTGGAATAGGCATGGCTGAAAGAAGGGATTATTATGAAGTGCTGGGCGTTTCCCGAGAAGCAAGCCCAGAGGACATAAAAAAAGCCTATCGGAAAATGGCTTTTAAGTATCATCCGGACCGCAATCAGAATGACCCTGAAGCGGAAACTCTTTTCAAAGAGGCGGCCGAAGCCTACGAAATTCTGAGTGATCCGGAAAAACGCCAGAGATATGACCATCTTGGGCATGCGGGAGTGGACAGCAACGGTTATCATGGTTTCAGAACTACTGAGGATATTTTCGATTCCTTTGCAGATATTTTTGGTGATTTTTTTGGTTTCGGACGCCGTGGTCCCAGAGCTAGATCAGGTGCAGACCTGCGCTACAACCTGACCATATCCTTCCGGGAGGCAGCCAAGGGAACTGAAGTGGACCTTGAACTGCCTAAAAGAGAGACCTGTGATCGCTGCACCGGCAACGGTTCCGAGCCTGGACACTCACCGCAGACTTGCGCGCATTGCGGCGGAAGCGGTCAGGTGCATAGATCGCAGGGGTTTTTCCGGGTAGCTATGCCCTGCGCGGTATGCCAGGGTCAGGGAGCTGTAATCACTCATCCCTGCAAAAAGTGCAGAGGCAGGGGAATTGTCCAGGAAACCAAGAAAATCAAAGTTCGGGTGCCTGCCGGGGTGGACAATGGAAACCGGCTGCGGCTGAGCGGCGAAGGTGAACCTGGTGAACACGGCGGACCGCCGGGAGATTTGTATGTGGTGATCTTTGTTGAGGAAGACGAAGTCTTTAAAAGACAGGGTCAGGATCTGATCACTCAGGTGGAAATCTCCTTTGTAAAAGCCGCGCTAGGTGGTAAAGCAGATGTTCCTACTCTTGATGAACCGGTTTCAATGGAGATACCCAAGGGAACCCAGAGCGGAAAAGTGTTTCAGCTTCATGGTCTTGGCCTGCCTGATCCCAGTGGAGGACAGAAAGGAGATCTTCTAATCCAGGTCCAGGTGGTGACGCCAACCAAGCTGACCAAAAAACAGGAAGAATTGTTGCGCGAGTTTGAAAACCTGGAGAAGGAAAAAACCGGGCACAAAGTCAAACGATTTTTTAAGAAGGTCATGGGTGAATAGGCTCATTATGTCTGATCAGCTGACCCATATCGATGAGCAGGGCCAAGTGAGCATGGTTGATGTCGGCCATAAGCAGAGC
>SLDX01000054.1 GCA_007125075.1 Desulfonatronospira sp.
CAGCTTTGAACTACTGCTTCTGGGAGCGGCTATTGTATCCCCGGTACTGGTGCATTATTCCCTGGATATCGATGAAAGCTTCAGGATGTTTCTGATCTTGAGCTTTGTGTTTTCCATTCCCCTGTTCATGATGCTCAAGGCCTATCTGCGCCGCAATCTCAGGTCCAACAGGAGGTTTATAAGCTATCTGATGTTTGTTTTGCTGCTTTTACTGGTCATGGCTTATTTTTAAAGAGAGAAGAGTTTTTCACCCGCAATTCATGGGACAGGTGGAGAACAGTGATTTTTCAAGAGAGAAGAATATTCTACCATGGAGAGCAGGGAGAGCATGGAGGGAGGAGAGAGAGTAATTTTTATTTTCCGAAGCGGAAAATAAAAAGGTCCTCCAACAGCCAAGGGCTGTTATTAGTTTAAATTATTGTTTCTTATACTCCATGGACCTCCATGTGCTCCATGGTGAGATTTCTTTTTCTTTAAGAGAGAAGAGTTTTTACCATGGAGAGCAGGGAGAGCATGGAGGGAGGAGAGAGAGTTTTTTTTATTTTCCGAAGCGGAAAATAAAAAGGACTCCAACAGCCAAGGGCTGTTAATAACATCTATTTTTCTTTTACTCCCTGGAACTCCATGCTCTCCATGGTGTGATTTTTTTCTTAAATGACAAAACTGTTCAGGCCATCTTTCAGACGTTTGACATTGAAGTTGATCAGATAGCCCTGTCTCAGGCCCGCAATTTTTAAATAAGTCAAAAGCTGAGCCTTGTGGATGCCGTGTATTTCTTCCACTGATTTAAGCTCCAGGATTATTTTGTCTTCAACCAGTATGTCTGCCCGGTAACCGCATTCAAGCTCCAGGCCTTTGTATTCGACCGGTAAAGGATGCTGTCTTTTGAAAGAGATATTGTTCAAAGAGAGCTCATGGGAAAGACATTGTTCATAAGTAGATTCAAGAAGACCCGAGCCGAGTATGCGATGAACTTCTATTGCGCAGCCGATAACCCTGGAGGATAATTCTTTGTAAGGTATGTTTGCCATTGCGTTCTTTGGTTAGAAAAAGAATTTTTACGGTGGAGAAGAATAGTATATATTTTTTGATTTTAAGAAGGAAGAGTTTTTTTACCATGAAGAGCTGTGATTTTTCAAAATAAAAGAGTTTTTACCATGGAGAGCAGTGAGAGCATGGAGGGGGGAGAAGAGAGATTTTTTATTTTCCGGGGCGGAAAATAAAAAGTGCTCCAACAGCCAAGGGCTGTTATTAAAAAGAGAAACAGAATATATTTTGAAGGAGTTGAACTTAGGTTTACATGGTATGCAGTTTTTCTTTCAGGTAGGCAAACCCTTGGGAAAGGTAATATCTTCGCATATCTTCCTCAATAATGGAGCCGAGCTTGACTTTAAAATCGATTTTCTTGAATCCGTTCAGTTTCTTCAGAAATCTCTCCCGGTTCTCCTCGTCCATCCCAGGCAAAGTTATTCCCCGACGCAGCAGAAACTCAATATCAAAACAATCCCTTATCTCACCACGGTCCAGGAAAGCTGTGACCTTGTTCTCCATGCATTGCTCCAATGTAAGGGCTTTTACCAGTACCTGCCTGGTACTGAATCTGGAAAAAGCAATTTTTTCCTGGAAGTCCCAATCTTTCATGTCCCTGCGGATCTCAATTTTCAGACGCCTGGAATAGAGGGGTGATCTGAGCTCATAGACCGCGGTATAATATTTAACCTGGGCATCAGTCAGTTCATACTCTCTTTCGAGCAGCTGCTGTGCCGCGGAGAAAAAGTCCTTCTCCTGCATTTCCTTGATAAACCAGAAGTCCAGATCCACTGAATAGCGGTTCAATTCGTGACACAGCCTGAGCATGGTGCCCCCGCCAAAGACAAGGGGATCAAGGATCCTTAAACTGCGGAGCCGTTCCAGGACCTCAATCTCAAATATTTCATGCTGTTTTAATATATCCATAAGTACGCATTAGTTTACGTGTTCTTAAAGGAAAGCTTCTGCTCAAGGTAAAAAGCTGATCCCGATCCAGTTTGGAAGATTCCACAGCGGACAGATCAAGGGAGTAACGGCCGTAAGAAATCAGATATATCGCGTCCAGAAGGGCTTTTTCAGGCCTGACAATGAAGAAATCCTTCCGTCTTTCAAACCCGAAATAGAGATCCTTAGATATTTTTGTGTATTTGAAAACAGAGTTGTTGATCTGGATTTCTCTGGTTCTCTTCAAAGCTATGGATTCGAAAAAATTCCTCTGTACCTGGGTAGTCAGGCCAAAATAATCCAGGGCGGTCAGAAGGGAGACATATGATGGCACTTGTCCCATATTGGCGATTTGAAATTTTTCTTCAAGCGAGGCATTAATCCATCTCTGTCTCAATATGTACAGATTTCTCCTGACGCGGAGCAGCAGACCTTTCCTTACGTATCTGCCGGCGGCAACCCGGGCCGATCCCCTGGTGATGCCCAGCGCCCTGGCCAACTCCTCATGGCCGAAATATAATTTCTGAATCTGATAGAGTTCGTTTAACTTCATGAAGTATGCCAAGTTAATATTTTTGTAAATTATATATATTTGAAAAATTAAATCAAGTAGAGATCGAAAGTCGGGTGCCGGGTGACTGACCTTGATGTCCGATGTCTGATATTTAAGAGGAAGGGTATTTTACCATCCCAGTTAAATGGCTCCGCCTACACTTCGTGTATTTCACAGGACAGGTGGAGAGCATCCCGGTTAAATCCTCTTCGAGGTGCTTACGCATTTCACCCCGGTAAACTGGAAGACCCAGTGAAACCAGCTTCGCTGAGACTTCGTCTGTTTCACAAGGCAGGAGGTTTACGGG
>SLDX01000117.1 GCA_007125075.1 Desulfonatronospira sp.
CATTTCATGTCAAACATGAATTGAGTAAAATGATAACAGGTCTTATTAGTTGAAATGCTTTTTTTCAGGAAATGTTTATGATTCTTTTTTCGGTGATTATGTGCTGCATGGGCAGGTCCCACGGATCAGCAGGCAGAGTGTGCACTATCTGAAACTCATATGCAAGACCGACCGAAATCGGGACAGGCCCGGAAAGAGAGCCGAAATAACGGTCGTAATATCCGCCACCGTATCCTAAACGATATCCATGCTCATCAAAGGCTACCCCGGGCACTGCCGCAATTGCGGGAGACCGGCCCTGAAAAATATCCTTCATTGTCGGTAAGGGCTCAGGCATGCCAAAGGGTCCTGGAACAAGCTCTTCAGGGCTGCGAACCCTGAAAAAATCCATTTTGCCTTTTCGTTTCGAATCGCAACGAGGAGCATAGACTTTTTTGCCTTTTTCAAGAAGATCATCCAGGATCTTAAGAGTGCTCACTTCATTGCCCAAAGAAATATAGATCAAAAAAAATGCATGCTTTCGCACCAATTCAAGGGAGAGAAACTTCTTCTGGATCACCGAGCTCTTTTTTTCAGCTTCCCGGGGATCCATCGCTTTTCTTTGCCTGCTGAATCTGCCCCGCAGTAAATGTTTGTCCATAATCGAAAAGTTGACCTTCTAATGTGCAAAGCGTATGTTAAGACGTTTGGCAGAAGTATTGTTTTGCTGTGTATTATTTACTTCAGGAGACGAAAATGAACATACCCATTTTCAGAGGCGTAATCATGGGCGGCACCGTGGGGCTTACCGCCAGCCTGCTGTTGGGCATAGATCCCTTAAGAGCTCTTATCCTGGGCATTCTATGCGGCCTGCTTGGCGTAGCCACCCGGGTGGCCATTGAAAGAAAGAGGGAAGAAAAATAGCTTAAGGCTACAGATCAAGAAATGGTCCGGTTACGGACCTCGGATTGTTTCTTATTTCCTCGGGTGTTCCCTGAGCCACGATATATCCTCCGCTTTCTCCGCCCCCTGGACCGAGATCCAGAACATGATCAGCACAGGCAACCACGTCCAGATTGTGCTCGATGACAATGATTGAAGCCCCTTTGTCCACCAGTTTATTCAAAACCTGGATGAGCTTGCCTGTTTCATGGGTATGCAGCCCGGTGGTCGGTTCATCGAGAACATAAAGAGTTCCGGGCAGGCTTTTTTTGCTCAGTTCTCTGGAAATCTTGATCCTCTGGGCTTCCCCTCCGGAAAGAGTGGTCGCCGGCTGACCCAGTCTCAAATAATCAAGGCCCACTTCTTCAAGAAGGCCAAGTTTTCGTTCCAGGACCGGATGGTTTCCGAAGAACTGTCTGGCCTGAGCCACGGACATATCCAGAACCTGAGAAATATTGTGCGCCTTATACTCGATGTCCAGGGTCTCCCGGTTGTATCTTTTGCCTGCGCACACCTCACAGGTGACATAAACATCCGGCAGAAAATGCATCTCCACCCTGATCTGTCCATCACCGGTACAGGCCTCGCATCTGCCCCCACGGACGTTGAAACTGAAGCGTCCGGACTTGTAGCCTCTTTTTCTGGACTCCTTGGTACCGGCAAAAATGTTTCTTATCTCATCAAAGACCTTGGTGTAGGTTGCCGGATTGGATCTGGGGGTTCTTCCTATGGGAGACTGGTCTATGGACACAACTTTGGCGATGTTTTGCTCCCCCTGCATACCTGCGATGCGACCGGGTTCGTCAACTTTAAGTCCCCTGGCCAGGGCCAGATGCTTATACAGCGAATCCACGATCAAAGAGCTCTTGCCTGATCCGGACACACCGGTGACCACGACCAGCTGATTGAGAGGGATACGGCACTCAATGTTTTTCAGGTTATTGGTGCGTACTCCGTACATGATCAAAAACTCTTCAGCCTCTCTACGCCTGCGCGGTCTTTGAATGCCCAGCTCCCTGCGCAGATATTTCCCGGTGAGAGTAGAAGCTTTAAGCAGCTGCTGAACACTGCCCTGATGGACCAGCTCGCCTCCCAGTGCTCCCGAGCCAGGGCCCAGCTCCAGAACATGATCCGCGCTTTTGATTGTGCTCTCATCATGTTCGACCACCAGAACGGTATTGCCCCTGCCCTGCAGTTCGCGCAATGTGGCCAGCAGACGGTTGTTATCCCTGGGATGCAGACCTATGCTTGGCTCGTCCAGAACATAAGTCACACCGACCAGCCCCGATCCCAGCTGTCCGGCCAGACGGATGCGCTGGGCCTCGCCTCCGGAAAGTGTAGACATGTTTCTGGACAGGTTAATGTAATCAAGACCCACGTTGACCAGAAATTGCAGTCTGTGAGTAAGCTCAGTAATTAAAGGTGCGGCTATGCCAGACTGCATCTTACCGAAATGCAGTTCCTGCAGCCAGTCCAGCGCCTTTTGAATGGACATCCGGGTAAACTCAAAGATGTTTTTTCCCATGACGTATACGGACAATGCTTCCGGCCTGAGCCTTGCTCCCCGGCAAGCCGGACAGGGCGTCGACTGTCTGTAGCGGGCAAGCTCATCTCTCCATACCGGCCCTATGGCATAGCCTTGCTCCAGAAGCCTGAGAACGCCATCAAATCCAGCGCCTTGATCACCTGCAAACAGGGCATTAAAAGCTTCAGGCGGAAAATCCTTAAGCCTTGTATCCAGGTCAAAGCCGTACTTGCGGCCTAATTCCTCCAGACTGCTGCGGTATCTGTTCATTACACCCGGTTTTTTCCAGGGAATAACCGCTCCCTGTCTGAGGCTAAGCCCCTTGTTCGGCGCAATCAGATCAGGCTCAAAATACTCCACGCTGCCGATGCCTGAGCATTGGGGGCATGCTCCCTGAGGGCTGTTGAAGGAAAACAGCTGAGGAGTGGGGGCGGGCATGGAGATTTTGCACTTGGGACATACAGCCTGGGTACTTAAGAATATCTCTTCGTTGCCTGGAATAAAGACGAGCAGGGAACCCTGGCCGTAACTCAGGGCCAGTTCGACAGAATCAGCAAGTCGTTTACGGATTTCCGGTTTGAGCACCAGCCGGTCCACAACCAGCTCAAGAGTATGTTTTTTGTTTTTGTCCAATACGGGAATTGTTTCCAGGTTTTGTATTTCTCCATTGATGCGCACCCGGACAAAACCCTGGGATTTGAGTTTATTGAGCAGTTCCTGATGTGTTCCCTTTTTGCCGCTCACCAGGGGGCTTAAAAGCATAAACCTTGTCCCTTCAGGCAATTCCAGAATGCGCTCAATAATCTGACTTGCGGTCTGTGCCTGAACTTCCAGGGCGCACTCAGGACAGACAGGCTGGCCCAGGCGGGCATAAAAAACCCGCAGAAAATCGTAGACCTCTGTCACTGTTCCCACTGTGGAGCGGGGATTCCTGGATAGAGTATGCTGTTCTATGGATATTGCCGGAGAAAGGCCTTCGATTTTGTCCACCAGAGGCTTGTCCATTTGCGGCAGAAACTGCCGGGCGTAGACTGAAAGCGATTCAACATAGCGCCTCTGTCCTTCGGCATAGATAATGTCGAAGGCCAAAGTGGATTTTCCCGAACCAGAAGGTCCGCAAAGAACGATGAGTTTGTTGCGGGGTATATCCAGAGACAGCGACTTGAGATTATGCTGCCTGGCTCCGCGGATGTGTATATGGTTATCCATGTCCGGAATGCTAGTAAATCTTGTTGATAAAATGTTCCAAGAGCCGACCAGTGAACGTAGTCCTTGTCTTTTGGAATATAAAAATGTAAAAATGTATTATTGAAAAAAAGGTTTTATGTGTCAGCTGCGAAGAATACAGAATTCTTCCAAAATTAATATAATTAAAATAACATATTATTATGATACGAAAAAAATATATTGTCAACGGCCGGGTCCAGGGAGTAGGTTTCAGGCCCTTCGCATACCGACTGGCCCGCGAACATGGTCTGACAGGAATGGTTCAAAACACCTCTGAGGGCGTGATCATTGAGGTTCAAGGAGCAGGAAAGACCCTTGATCTCTTCGCCAGAGACCTGCAGACAAAACACCCTCCAATTGCGGAGATCATTTCCATCCAGGATCAGGAGGTAAAGTCACTTGCCGGAGAAAAGCATTTCAGCATCATATCCAGCGCCGCTCAAGACGAGCACCGGGTGCTCATCAGCCCTGACTGGGCGGTATGTCCGGACTGTACCAGGGAGATCCTCGATCCTGACGATCGCAGATATCTTTATCCTTTCACCAACTGTACCAATTGCGGTCCGAGATACACCATCACCGCAAGCATTCCTTACGACCGGAAAAACACATCCATGGCCGTTTTTGACATGTGCAGCACATGCATGTCCGAGTACGGCGACCCGGAAGACAGACGCTTTCACGCTCAGCCCAACGCCTGTCCAGAATGCGGACCGGTTGTCTGGCTGACTGATCATAGGGGCGCTCATGTCTTTCAAACAGAGGATCCCCTGGAGCGAAGCGCCTTTCTGCTCAAGCAGGGCAGAATACTGGCCGTTAAAGGTCTGGGCGGATTCCATCTGGCCTGCAACGCTTTTGATCATGACGCGGTAAAGGAACTTCGCAGGCGCAAGAACCGGCCGCACAAGCCTCTGGCCATAATGATTCCTGACCTTATGACGGCAGAAAAGTTAGCGAAGCTGAATCCTCTGGAGCAGGAACTCATGCAGGGACCGATCAGGCCCATTTTAACGCTTGAACCGAATCCTGTGCATGCATTGAGTCCGGCATTATCTCCGGATACGAACCGTATTGGAATCATGACCGCCTATACCCCACTGCATCTTGTTCTTTTTGAACATCTGAAAAGGCACCTCTCTGAACAGGAAATCCCCGCTCTGGTCATGACATCAGGCAATATGGGCTCTGAGCCGATCTGTCTTGGTAATGCCGAAGCCTTTGATCGACTTAAAGGCATTGCCGACTATTTTTTGCTGCACAACAGGGATATCCTGGTACGCTGCGACGATTCAGTGCTTTTTGTAAATGGCCGGGATGAGGGTTATTATCGCCGAGCCAGAGGATTCGTCCCTGAACCCGTTTTTCTTAACCGCGGCGGAGCAAGCGTACTGGGCGCAGGTCCTGAACTTAAAAACACCATATGCCTTACAAAACATGATCAGGCTTTTGTCTCTCAACACATAGGCGATCTCAAAAATCTTGAAACCTACACTTTTTTTCGAGAATGCATCAATCATCTGCAACATATCCTCAGGGTCAATCCCAGGGCTGCGGTCTGTGATCTGCATCCGGATTATATGAGCACCAGATTTGCCAGAGATGAATCAGGACTGCAGGTCTTTGCCCTGCAGCATCATTTTGCGCATATTTTGGCGGTCATGGCCGAAAATAGCTTTCAAGGTCCATGCATCGGACTGGCACTGGACGGATCCGGACTGGGTCTGGACGGGACTCTTTGGGGCGGCGAACTGCTCTTGGTGGACAACAGGGATATGACAATGAAAAGACTGGGTCATTTCCAGCCTGTGCCCCTGCCCGGAGGCGACAGCGCAGTGCTTGAGCCCTGGCGAATCGCGGCTGGCTATCTGTTCCGGCTTGGCCTTGATGACTTAGTGCTGGAAAATAAAGATAGTCCCGCGTTCAGCAGGGACAAAGAAAATCTTAGAAGGATGCTGGAAAGGGATATCAACTCTCCCCTGTCCACAGGATGCGGCAGGCTATATGATGCTGTGGCCGCCCTTCTCGGGCTGGTGAGCAGCATCAGCTACGAAGGTCAGGGAGCGATCATCCTGGAAAAAATTCAAAGTGCTCAGGATTACCCTTTTTACGATGTTCCAATCCTTGATACAGAACATGGCTTTATCCTGGATACCCTGGTTCTTTTTGAACAGATCTGCCGGGATAAGAATCAGGGCATAGGTCCCGGGGTGATCAGCCGTCGTTTTCACCTCTCACTTGCGCGCGCTCTCTGCGCATGGGCGCGGACCGCCGCAAAAAAAACAGGTGTAAAGACCATCGGACTAAGCGGGGGAGTAATGCAGAACCTGACCCTGGATAAACTTCTTAGAACTGGCTTGAAGAAGTCATCATTAAATGTGCTCACCCATAAATCCCTGCCTCCCAATGACGCCTGCATTTCTCTCGGGCAGGCAGTATTTGGGCAGTATATGCTGGAAAGCTGATTTTTTAAACCATCTGAGTACAAGCTGAAACAATTGCCCGGAAATGATTATGATTTGTAAAAACAAGAAGAAATAATCACGCGCGAAGGAATTTTCGGAAGAGAACTGCTTAGAAATCAAAGAACAACGTCCTTATGGGATCTCTGAAAAAATCACAATGATTACTTGACATTTCATGATTTAAAACATAGATTTACTAATTCTTGATGCGGGGTGGAGCAGTATGGTAGCTCGTCGGGCTCATAACCCGAAGGTCATCGGTTCAAATCCGGTCCCCGCTACCAAAAATTTCAAGGGGTTAGATCAAAAGTCTGATCCCTTTTTTTATCCTTGCCAAATCTTCTCACTCTCTATATATAAGCCTAATTAATTTCATGATGACAGCATTGTCCTTGCTCATGCTTCAATGCAAACAAAGACAGTTTTATTAAAAGATTCACACACAGATACATATCCCGGACCTTCTAAAACACTGAATGCGCCAGATTTTGAGATAGATTTTTTTCTGAAACCAGCCACATTTACTCAGTCTGTTTAAATTTATAAATTTTTCTGAAACTTTAAATTTTTTTGAGTTTTTTTTCACATGATGAAAATTTCATGTGCCCGGCTCTTAAATATTCTGCATGATTTATCGATTTTAACAGCCGACTGCTTCTAACTGTTCCAGCATAAAAAAGGAGGAGGTTTTTAAAAAATTTAAAGTTTATTGTGAGTTTTTGCACGAATAGCTTGACAGCATGAACAAGGAATGCTCTTTATAGCCCAGATTGTTCATGCCTGGTAGATGCTTAAAACAAGAGCAACTTACTGCCAACATTGTTTTTTTCAAGGAGGTGCTTTTTTTATGAACCGGAGAAAATTTCTTGGCGCCATTGGAGCGGCAGGCCTAACCATCACCGGGGCCGGTAAGGTTCTGGCTGGGGAGAAGCCGGTTATGGGTGCCGCTGTCAAGGATGTCGAAGGGTTGCCGGACAGTTATGCAGTACTTTTTGACTCCAATATCTGCATCGGCTGCCGGCAGTGCGAGATGGGCTGTCAACAAGAAAACCAGTTGCCTGAACCGGATGTCGACTTTCATGATCCCCGGATCTTTGAACAGACCAGAAGGACTGACTGGAAAACCTACACCCTGATCAATCAGTACGATGATGAAGCTCCCGGGGTCGGATGGCTTTATCGAAAAACACAGTGCATGCACTGTCTGGAACCGGCCTGCGCCCACTCCTGCTTTGTCAAGGCCTTTTCCAAGCGCCAGGATGGGGCCGTGGTCTACGACCGCAAGGTCTGTGTAGGCTGCAGGTACTGTATGATGGCCTGCCCCTTTAACATCCCGGCTTATGAATACCACATAGCCCTGGATCCTCTGGTGACCAAATGTACATTCTGCGAGCACCGCCTTCTGGATGGCAGGGAACCGGCCTGCGTGGAAGTTTGTCCAGTGCGGGCCATGGAGTTCGGAACGCGCACTGAAATGCTTAACCTCGCCCGCAGAAGAATCCTGGATAATCCGGATATGTATGTAGACCATATATACGGAGAACATGAGATGGGCGGCACCAACTGGCTTTATCTTTCTCCTGTTCCTTTTCCGGAAATCGGCATGCGTATGGATCTGGGCACCACTCCGGCAGGAAACTATACCTCTGGAGCTCTGGGAGGAGTTCCCATCATAACCGCATTCTGGCCGGTACTGCTGGTTGGGGCTTATGCCATAGCCAGACGCAAGGACAAAATTGCCAGGGAAGAAAGGGACCAGTATGTTTCCAGGATGATAGCACAGGCAGGGCCTGAAGTCGGCCGCAAGCTGGCGGAAAGGCTGTCCAAGGCGCAAGAACTCGATCAGGCCGCCATTGAGGAAGAAGTTAGAAAGGCTTTGGCTGAGGCCGCAGCAAAAACCGAGAGTGAGGAGGCACACTAGTCATGACCAACCAACACAACGAGCATCCCTGGGAAGTAAAATCCCCCTGGATTACTCCCTTTAACGTCGTTGCCGCACTCATAGTTCTCGTGGGCATCTACCTGACCTATCTGCGGTTTACCGGCGGACTGGCAGCGGTAACCAACCTTGACGACAACTATCCCTGGGGAATCTGGATCAGTTTTGACCTGCTCTGCGGAGTCGCACTGGCTGCCGGAGGTTACACCACTGCCGCGGCCTGTTATGTCTTTGGAATCAAAAAATACCATGCGGCAGTAAGACCTGCCGTATTGACCGCTTTTCTGGGCTACGCCCTGGTGGTCTTTGCCCTGCATTACGACGTAGGTCAGCCCTGGCGTCTGGCTTATCCCATTTTTGTCCAGCAGGGCACGACCTCGGTTCTCTTTGAAGTAGGCTTGTGCGTTTTCCTGTATGTGACGGTTCTCTTTCTGGAGTTTCTGCCCGCTCCCCTGGAAAGGCTGGGGATCAAAAGAGTTAGAAATATCATGATCAAGTTGACCCTGGTCCTGACTGTTTTCGGAGTTATTTTGTCCACAATGCACCAGTCATCTCTGGGAGCCTTGTACCTGATCCTGCCCAGTAAGATGCATCCCTTATGGTATTCAACGCATTTGCCCATTTATTTCTTTGTCTCCAGCATGTTCGCCGGGCTGTCCATGGTCATCTTCGAGAGCACTCTGTCCCACCGCTGGTATCACAACAGAATGGACAAAAGCCATCTGGAAGGCACCCCGCATGTAACCTTCGGTTTTGCCAAGGCTGCAGCCTGGATCATGGCCGGCTACTTTTTCATCAAGTTCTTCGGCGTGGTCCTGAACAACAACTGGGCATACCTGAACACCTTCTACGGAATGATCTTCAGCATTGAAATGCTGGGCTTTGTCGCTCTGCCGGCCTTCCTGTATATTAAAGGGGTAAAGACCAGAAATATAAAACTTATCCGCTGGACAGCGGTGCTTACTGTCTTCGGGATAATCTTCAACAGGTTCAACGTATCTCTGGTTGCCTATAACTATCATCTGCCGTCGGAGATGAAATACTTCCCGGCGCTTGCTGAAATCGGAGTGACCATCTTTGTGATCACTATCGGGCTTATTGTCTTCAAATTTATCGCCACCCGAACACCGATTTTTTATGAGCTGCCGGAATATAAAGGATCGCATTAACAGAGGACCGCATCCGGACCCTGCGATGCGGGGTCCGGCTTAAACAGGAGGAATTATGGACGGAGGAACTTTTTATACTCTGCTTGAACTTGATATCTTTACCAAAAACTGGGCTTACATCTTTATGGGCGTGACCGTGGTCGTCATGCTCGGTTGGTGGTTGTATATTTCCAGCGAACTCGAAGAAGATGAATCCCCGCCAAGGCCCAAATAAACCTTAGGCTTTATCTTCTTGGATCTGGGTATCAACTGAAAAGCTTATAAAACGGGAGAAGTACATATGAAGCTTTTAAAAATCAGCAGCCTGAGCATCATGCTGGTCTTAATTTGCGCTTCAGCGGCTTACGCTGAAGAAAGGATAGGTTACATGATCGGACATGTCGGCCAGGAGGGAGATCTGCTCCATGTCATCGACAGTGCCTTGTGGTTTGTCCAGAACATGGTCATCTTCGGTGTAGGAGCAGTGATCTATCTGCTTCCGACCATCATCGCCATGATCAGGAGCCACAACAGACTGGCGTCCATCGCCGCCATGAATGTATTTCTTGGAGTCATTGTCATCGGCTGGATCGGCGCTCTCATCTGGAGCTTCGGCGGAGACACTAACTCGAAAGGGTTTATGGACAGGTTCGGAAGCACAGCCTGATCTTCTGTCGCAACTAAAATTAAAAAGGCCGGGCTTTAAGCCCGGCCTTTTTTACGAAAATCCTTTCTGTTTATATGATAAATAAAAGACTTACATCATATATGATGTAAGCCTTTTATTTTCCTGGTGCCGAGGGACGGAATCGAACCGCCCACACGGGGATTTTCAGTCCCCTGCTCTACCGACTGAGCTACCTCGGCATACCCAACAAAAGAGAAAATAAAGTATCCGAGACTGTTTATTTAAGCAAGTCTTTTTTGATCAAAAATTTCAAATTTACTTTTCTTCGTTTTCAAGGTAAAGAGCACGCATTCAGGAAACATTTCCTGACGTCAGGTATCACTATTTAGAAGTACAGCAGGCACTGCAAGTATTTTCTCACCAAATTCAACAGACCCCTAAAGGAGAGAACAATGGTTACCATAATCTGGCTAGGTATATGCTATCTGATAGGTTCCATACCTTTTGGCGTGCTCATTGCCACCAACTTCTGCCGCGTCGATCCCCGGCATGCGGGGAGCAAGAATATCGGCGCGACCAATGTTGGCAGGCTCTGTGGTTTTCGGTATGGAATAGTCGTGCTGGTTCTGGATTTACTCAAGGGGTTCATCCCGTTATGGGTGGCCATGCAGTTTTCAACCTCGGCCATTTTCATCTCTCTAACAGCCCTGGCTTTGCTCATCGGACATATGTACTCAGTGTTCCTTTACGGCAAAGGAGGCAAAGGTGTGGCCACAACCGTGGGAATATTTCTGGCCCTGTCTCCAGCAGCTACAGGCTGGATTGTGGGCATCTGCCTGGCGTCTATTTACCTGACCGGATATGTTTCTCTGGGTTCTCTGGCCCTGGTCACTGCGGCTCCGATACTCTTTCTGCTCACCGGCAACTTTGCATTCATACCCCTGACCCTGATCATTCTGGCTTTAGTCTTCTGGAGACACGAAGAAAATATTCACAGAGTGCTTACCGGGCAGGAAAACAGCTGGAGAAACAACCCTGCAGAGTCAGGACTGTATTAAGATGAACCCCTGAGGGGACAGGGTTTTTTTCCGTGCCGACATTCTCAGGCGCCGACGGAAATGGAGTTTGGAATATAAACCCTGTCCTCAAGGGACTGCACCAGGGGAGACAACGTTTTCTTATCCAGAGCGGACACGGGTATCCCCTGCCTGAATATGTTCTGCAGGATATGCTTTCTTTCTTCCGGAACCAGATCCCATTTGTTGAGCACCAGAATCTGAGGTTTAAGGTCAAGATCCAGAAGCCGCAGAATTCCCTGTACTGCCTCCACCTGCTCCTCTACTTCCGGATGTGAGGCGTCGGCCACATGCAGCAAGACTCTGGCCAAAGATAATTCCTCCAGCGTTGCCATAAACGCTTCTCGCAAATCATCAGGCAGATCCCGGATAAAGCCGACCGTATCCGTAAGCACGACCTCTCTTTCATCAGGGAAACGCAGCTTGCGGCTGGTCGGATCAAGTGTGGCGAAAAGCCTGTTTTCAGCAAGTATGCTGCTGCCGGTCAAAGTATTCAGCAAAGTAGACTTGCCTGCATTGGTGTATCCCACCAGAGATACGACAGGGACTTCCATATCCTGGCGTCTGGCACGGATATTTTCACGGTGCTTTCGCAACTTCTGCAGTTCCTGTCTGATGCGGGAGATACGATCGCGAATCTTGCGCCGATCGAGTTCCAGTTTTGTCTCACCCGGACCGCGCCCCCCTATTCCTCCGGCCAGGCGGCTCAAGGCCCGGTCCTGTTTAATCAGCCGGGGCAGGGTGTACTTCAGTTGTGCCATTTCCACCTGAAGCTTACCGGCACTGGTAATGGCGTGCTGGGCAAAGATGTCCAGGATGAGCTGCGTGCGGTCAATTACTTTCCGGTCGGTAAGAGCAGTCAGATTTCGAAGCTGGGTGGGACTCAGCTCCTGATCAAAAATTAGAACCGAAGCATTTGACTGCAAAGCCATCACCTCAAGTTCAGCCACCTTGCCCTTGCCCAGAATAGATTTGGGGTTGACTCTGGGTACCCTTTGAATCAGATAATCGGCTACTTCCAGTCCCGCAGTCCTGGCCAGGGCGCCCAGTTCCTCTAAAGATTTCTCCATCTCTTTTTTTGGGTCAGTGCCCACACTGACCAGAAGAGCGCTGCCTTCTCCTGACGGACGCTCCAAAGAAACCCCTTCTCTGCCCAGTTCCTTTTCCAGTGAATCCACACTGGCCTGATAATTGACTCCAGCCCTGGTCCAGTGAACGGGTTCATATACCTGGTAGGGCCTCTTTTCCCGATTGGGAGGCAAAAGGTGTGTCCATTGAAAGAGGCTTGGAATGCCCTGAGCATCAACAGTGATTACAGATACTGAATCCAGACGCAAAAACACCAGATCCATCAGGTCCTCTTTGGACAGACAGTTACTGTTCAGATGCGTGTGAAGAAGCCTTATTCCCCTCAGCCTTCCGGTTCCCTGGCGCAAACGTTCCAGAGTAGGAATAAGTATCCCCCCCTGATCACCGACAATGACCATGAGCACATGTCCGCGGCGGTCAATGAGCAGACCTACCTGTCTCTTTATCTGGTGGGTGATGGATGCAAGCTCCCGGGCCTGCTCCGGGCTGAACCCGGAAACCGGTGAAAACTTACGAAAGTAAAGTCTGGATAAAGACTTCAGTTGATGAGGTTTAAGTCCTGTTAGATTGCCTTGAATTTTTTGAGCTATAAGAATCTCTCCTTTAATTATTTTTTTTACTTGAAATAATCGGATATAATTTGATCATAACGACTGGTCAGGGCAAAGGCAAACGAAGCAGCCTCAATCCTGAACATTAGATCAATCGTTCCTTTTTCTTCCAGCATGCGCATGCATGGACGGTAAAAATCAGGATGCGGCAAAACACATACGCTGGAATAATTTTTTGCGGCAGCCCTTAGCAGAGTTGGTCCGCCGATATCAATCTGTTCCACTGCGGTCTGCAGGTCAGGATCTCCCTGAATAGCCTCCTCAAAAGCATACAGGTTAACACAAACGAGATCGACAGGCTTGATGTTCATCCCGGACAGAGTCTTCATGTGCTCCGGATCATCCTTATTCGCCAGAACGCCTGCATGAATATGGGGATGCAGGGTCTTAACCCGGCCCCCCAGAATTTCAGGAAACCCTGTGACATTACTGACTGATGCTACGGAAACACCGCTTTCCTGGAGCATCTTCATAGTCCCACCGGTGGAAATGATTTCCGTACCATGAGAGGACAGAAAAGAACCCAGTTCGGCCAACCCGGACTTGTCAGTCACACTTAAAAGAGCCCTTTTTACCGGCAAAGATTTCATAGTAAACCTCCCTCGTATAAAAGGATAACTGCCAAAAAATTCTTACGCTGACAAGCGCCCGGATTGTTATTTCTTCAATGGTTAATTTATTAAGCACTGAAAAAATTAAACAAACTCAACACAGAAATTCGTGGCATCAAATTTCTGTCTAAATACTTTTAATCATCTGGAACAACTATTGCAACCAGTTAAGCCTCAATAACATAATTCAAATCTTTGAGTATTATAAAAGTCTATTCGTCAACCGCTCAACCACATCCTCAATTATTTACCCATGGACTGAAATGTGTCATGTGCGTCAAAAAGTTGTATTTGCCGGGTTGACCAAAGGAACTCCAAAGTTTAATGACTACTCGAAATTTGTTTTTGCCTGAAGCATCTTGTGGTAATTACAGCAGGCAGACCGGCTGATTTTGTTTTCCCCGCAAACGGCCCGGGCCATGGCTTAAAAATTCGAATTCAAATACAGAGGTAGCCGTCATGCCCCCATTTCTCCAGAAAGTGCGAAAAAAAATCAACCGGGCATGGTCCAGGTCCACTTTTTTTCAGCGCGTACTCGTATTTCTGGCCTCGCTCATGCTCATCCCTTCACTTGTCTTGATCACCACCATGTTTGCCGGTGACGATTTCAGACTCACATTGTCAGATGCTTCAAACTGGACTGAATCCGGCAGCTACGAAAGCAAGGCACAGGATTCGCAGGAAAATGTTCAGCGGTTCAGCATGGCTGTGCTGGTGGAAGGTACTTATTCGGACACAAGCTCCCTGGAACTTCAACATAAGCCCTTGAGCAAAGAAGAAATTCAGCAGCTCGTTGAGCGTTCCACCGGGTTTGATGCCGAACATACAGATCTCAGGGTGAGCAGGGTTTCTCTGGATATTTACCAGAATGAATCCAGGCCACAATATAAGGAGGAACAAGCAGGGCTTTTTCAAACCTTCGGCAGTATCCTGCTTTACGTCCTGCTCGTTTTACTCTTCATCTGCCTGGTATTCAGACCCATGCTCTTGACTTTTTTCAAGACCGGTAAACCAGAAGAGAGCAAAGTGGTCGAAAGCACCTGCGAATCAGAAGAGTGTACAGCCCTGGCATCCGGTATTAGCGGAGACAATCTGAAAAAACTGCAGGATATGACAGCTTTGGACGGCATAAAGAATTTCACCTGTCAGCTGGCGGAACAAAACTTTGAGCAGGCCTTTGCGGTAATCAAAAAGTGGCTTAAAGAGGAAAAACTTTAAGTGACTTCGGACAAAAAGATTAGCGGGCTTGAAAAAACAGCCATACTTCTGCTTGCTCTGGGGGACAAATTTACTGAACAAATCTTCAGGCGACTGGACAGGGAAGAAATTGTCAACGTATCCAGATCAATGCTGGAAATGGAATCAATTCCCAAAAAAAAAGCAGAAGAGGTGCTCAAGGAATTCAATCAGACTTTGATTTCTGACAAGGAAATATTCTTGGGCGGACCCTATCAGGTCAATAGGATGCTCACTGAATTTCTGGACGAGGATACTGCCCGGCATGTGAAGAATGTCCTTGGTCTCAATTATGCGCCTGCACCTTTCATGGAGCTGATAAATGTAAGCCCAAGGCTTTTGTCATGCATGCTTCTCAATGAACATCCTCAAACTCTTGCCCTGATAGCTGGACATATCCCTCCTGAAAACGCTGCCGAGCTTTTGCAGAATTTTCCGCCGGAAATCAGATCTGATGTCTTCGTGCGCCTGGCCGGCATGGAAGCAGTCCCTCATGAACTGCTTATTGAAGTTGACGAAGTGCTGAAAAAACAGCTTATCGCCATAGATACCAGTGAAGATCGCAAAGCAGGCGGAACAAAATCAGTTGCTGAAATTTTGAATTTTGCCCATCCGGAAATCAAGCAGGAAATGCTGGCAGAAATTGAACAGAAATCATCAAAAACCGCCGATGATATCCGGGAGCTTATTTCGTGAATGAATTCACTTTCCGGCGATCCTGGAAATAATCCCGGTTGTGGAATATCCTGGGGTCAAAGGTATGCTCAGCACCTCCCCGCCAAGGTTCAGAACGATATCCCGGCCGATAATGTCTTCGACCGGCCAGTCCCCCCCCTTGACCAGAACCTTGGGCAGAACCCGGTGAATCAGGCGGTAGGGCGTATCCTGATCAAAGATTATGACCAGATCCACGCAGGCAAGTCCCGAGAGAACCCTGGCCCTGTCCTTCTGCGGATTCACCGGGCGGTTTTTCCCGTGCTTTATCCGCCGGACCGAGGAATCGCTGTTCAGCCCGACAACCAGCATATCCCCCAGTGAACGGGCCTTTTCCAGATAGTCCACATGTCCAGGATGCAGAATATCAAAACATCCGTTGGTAAAGACAATTTTTTTATGCCTCAGTCCATCCCGGATAAGCTCAAAATCTTCAATGCTGATCAGCTTGCTTCGGCTGGTCATAAACATACCTGCGACAACAACTGGTTTTCTGCTTCACAGCTTTCAGCTGTCTCCTGTTCCGACTCAATAAAATTTTCCAGAATTGAGTTGCTGACCAGCATTCCTTTTCTTGTCAGGCTCAGGTGTTCTTTGGAAATTCTGATCAGCTTATGCACCTGCAGTTCCCTGATGAACCTGTCATATTTGCGGCAAAAGCTTTCACCGGTCACACTCAGGTATTCTTCAAAGTTCAGACCTTTGGACATGCGCAAAGAAAGCATGACCAGCTCGTTGATCTGTTGAGTCCGGGTCAGCTGCTCATTCGGGATGCCCGAAAAATTTTGCGCGTTCAGCAGAAGATAATCTTTGATCGTGGCTGGATTGCGCCATCTTCGGCCTTGTACATGGGAAACAGCTGAAGGCCCCAGTCCCAGAAAAGAGCATCCTGACCAGTATCCCAGGTTATGGCGGCAAGTGTAGCCCGGGCAGGCGAAATTGGAAATCTCATACTGCAGAAATCCATTATCTTCCAGATACTCACCCCCCTGCAGGTACATCGCGGCCAGGGTTCGTTCCTTGGGACACTTCAGTTCGTCTTTTTCAACCATTGCCTGAAGTCTGGTCCCGGGTTCAAGACTGAGCCCGTAACAGGAAATGTGCTGCGCGCCGAGATCAAGAGCCCTGTTTAGTTCATTCAGCCAGCTTTTAACCGTCTGACCGGGCAACCCCCAGATAAGATCGAGGCTTAGATTATGACCTGCTTCCAGAATCATGTCCGCTGCTCGCCGGGATTGATCCGCATTGTGAGCGCGGTGCAAAATGCTCAAAAGCCTGTCTTCCAGACTCTGGACGCCCAGGCTTATGCGGTTTATGCCCAGATGATCCAGATCTTTCAAATAAATCCTGTCTGCAATGCTTTCTGGGTTGGCTTCGATGGTAATCTCGCATCCCTGTACCGGACTGAAAAAACTGTAAACGCAGTCCATAATCCGCTGAATTTCAGCTGCTGCAAGAAGAGTGGGAGTGCCTCCGCCCAGGTAAATACTGCTGAGGCTTTTTTCCCTTAGACTTCTGCTTCTTATTTTGATCTCACGCTCCAAAACGCTTAGGTATTTTCTCAGCAGTTGCGGATCATATTCCCGAGAGGCAAAAGAACAGTAGCTGCATTTTGTGCGGCAGAAAGGGAAATGGATGTATAAAAGCATTTAATTTATAAATTTAACTTAGTTGAGGTAATACCGAGTCGAAGAATGCATAAAAAAAAACTGCATCGTATCTGGAGTTAAAACCCTGCCGTGCTTTATTCCTTCAAGTCAGACCGGGCTGATTTTATCTGTTGCCCCCCAGTCTTCAGCTGCCCTTTGAACCTCTCAAACTCACTGAATATGCACCCGCAATAGTTCTGACGGTAAATGCCCATGGCCCTGCTCTGATCCCCGCCCTGTTTCCAGCCGGAGCGAAAATCTATTTCCAGAAATCTGCACTTATCCGTACTAAGAGATTGACCATAAAGAATTATCTGCTCAAAAGGCTGATTTTTGCTGAAAAGAAGCGTGGTGGTAAAAAAATCGAATCCGCTTTTCAGGGCCATGGACCTGGTCCGCTCCAGGCGCAACTGACGGCACAGAAAGCAGCGGTTTTCCTCCCTGAAAACTATGTGACGCAAAAAAACCTGAGGATGATACTCCTTGTCCATAAAGATCACTTCGACGTCCTGATCTCCGGCTGACTGCACTGCGGCTTCTCTGCGCAAAAGATATTCCTGCAGGGGCTGGATGTTCGGATTGTAAAAAAGACCCATCACCTGGTAGCCTTTTTGCTTGAGGACCTGGATTGGATATATCGCGCAAGGTCCGCAACAGATATGCAGAAGAACTTTTCCGGACAAGATCTAACTCTCTTCGGGCATGATCAGAATTTGACGTTCAAACTTTTCCTCCATCCTGGCCAGCTTGTCCTTTTTGTGATTTAATAGGTAAATGGCCAGTTCCGGTTCAACCTGATATTCCAGAGGAGTGGGGAATTGCTTGCGCCTGAGCAGGCGATAAATGTCCTTCTGGGCCTGCAGAGCCTGCCACTCCATATTGCGGATCATCCCTGTACCCTGGCAGCGGGGACAGTTTTCCATGGTCACTGAAAGGGCCGAGATGCCCAGCCGCTGTCTGACCAGCTGTATGAGACCGAATCTGGACATTCGACTCATGTCCGTACGGGCCTTGTCCATTTTCAATGCCGTGCGCAGGGCCTTTTCCACTTCGCTGACATGCTTTTTATCCCGCATCTCAATGAAATCGATGACCACCTGTCCGCCCACATCCCTGAGCATCAATTGCCTGGGAATGTTTTCCGCAGCCTCCAGGTTGGTTTTGTAGGCCATCTCTTTGAAGTCCTTCTCTCCGCCTATCTTGCCCGAATTGATATCCACAGCCATTAGTGCCTCAGTCTGGTCAAAAACCAGCCGTCCACCGCTCGGCAGCTCTACCTCCCTGGAAAAAATCTGGGCTATCTGCTTTTCCAGGTTGAAGCGCTCCATAAGCGTTCTCTCCGGATCTTGATGAATGCGGACCATCTTTTTGCGCCTGGGAAAAACAAGGCTTACAAACTCCTGCAGCTGTTCGGCAATCTGATCACTGTCCACCCAGATCTCGGAAACATCTTCGGTCAGGTAATCGCGAACAGCTCTGAAAGCCAGATCCTTTTCTTCGTATATCAGTGAGGGGGCTTGTTCAGAAACTCCCTTCTTGCGCACCTCTTTCCACAGACGCTTGAGGAACTGAAGATCCCTGTACAGATAGGACTTGTTCCGCCCTTCGCTTACTGTGCGCACGATGACTCCCAGTCCTTCTTCCAGTTTCAACTCCTGCACTATGGTTTTGAGTCTTTCCCTTTCCTTTTCATCGGTTATTTTCCTGGAAATTCCCAGCTGCTCCCTTCCCGGGGTCAACACAAAATAGCGTCCCGGCAATGACAAATACGTAGTCAGAAAAGCACCCTTGTTTCCTGTCGGCTCCTTGACCACCTGCACAAGCAGTTCCTGACCGGGTTTTAAAACCTTTTGCAGAGGCGGATATTTATATCCTTTGCCCGGCTTGATTTCAGACTGATAGTATTCAGGGTGCACTTCATCCACCTGCAGAAATCCGTTCTTTCCTGTTCCGTAATTTATAAATGCTGCCTGCAGAGCCTGGTCAATGTTGTGAATTTTTCCTTTGTATATATTACTCTTGGTTTTAATCTGCCCGAGTATCTCCACGTAATATTCCTGAATCACCCCATCAAGAGCCAGTACCAGCTCAATCTGCTCACCGGGCAAAACACTGAGGAACATCTTTCTCTTTCGTTTTTTTGCTGTACTCATTTCAATTTCCTTTGCTGGTGTAAAAATTTTGTTCCCGGTCTCTGATCACTCGGATCAATCTTTCCTGCTTAAGGTTGTTCAGGGCAGCTGCAGCTTCCTTCCGATCAAGCCCCAAAGCCAGGCACAGTTGTTCAAGAGTTTGCGGCCTGCGTTGAACTGAGGCCAGAATCGCCAGCTTATCGACTTTTTCCACAGGCAGTTCCCTGCATTGAGCGCTTTTGTCCAAGCTCAAGCCCTGTTGAAGTACACCCTTCCACCTGTTCAAAGTCTGATCCCCGGGAATTGCCGGATGAATGTGTGCTCCTGGCCTGCTCATGCAGGTAATATCCAACCGGTCATATTTAAATTTTTTTAAAAATTCAGCAGTTTTCTCCAGATTCTCAAAAGAATCATTTATCCCTCTGACCAGGAGAATTTCCAGAAAAACCCGCCCGGAAAATTCCCTGCAAAACAAGGCCAGACCATTGGCGATTTCCTGAATATCAATCCCGGGCAGAGGCCGGTTCAAGCGGATGAATTCCTCTGGGATCAGAGTATCCAGGGATGGCAGAACAACATCCGGGTTCATGAGCTCACTGCGGACTTGAGCACTGGTCAACAAAGAGGAGTTGGTCAGCACGGCCACAGGAGTTTGAGGAGCGATTTTCTTAATCTCCGTGATAATCCGGCCCAATCCCGAATTGAGACAAGGCTCTCCTTCCCCGCCAAGGGTTATGTGATCAAGCTCCTGTTCCGGGTGGCGACCAAGCCAGAGTTCCAGCTCTTCAAGCACAAGCTCCGGATCCGCATATTCAGCCCTTGTCTGAGTCTTAAACACTGTCGGACCGGATTCACAGTACAGACAATCAAAACTGCAGATGCGCTCAACCAATAGATCTACCCCCAGAGATCTTCCCAGTCTGGAGGATAACACTGGACCAAATATATATCTATACATAAACTAAAATAAAGTTAGAATTAAAATCAATGCGTATTCAAACATGAACCTGCAATGCCCTAATACGTGTACACAGTCAATAATGTACTCAGCAGATACAGCTAAAATTAAATTTACCGTATGTTTAGCGCTTTTAAGGAAAGCAGGTGACAGGCACTCCGGCACCCACTTGCGCATGGTTTTGTGCCCGAAAAGCCTTAATTTTTGGAACAAGCGGGTCCCGGAAGAGCCAGTCCCCCTCCGGGCAGGAAGCCGTGCCACATGCAAAGCGCTAAACAGATACAATTTACCTGACCACAGTCAGGTAAGGCCTCCATAACCATCTATCTGACCTATCTATCATCTTGCATTCTTTTCAGGTTCCTGTCAGATTCTTTCTCCAGGCATGTACACGGATCAACAATTTTTTTTATCCGTGCCGGACTTATATGGAGCAATAAAAATGATCAAACCTGGACAACTGGTTATGTTGGTCAGCCCTAAAGGCAAACGTTATTTCAGGGTTTTACAGCCTGATGAAGTACTTAACACAAATGACGGCCACCTTCAAATGCAAACAGTCATGGAAAAGGGTTTCGGCGGACGCGTATATACTCACCTGCATCGTCCATACACCGTCATCAAGCCGACACTTTACGATCTGATTAAGTCAGTCAAACGTCAGACCCAGATCATCTATCCCAAGGATATCGGGTATATCATCCTTAAACTGGGTGTGGCGCCAGGCTCAAAAGTGATCGAGGCCGGTGCAGGTTCCGGTGGATTGACCACTGCACTGGCCTGGTTTACCGGAGACCATGGCCGGATCTATTCATATGAACGCCGTGAAGATTTTACCGCGCTCTGCAGATTGAACCTGGAAAAGATCGGCCTGGAATCCCGGGTTGAATTAATCAATCAGGATATTTCCTCAGGGTTTGCGCAGGAAAACGTGGACGCCCTCTTTTTTGATGTGCGGACTCCCTGGGATTACCTGGAGCATGTTCCATCCGCCCTTGCTCCGGGAGGACCAATAGGATTCCTGTTGCCAACCGTAAATCAGGTCAGCATACTTTTGAGCGCAATGCAAAACAGACCCTTCAGCAGCCCGGAAGTTCTGGAAATAATGGTCAGACACTACAAACCGGTGCCGGAAAGACTAAGACCCCAGGACCGCATGATCGCGCATACCGGCTATCTTATCTTCGCCCGCTTGAATGCTCCGGACCCGGACATGGACCACCCGGCACCATCCATTGGCGAACAGGAGGAAAAATATGCTGAATGATGATTATCCGGATTCGGATATAAAAGCAAAGCTTGAGCAAAACCTGGAATTTGTCCGGGGAAAGATCATCAAGGCTCTGGACAGGTGCAGCGATCCCGGCCGGGAAGTGACCCTGGTAGCGGTCTCCAAGAAGCAGCCTGTTCAAAAGATCAAGGCCATGGCAGAACTGGAACAGTTTCATTTTGGAGAAAACTACGTACAGGAAGGCCTGGAAAAAATCCGGACCATTGACGATTCCAGGCTTAAATGGCATTTCATAGGCGGCTTGCAGAGCAATAAAGCCAAGTATATTCCCGGAATGTTCTGCCTGGTGCATTCTCTGGACTCGTACAAGACGGCGCAGGCTTTGCATAAAAAAGCAGGAAGTTTAGGACTTGTCCAGCACGTGCTGATTCAGGTAAATCTTGCCGAAGAAATTCAGAAATCCGGAGTTGTTGAACAAGAACTTCCAGGCCTGGCGGAAAAAATTCTTGAACTGGAAAACCTCAGCCTCTCTGGTCTGATGCTCATGCCTCCTTTTACCCGGGATCCGGAAAATTCAAGGCCTTATTTCTCCAGGTTAAGAAACATCAAAGACCATCTGGAACAAAGACTCCAGATCCCCCTAGATTATCTGTCCATGGGCATGTCCCAGGACTTTGTCCAGGCCGTGGAAGAAGGCGCAAATCTGCTTAGAATAGGCAGCCTGCTTCTGGGCACTCGACCGGGCTGTACTCTTTATTTATCCAATACCAACCTGAATCCGTGAAAACACGGTTCCGGGACAATCTGGCTACAAAAAAAAAGACTTCACGGATTCAGGATTTCAAAGTACAATAAGCACTAAAATTTCATTGTCAATCAATACAAACAGATAGAGCGTTTGCTTATTTATCCAATAGAAAATATTTCTTTAATTACAAGTTCCGATTCAAGAAGAAGCAAACATATTGGCCCACGTCTATAAACCGGCTGGATTTTTTATCATGAACAAAATACTTGAACAAAGCGAAGTAAAAGCACTCCTGCAGGGCCTGTCCGACGAAGAGCTGGAACCTGAAACAAGTTCTGAGGAAGAAAATTCAGATGCTCTTTTTTATGACTTTTCCAGTCAGAACAGGCATATTCAGAACATAAAAACTCTGAAAGCCGTCAGCAGCCGCTTCTCCGGGCTTGCGTCACAAAGCATAAGCAATGCGTTGCGCAGGAAGGTGGGAGTCAAACCGGTTTTTATCCGTGCATGCAGTGTGAGGGACTTTATGAGCTCTTTGGCTGCTCCGGCAGCAGTCAATATATTTAAAATGTACCCTTATAGCGGCAAGGCATTGATGGTCATGGATGCCTGCCTGATCTTCTCCATCGTGGAAAATCTTTTCGGAGGTTCTGGAAATAACTCCAGGATCAAACCCAGAGAGTTCACTCCCATAGAACAGAACGTAATCACCAGAATTGCCTCCATGTTGCTTGACAACCTGGAAGATGCCTGGAGAGCGGTGCATGTGCTGAAAATCGAAAACATCAGATGCGAAACAGACCCTGGTTTTTCGCATATCGGCCTCTCCCGGGAGACGACAACCCTGTTGAACTTTGAGATGATCCTGAACGATGGTGTCTCTGGTTCCATTAATGTGTGCCTTCCATTTATGGGAGAAACGATTTCAGCCTGAAAACTTTTAATACCGCCATAATTTTGTCGGTGGTCCAGGATGCTGAATTCCTTACTCGCTTATTCATTAAGTTTGTTTGCATAAGTCATACAGAATTATGTTATGATAAAATTTTGTGTACACATCCTTGTCTAGTCCGGACATAATTTTATACATGGCCAAGGTTTAAGTGTATTTTCAATATATCTTCTCTTTTTCAGACTGCGAGAGACGGAAAATAATGCTGCAGCTCCAGGTAAACTCTTGCCCTCCATCCTGCTCTGCCTTATAATTTTTTGTTGATGATAACAAAAATTATTCTCCCCTTCTTTTTTCTCCTGATCTTTTTCTGCCTGCAGGATCATTGCCTGGCCCGACCTCTGCAAAGTTCAGAAGAGCCTGCATATCAGACTGAGATAACAGGCGACATCGACGACCAGATTCATCAGGTATTGATGCATATATCCGATACCGTGGAACTGGCTGAACGTCCGCTTATAAGCATGTCTCAGCTGCAAAGAAGGATACGAGATGATGTATCCGAATTCGTGGGAGCCTTGAGATCTTTTGGATATTACTCTCCCAACATTACTTATCATATCAGGGACGAAGAGGATCCAGTCCAGGTGGTTTTCGAAGTCTTTACCGGACCGGAATTCCTGATAAAGGAGGTAAACTTCATCAGCCTGGACCCGGAAAAGGAGATCGAGCCGCCCCAGCCGCAGGAACTGGGGCTGGTTCCCGGACAAAGGATACGTTCCGCCCGGGTGAAGGAGTCCACAGGAAAGCTTGATTCTCACCTGCGAAAAATCGGTTTTCCTTTTCCCCGGAGCCGGATAGATGAAGTGATCATCGATCATGCTGATCACAGCGCAACCATATTTCTGGCATTTGAACCCGGACCCAGAGCTTTTTTCGGAAAAGCCGAGATCACCGGACTGGAACGGGTTGAACCCGACTTTATCCTGGAAAAAATTCCCTGGGATGAACAGGATGAATTTCAGGCCCCTAAAATGGACGATCTGCGACGTGAACTGACTGCCACTGGACTTTTTTCCATTGTCGAGGTCAATCACGCCAGAGAACTGGAAGAAGACCACAAGCTGCCCATGCATATATGGGTGAGGGAACGGCCTCCCAGAACCGCAAGGGCTGGAATCGGTTATCAGTCTGACCTTGGCCTGGAATTCAGGTTGGGCTGGATGCATAGAAATCTTTTCGGACGGGGGGAAAATCTGGACCTATCCCTGAAACTTTCGGAAATAGACAGGTCGCTGGAATCAGCTTATACCATTCCCAGCTTCCTGCGTCCTGATCAGAGCCTGACACTCAGGGCGGGCTATGTGGAAGAGTTTCTGGATGCTTTTGATTCAACAGGTGTTCTTACCTCAGCCATGATCGAGCGTCGCTTGACTGAAGAACTGTCTGTAGGAGCGGGAGTGGGCTATCGTCTGGCCCGGGTGGAGCAGTTTGACGAAACAAGCGACCTTGGACTGCTCTTCTTTCCCGGAGATCTGCTCTATGACAACCGCGATGACGTTCTGAATCCCTCCCAGGGGCTGCGCTTCAACCTGCGGCTTATTCCTTTCCTGGACACCCTGGATTTCAACAGCAGGTTTCTTAAATCTTTTGCGAGTTTAAACAATTACTTCGAAATCTTGCCGGATAAAAGGATAATTTTCGCCAACAGGGTGGCCTATGGTGCTATTGGCGCGGAGTCTCTGGGCCGTGTGCCGCCGGATGAGCGCTTTTATGCCGGCGGAGGCGGTTCCATTCGCGGCTATCCATTTCAGATGGTGGGACCTTTAGAAGACGACGAACCCATTGGAGGACTCAGCCTGATTGAAATCAATACTGAGCTCAGATTTATGGTTACCCGCAACTCAGGAATTGTTCTGTTCCTGGACGGAGGACAGGCTTACAGAAATGCTTATCCTGATCTTACTGAAAATCTTTTATGGGGTACGGGTTTGGGCTACAGGTACCATACAGATTTTGGCCCTCTGAGAGTAGATGTCGCTGTTCCCCTTAATCGAAGAAAGGACATCGATGATGTCTTCCAATTCTATATCAGTCTGGGTCAGGCCTTTTAGGATGAATCAGCAAATATCAAGGAGCAGCGGAAGCATTTGATATCAATGCCGATATTGTAATGAAAAAAATTATTCTGCGCATTATTCTGGCTCTGAGCCTGCTTCTTCTTCTCGTTCTGATTATTATCGGGGCGGGACTGGCCTGGATTCAGACCGAATCCGGACAGAAGCACCTGGAGAGCGTCCTTAACCGGATTCTGGTCTGGGAGGAAGGGCATGCGGAGATCAGCGGACTTTCCGGGCGCATCCCTTTTGATATCCATGTAGAAGAAATTTCCGTACATGATCTTAACGGATCCTGGCTCGAAATTACAGAAGCAAGGCTGCACTGGTCCTTTAGAGAGCTTCTCCAGAGAAATCTGCATGTATTTGAACTTGGAGCCGCAGCCCTGGATCTGCATCGCCTGCCCAGGACAGATCCGGAAGTAGAAGAGGAAAGAGAAATTCCTGAAGAGTTTACCTGGGAATGGCCGCTGCCCCCTTTGAATGTGGAGAGACTGTATCTGAAACGGGCTGGAATTGATGAGCAGGTCTTTGGGGAAAAAGCTGAATTCAGACTTGAAGGACATTTTCTGGCAAGGCAACATGGCTTTACCAGAGCAGCCCTTGAGCTTGAACGGCTGGACAGGACCGAAACCCGGCTGCACCTGGCTGCTGAACTCGGTCATGATGCTCAATACCTGGATATTGACCTGAGCTTCTTCGATTCAGTCACCCTGCCGGTCTGGTTCCCGGAGAACAACCTGCCCCAGGCCATTGAGGTCAGCCTAAGCGGCCGCGGAGCTCTGGACGACTGGCCAGGCAGGCTGAGCATCAAGGGGGAGGATATATTCGGCGCTGAGCTGGCCGTTAATCTGCGGACCTTTGAAGACAAGCTTTTTTTGCATACACTCGGGGATTTGCATGCTGCGCCGGAAATTGCTCCAGATCCCCTGGGAAGTTATCTCGAGCACCCTTTTTTTCTGGATGCAAGCCTGAATTTTGATCTGGAATTTACCAGGCTCCACCTGGAAAATATTGAACTTAATTCACCTGAACTGGATCTTGATGCAGAAGCCCGGCTTAACCTGGAAGAAATGCATGTACAGGGCCTTGCCAGGCTTGAGCTGACCGACATCAATCCGCTTATCGGCCCTGCTGATTTTATCTCCTATGATCCGGCACTGCTTTATGCGGACTTTCACGGTCCGCTAAATTCCCTGACTGTCGCAGCTGAAATTCTTCTGGGACGGCTGTACGGATATGATTTTTATCTCAGTCAGCTAGGCATTGAAGCCGAAGTGGAGCTTCTGAATACTGACGATAAAATTGTATCTGCCAGAGGAAGAGCAAAGCCCAGAGGGCTTAACTATCCTATGTATCCGCGGTTGCCCGAAGATTTGGAACTCGATTTTGATCTCGATTATTCCAGACCGGCCGTGTTGAACCTGCACGATTTAAAAGTCACCTCCCACGATCTGGAAGTTCTTGTCAGCGGAGTGATGGATCTGGAATCCATGCAGTTTGCATCTGATCTTCATGCTCGGACTGCGGCTCTGGAAAAATTTCTGCCGCCGGATATAATAAACCTGGGCCTTGAGGGAGAGCTTGATCTGCAGGCTGAAGCAGCGGGAAATCTTCAGGACGATCATTATGATCTTCAGGCTTTGATCTCGGGCAGGACACTGTCCGTGGATGATGAATTGCTGAACGCTCTTATGAGCCGGGAACCCCGGATTGACGTTGACCTATCGTTTGGACCGCAACAGGAGCTGACTGTACGCCAATTTAACCTGCAAACAGTTGAACTGGAACTTTTCGCTTCAGGCCTGATCCATCTGCAGCAGCGAAGCCTTGATGTTCAGGCTTGGGCAGAAGTGCCTGATCTTGGATTTTTAAGTCAAATCCTGGAACAGGAGATGGTCGGAGCTCTTTCAGCGCAGGCCCGGGCAAGCGGCGCTTTTGACGGATTGAATCTCACCCTTCACTCTGATCTGAGCGGATTTAAACCTGATCAGGATATTCCAGAGATGGATATCCGCGCTATTGTGGACTCTTTTTACACACCTGAGCTTTTTGCAGGAAACGCCGAGTTGAACCTGTCTTCCCAACAGGGTGTACTTAACGCGCAGACAGAATTTGCTCTTCATGAAAACATGCTTGTTCTTTCCAGCATCACCGCTTCAGGTCTGGATACCAGCCTGGACGGCCAGGCAGACCTGGATCTGGAAACGTTTCTGATTGCCGGGAGACTCGATTTATTCATCAGTGAGGTTCACGATATTGCCGCTCTGGCTGGCGCAGAGGCATATGGACAGGTCGAGGCCGCTGTATTTCTTGAATCCCGGGAAGGAAAACAGGATATGCTCCTGGAGCTGGAAACCCTGGACCTCATAGTTGAAAATCTTGCGGTTTCCCGGCTCAACCTCGAAAGCAGGTTCCTGGACATGTATTCTGATCCTTACATGGAATCCAGCCTGGACCTGGCTGGAATGGATGCCGGCCCTGTTTATGCGAGTTCTTTCAAAACCAGACTCATCGGAAGCATGCAGGAACTCAACATCTACTCCGAGTTTGACGGACAGGCCTGGCAGCCCCTGCAGCTGAGCACCGAGATCACCTATGCGCACTCTGATGATGAACATGAAATAACTCTTCATTCATTGCGGGGCAGATATGCGCTTGATGATTTTCTTCTGCAGGAACCCGCAACTTTGATTCACAGTGAGCGTGAAACCATTCTAAGTCAGGTAAATCTGAGCTATGGGCTCGGACTGCTCAGGGCCCGCGGCCATCTTGCTCCTGAAGAAGTCCAGTTCCATGCAGTACTTGAGGATTTACAACTGAGCCAGATCCCGCTGCCTGCATTTGAAATTATTGAAGGCAGAATGGGGGCTGAAATGGATATTGAAGGTCCCGTGGATTCTCCCAGAGCCGCGGGCTGGATTGCGGTGGAGGATGTCAGGCCCCGGCTTGCGAATCAGGAGGACTTTCCCGGCATTGATTTATGGATCAGAGCAGGACTTGTTGAGAATGAGCTGGATCTGGAGGTGCTCCTTCAGGAAGCCCGGGCCCAGCTTCTGCTCCTGGAACTGGTTACGCCCGCACGTTTCAGCCTTGACCCCGCAGTTTTCGAGCTTCCTGAACCGAAGCCCATGCACGGTTCCCTGACATCCAGCCTGGACCTGGCCACAATCGCTTCCATCATTTTCCCCCCGGACCAGACCCTGACCGGACAGCTGACCGCAGACCTGGATATTTCCGGATATCTTGATCATCCTGTTTTAAACGGAACCATCGAGCTTGAAGACGGTATTTTTGAGCATATCACCGCAGGGGTATACATTACCGGCATCAACGCCCTGATCAGGGCACAGGATGAGCAGTTAATCCTGGAAGAATTCAGAGCCTCTGACGGCGAAAACGGCCGCATCCGGGGTCAAGGCTGGCTGGACCTGGATCTGGAAGCCAATCTGCCCTGGAATTTTGACCTGGAAATCCAGCAGGCCAGGATCCTGCGGCATCAGCTGGCCATAGTGGACATGGAATCCGGCATTTTAAGCATACAGGGAGATTCCGGACAGGCAGATGTAGTGGGACGCCTCGACTTCAGCCGCATCGAGGCTGAATTGCCCAGAACAGCTCCCCCGGGGGTAGTACACCTGGAAGTAACGGAGATTAATGTTCCGGAAGAGGATCTGCCCCCTGCGCCTTCTCCTGTGGATCTGGCTGACTATCCGATACATCTGGATATTGAGCTTAACTTTCCAGCCCGTGTGTTTGTCCGCGGCAGAGGTCTGGATTCTGAATGGGGTGGACATCTGCATGTTGTCGGGCTGGCCCACGAACCTTCAGTCCGGGGCGAGCTGAACGTTATCAGAGGCAGGTTGACTTTTCTGGACCGCAGGTTTGATCTGGACACTGATTCATTTATTTTTCTGGACGGCTCCCATCCTCCGGATCCCATTCTGGAGCTGACCGCGCATCTTCGACACAGGGACAGAGATGTTGCCATCCGGGTTTTCGGTCCTGCTTCCAGCCCTCAGCTGGACCTCGACTCTGATCCGCCCATGCACGAAGATGAAATTCTGGCCTGGGTCCTCTTTGGCCGCGATCTGGGTGGACTTACCCCGTTTCAGGCCATCACTCTGATAAACGCCATACGCACCCTGGCCCTTGATGAGCCCGGACCGGATCTGCTGGGCCAGATGCGCTCTTTTATCGGGGTGGATGATATCGATATCATCCGGGATCCTGAAGAGGGCCACACCCAGTTCGGACTGGGCAGGTATGTCCATGAGCGGGTGTATGTTCAGTTCAGGAAGGGAACAGCTCCGGGCACGGATGAGGTCATAGTCCAGATTGAGCTGACTCCAAGGCTTATGCTGGAGGGAAATGTGGAATCCGATGCCGAGGGAGAAGTGTTTATTTTCTGGAAGCGCGACTATTAAGCTTCGTCTGCAGAAAGTCTTTTCTGCAGGGAACAGAGAGCTGTCATCAAAGAGCTTTGACTGGCAAAACATCTACTGCAGATCCATTCTCAGAGTTCAGATTCTGCACTTTATCACACTGTTTACCTTTACCAAAGCTGCAACATCCTTACAAATTCTCTGGTCAAATTATCCAGCAATTCCTGATTGTCCTGCCCCAAAAATTTAATTTACGCTTCAATTAGATCCAAACTTGAAATCTTACTTCAGCTGTCTGATAAACTTATTCACTGTCGTATAAACTCTGCTATTCTTATCAAAATTGCAATTCTTAACTAATTTTAGCAGTTTATAATATCAGTCATTATTACTTTTACTAACTGAAGCTTAAAAATTCATTACATATATACTCAAGTATTCAGCTAAAACAATAATGATCTTTTCATTTTCAATTTATTGTGAAAAAAAATACTAAGTTTTGGGTTCAAAAAAAATTTATGTTAAAATTTTCCTTTTTTTATATTGACATATCATTGTACTCTTGATTATGCCTGTCATCAACTTTGCCTAAGATCATGGTCCGGTTGTTCCGTTCTTAAATGTTTAACTTAAGGAAGCCGTCATGAGTGTTTCTTGGCTGCATGTAGCAATTGTCTATTTTTTCATTGTTGGAATCATCTTTTTTGCTGTTGTACCTTTCCTTCTGTCTCGCCTTCTTGCTCCAAAATATCAGGCCAAAGACCTGAGAATGCCTTATGAGTGCGGTATGCTTCCATATGGTTCCGCATGGGTCAAATTCGGAATAAATTACTATTTTTACGCCCTGATATTTCTGGCCTTTGACGTGG
>SLDX01000088.1 GCA_007125075.1 Desulfonatronospira sp.
GTGAATCCATAAGCTCTCTGGAAAGAAAAGCAATGGAGGCGGAACGCGAGATACTGAAAAGGGCGACCATTATCTTTTTAAAAGACAAAACAGGACAGAGTTTCAGCGGAATCATCGCCTCTCTTACTGATTTCGGTTTCTGGGTGGAGCTGACTGAAATCATGGCTGAAGGCATGGTCCGGCTGTCCTCGCTTACCGACGACTATTTCGTATTCAGGCCCGAGCGACAGGATCTCCTGGGCCGGCGAACCGGCAGAAGATTTCACCTGGGCCAGAAGGTTCAGGTGGTTTTGCAAAATGTGAATCTGGACAGACTCGAAGTCGACCTGGTTCTTGATGAGAGTTGAACCTTACGATTTATCCGCATTGCCTTACAAGCCGGTGCAGATCAAAAGGGGGGGCATCACAGGCATCGGCCATCCTGACCTTGTTCACAGTCTGGTAAAGCTGTTGAATGTCACTGAATATGATCAGGAACTGAAGATAGTTGTGCTTAAAAAGCGCCCCAATCTTATTCTGCAGACAAGCCTGTCAGCTGGCAATGGTTTTCCCTGGCCAAAGCAGGTAATTAAGCGATTCAAATGGCGAGGAATCCAAAATTTTCTGCTAAGCCCCCTGAAAGATTCCAAGGCCTTTAAGTCATATCTGGCAGCATGCCATCTGCTGAGGCACGGACTTCTTACACCTATGCCATTGGGAGCCGTGAACTTAAGGAAGCTTAGATTCATCCGGAGCAATGTGTATGTCACCGAGTCGATTGAAAATTATATTGACCTTAAAAGCTACAGGGATAGTACGCCTCATGGTCCTGCCGGGATGACTGAGGTATTGAAAATGCTTGCTGAATATGTTACGCGCATGCACGACAGCGGCCTTTTGCACAGAGATCTAAATCTCAGCAATTTTCTGCTTGCAGGCGCCCGGGGAGAATACAAGCTGTATCTGATTGATCTGAATAGGTGTAGGTTGAAATCAAGGCTGTCCTCTGAACAAAGGGCCATTGATCTGGCCAGGCTGGACCTGAAGACATGGCAGGAACTCTTTTTCCGGCATTATTGTTCTGACAGGTTCGATCAGGAAACCATGCTCAGAATTGCCAACCTGTGCAGGTTCAGGCGGCATTCCTGGCGCCAGGTGGCCAAACGGACCAATAATTTCCGGAAAAGAATGAAGCTTAAATAGTCAGGGGCCTTAAAGGACTTATCCCCTTTGCACAGAGACTGCTTAATGGAGGATACATTTTACAAAAAGATTGCCCTTAAGGGCTGGATTGTAATCATGCACAGGGATGCCTGTCCTGATGAAGTTTTTAAGATTATCTCAAGTGTTGTTGACCTGCGTCAAAATGAATCAATTCTTAGACAAATAACTTCAACTGCCAAATCCAGGGTTTTTCTAGCCTCACTCCATTGCAGTGGGCGGAACATCAGAGTTTATCTTAAGCATTTTCCCCTGTACTTTTCCCTGAGATATATTATTTATCTGGTCTGTACGGGCAGGGCCAGGAGAGCCTTCAGGGCCTCGCTGATGCTCGAAGATTCCGGGTTTAACGCTCCCAGACCGTTGGTTTTGATGGAGAAGAAATATGGACTGTTTTGCACGAACAGTATCCTGCTTACCAAGGATGTTCCTGATTCGGTGCAACTTGGCGAAAAACTGCAGCAATTTTCCGCAGACGGATCCAGGGATGCTATAAGACAAAAACGTAAGTTGATTAGGCAGTTCGGTAAAGTTGTGGGTGAGATGCACCAGAAGGGGATACTGCACGGAGACCTGCGTTTGCGCAACGTGCTGGTGCAGGAGAATGAAGAGGGCTTTTCCTTTTGGTTCATTGACAACGAGAGAACAAAGCGCTTCTCCCGGCTCCGGCCAAAACATGTAAGGAAAAACCTGGTCCAGATGAACATGAAGTTAGAGGCCAGTAATACGGACCGCTTGAGATTTGTGAAGGCTTATGCAGCTCAGAGAAGACTAATCAATGAGGAAGTCAGAATTATTGCCGTGATGGTCTGGAAAAGAATCGAGCTGCGCCGAAAAAAAAAGGCGTTGATAAATCTTTTGAAAGTATTCAAAAAAAAGGCTTTGTTCAGCAAGCGTTAAAGTATTTTATCCTTGGAACTATATAAGGATTCTAAAAACTTTCTTGCTTTTGACAATAGAAATAAAGGTGAGTCTTAAGTGAAGATTTCCCCGAGAATAAGAGGCAGGACCCGCTCCTTTATCCATGTCCTGCGGGCAAGTATCTTTTTCTGGTTTAGAAACGAGACAAGCGAAAAGCCGGTCATCGTGCTGGGTGCCCCCAATTCAGGCACAACAATTTTTGTTCGTGCCCTGGATCAGCATCCAGATCTGGTCAACCGCAGTGAGGAAAGGGTGCTGTGGAACTCCCGGTTTCATGAACAGGAGCTGACCTCTGACTATCGCTCGGCTGAGCATGCATCCGTCTGGAAAAAATTTGTAATTCAGGGCAATTTTGCCTACTTTTATAAGATTCTGGGTCATAAAAGGATTGTTAACAAACATCCGGAAAACAGTCTGCGTATAGAATTTCTCCAGAAAATTTTTCCTGAGGCGTGCTATATTCATTTGCTGCGAGACGGACGGGCTGTGGTCAATAGCAATCTTAAGCGCAGTAACTCGGGAACACCCTTTGCCGGATGGGTCATGCCGCCTGACTGGGAAAATTATGCGCATACAGAGCCGGTGGAGCAGTTTGCATACATGTGGAAATGCTGTGTTGACACTATCCAGACTGCTGCACCCAAACTGAATAATTTCAAGGAAATCCGTTACGAAGATTTGGCCGCTGGACAGGAAGAGATTTTCAGAGATTTGTTTCAATGGCTTCAAGTCACGGCTGATGAAAGTGTTGTCACTAGGATGCCCAGGGTTGAGAACAGAAACTTTAAGTGGAAGAAAAATCTTACCGCCATGGATTTGGAATTGATCGAAAAATGTGCAGGGGATACGCTCAGGAGAAATCAGTATATAAATTGAGGCGGTTGACTGGACGGCAGTTAGGCCCATTTCTAGTTTGCATAGATATCCTTCCTAGCTGCTGGAGTTGTGATCTCCTGAACACCTGCTGAGTGAGAATCTGTATGCATATTAAAAATCTGAACATGAATTTTTCCGTTCCTTATGTCCAAGAATTGGAACAGGAAATATACAGCGGAAGATTTCCTTGTACATACAGTCAGGATAAAATAAAAACAGGTCGTTCAAGAAACAGCTTGAGCAAGATTAATTATCCAGGGTCTCCTCACCCTCTGTTGTTAAAAGTTTTCGGAGAAACAGACAAAGCTTCTTCATCAAGACGTTTTGAAATAAAAGTTTCTTCTTTTTTTAAAAACATGGCCAGGCAGTCTTATGAAGGGGCTCAAAGCCTGCTGGAGGCAGGGATAAACACGCCTCGTCCTGTTGCTTACTGGAGCGAATATCGTGGCCCATGGTCAAGATACGATTTATATGTTTATGAGTACTTCCCCTCCCACAACACTCTGCAGAAAATAAGACGAAGCATAGATCCTGAACCTTCCCTGGAGGATCAGGTATACTTTAATCAGCTTGTGAGCAGAATGGCTTGGATGACCAGAAAAATCCATGACGCAGGTCTTCGGCATGGTGATTTTGCAACTCATAATTTTTTGGTGCTGGATGATATGAGCCTGGTCATTCTGGATACGGACCATATAAAAAAGACCAGAACCAGGGGGATGCTGAAATACTTTTTAGATATGCACTGCATGAAGAGACTGGGGTTTGACTGCGAAGGGCAGCGCTTTTTTTTAAGGGAATATCTTGGCAGGCGGCCTACCAGTCTGGAATGGCTGATTTTCAGGTTCTGGACTAAAGGGGGGTTCCGTATGCGGCGCTGGTTAAAGCGCAGCCGTAAAACAGGTTCCGATGCTGTCCAGCCTGTTCTCCCGGAAAATATGCCCCAGATGAATGAATCAGCAAGACACTGAGTTTATAGCTTGAATTTCGATTTGCACCTGTAGAATGCTTAGTTGTTATTACATTAATCCTGTCTACTCTGATGCCCTGAAACGGGCTGAAGTGTTAGATGAAGACGTTCTAAGAAATTGGAACCAGGGTGAACAGGTTGTCAAAAAAGGCCATTCCAGTCTGTTCAGGCATTCAATTTCCGGAATAGGCAATGTATATGTTAAAAAATATATTCCAAATACCAGGAAGTGTTTTCGATCACTCCGTACAAGCAATGCCATAAGAGAGTGTAAAAATTCTTTTGTCATATCCAGACTCGGCATTGAACAGCCTGAATCTGTTTTGGCATGCGTTGTTCGTGATGGGTTGAAAAGAACAAAGTGCGGAATATACATAACCAGGGAAGTAGAAGGAGCTGCAGCTTTGAGCACTATACTGGATGATATATCCAGTGATTATAAGGGATACACTCTTGAGGAGATAGTCTGGTCAGTGCTGGAAGTGCTGGATATTCTGCACAACAACAAATATTGTCATTGGGATTTTAAACCCAGAAATATACTTGTGGCAGAAGGTCAGAAAGGACCTAGGGTCATTCCTATCGATTCCAGATCTTTATCAAGAATGTATTTTTTTAACAGCAAGGCTTACATTCGCCGAGACTATAAATTTCTGATGCAGGAGCCCCTTCTCAAAAACCTTCTTTTGAAATATTGATCGGATCACGTTTTCTAATTATGACTGTCAGACTTGTTTTGCATGAGAAGAATACCCTATGGACGAAATTTATGATTCAATCGTCGTCTTTTTATAATGATTTACATGCAATCTATTGATATGCCAAGCTTTAAAATTTTAAAAAAGGCGAAGTTTGCTTTATTTGCAAAAACAATAGAAGTAGATGTGAATAATGTTCATCGTGTGTTAGCATATCCTGATATAAAATTGCTTTATAATCGCATAAAAAAGTCAGGCAATTCAAGCATCGCTTTGTACTTAAAAGATCTGATAGAAGGCAATTATAGCTGGACACAGGGTGACTATCATAGTGTTAAAGATGAGGCGCTGCATTCAGGAGTGATGTCCCTGTCAAAGCTTCCTGTAAAAGATTTGTATGATATAAATAGTTATTACTTGTTTACCATTTTCAGAAACCCTTATTCGCGCTGTTTATCTGCATTTTTAGAAAAGGTTGCTGATGGCAGGGCGGGCTTCGAAGATGTGCCCGGTTTTCAAGATCCGAGCACAGAAGGATTTGAGCGCTTTGTTTCCTATCTTGAATCTGGCGGCCTGTATAGAGACAAGCATTGGTGGCCTCAGGTGGCTTTGCTGGCATGGCCTCCAGCACGTTTTTCATATATCGGTCAATTGGAATACTTGGAAAAAGAGTTACGTTATGTTCTATACAATGTAGGGATCAATTTTCCGTCCCATGTTAAGATAACAGGACCGCATCCGGCAGAAAAAAGCGGTGTTAATAAGTACGGGTCTTCGAAGGTCAAGGGCGCAACACATAAAGTTTCTTGTTTTTACTCAGACAGAATGTATGAACGTGTATTTTATTTATACAACAATGATTTTTATGTTGGCAGATATAACAAGTAAAATCATCATGATTATTACAACATAACAAACGAATAACCTGTAAATTTAGCTGTTGCTTGATAGTTTTGACAGGTTAGCTGCAAAAAGTCTCAACGTAAATTTAACTTTACAGTTGATGCTGCATAACCTACTGATATTGCTGTCCTCTATCTTCTAGCATCTATCATCTGCGCCTGCATAACTGATTTTTTGCAGGCGCACCTTAACAGGTTTAATTGATAGTATTATGGATTTAAATTTACATATCGGTCTTCCCAAGACCGGAACCACTACTATTCAAGAACATTTTCTTGCAGGCGCTCCCGGCTATCTGGGCATACATAGCCAGGGAAGGTGCCTGGTGAGCGACAAGAAGAATTTTAAAAAATTCAGGGAAATTGCAACGAGGCACCGTTTTCTGTCCCGGTATGAGGTGCAGCACGGAGTTGACAAATGGGTGCAGCTAGTAACGTCCCTTGCCAAAAAAAAAGGCCCTTTTCCGTCCCTGAGCTTAAGCATGGAAGGGATGTCGCGCTGGTACCTGTACGATCAGAGCGAGACAAGATGGCCTGTTCATGAGGCTGGAGCAGTAATCAAAGGCTTTAAGCGGGTACGACCTCTGCCGGCAGCAGAGTTCATAGGTTCATACCTCTTGCCTGCCTGGAAGAAAAAAGGACGTGTGCAGGTGCTGCTTACCTTTAGGAATCAGGCTGACTGGCTGGCTTCACTTTATGCAGAGCTGTCTCATGGAATAACAGGGGCTGGACAGCACGATTTTGAAACTCAGGTGACAAGCATACTGAAAAAAAGCGACCCAGCCATTGACTGGTGGGGCTTTGTTCAGGACCTGCGAAGCTTTGTCGGGAATGACAACGTGAAGGTCCTTCTTTTTGAGGATATGGGAGCGCCGTTTTTCTGGCGTGAACTGGCAGATTTTATGGGACTTCAGAAAGGAACTGCAGAAAAAATGCTTGCTGGATCTTCACCAAGGGAAAATGTTCGCGGATCTGGCGTGCCCGGGATCTGGACGGTAAGCAGCGAGATGAAGTTTTTCAGACACTGGTTGAACTCCTGCTGGCCGGATTATTTTCTGCCCGGTATGAAGAAGTCTCTTGTTTCAGTAGTGGCCAGGCTCGAACCAAAGTTTACGTTTCTGCCCGCTAGATGGCTCAGGCGGGGGAGAACTATCGAGGTGACCCCGGCACTGCGCAGGCTGGTGCGCGAGCATTGCTCTGAATCGAATAAGGCACTGGGTTTGTGGCTGGGTCGGGACCTTCAGGCACTCGGATATTGACAGCACCGGGAGTTTCTGCATCTGCAATCAGTCATTTTTTGCAGATGCAGATGACAGATGCCGCGCAATCAAGGGGTTATAAGCTAGTTTTGATGGTTGAATTCAATCTTTCGAGTTTTTTTAGTTGCATCCTGTAAGGTTTCTGCAACTGCAATTCAAGGCAGTGGCAGTTCAATGCCGAGGCGCGTATTTTTTCAGCTGTTCTCATCCACTGCGGCCTGTTTCCTGAAATCAAGGCAATAACTGAGGACAACTCCGGCCCACAGTGCGGCATAAGTCCAGGTGGTCTGCCTGATGCCCAGGGAATGCGTCATGGCGGAGGCAAGAATTACAATCGTCGCTCCGCCAAGAAAAACAAGCATTTCAAAAGTGATAGTGCCTTTTCGCCACGCTTTCACAACTCCTGTCCCCATCACAACGAAAACTCCGAAAAAAAGCATAGCTCCCAGTATACCCCAGGCTACAACAGTTTCTACAAATGTGTTGTGAAAATGCGACTGCATCCCTCTGTCAGGTATTTTCACAGGAACGCCCCAGCCGTGACCGATCAGGGGTTTCTCTTGAAATTTGTCTGCCCCCACCATCCACATATGCAAGCGCTGGCCTAAAGATGTTGTCGGTATCTCTCCAGGATCCCTGCCTTGCTGCAAGTGTTCAAAAACCTCGGTTTCCCGCATATATCTGTCTTTTAACGTATCCACGCTCATATATACCAACGGTCCAACAATTATAAATGCAATTATTATTGCAGCATATTTTGTCCGGGCAGGGTTCATGCTGGTTCTTCGGGTAAGGTGTTTGTAGATGATAAGGGGAAACACAATTGCTAAGGCCACGAGCAGGGCGGTAATAGTTGCTCTGGCTGCAAGATGGATTAATGTTAAAAGAACGGTTGCCCAGGCAATTGCCAATAGCCCAAAAATACACAGTTTGGCAATTTTTCCATGTTTATTGTCCAGAGCTAGCTTGGCAGCGAAGGATGTAAGCCATACAACCAGTATGCCTAAAAATAATGCATATGCAAGCAATAAGGTGGGAAGATTGCGATCTCCAGGACGTCCTTGGGCGAATTCCAGGGGATTAACGTTCGAGAAAAGAATTATATATAATATAGTAGTAATGATAGTGATCAAGAAAAATCTGGAAATTACTTTTTCATTGGCCATCAGCCACCAGGCGAACACAGGGAGAATCAAAAAATAACTATACTTTCGCGCACCATCAATGAGCTGTGCTGTATCAATTTCTGATTCTATAAAGATGCCGTAACAAGTTCTAACCCATATATATACTAAAAAAAGAAAAATTAAAATGACAGCCGGGCTGGATTTCAATGCTCTCCATGCTCTTTTATGGTCAATTATCAACCCTATCAGCATAAATATAAGTCCAAAAAGCTGTAGTGATTTGCTCATGGACAAACCAAAAGAAAACATGAGCAGGCCGGAAAGACCTGCTGTTCGAGAGTAAATATTGGCCTGAAGAGGGCCTGTGTTGAACAAAACTGATAAAAAGCGATCAGCTTTTTCCAAATACACAATCAAACTCCATTTGGGTTATTATGTTTCAGTGCTGGTTCGCTGCTTATTATGCAGCATCGGCGGCATCTCAAGTGCTCTTTCCAGTTCAGAGCCCATTTTCCAACTGGAAAATTTTTTTATTACTGTTACCCGCGCCTTTTCACCCATGGAGCGCAAGTGATTCTCTCTGATCTGGTATGCAAGGTTCATCAGATCTGCCAGTTCGCTGCTGTCTTCCAGGCTGAACAGAAATCCGTTTTCTCCGTGAGTGACAGCTTCCTCTATACCGCCAGCAGGCGTGGAGATAACCGGAACTCTGAGATACATTGCTTCCAGGACAGCATTGGAAATTCCTTCATTTTGAGAGGCTGAAACCATAATATCGGCTGAGGCGAGTGCAGGGTAGGGATTGTTGAGAAAACCGGTGAACTCGACTCTTGTCTGGATACCAAGTTTGCTGGTCAGAAGTTTCAGTTCCTTTTCCTGTTTTCCTTTTCCAAGCAATATAAGCCTGGCGTCTGATTCCGGGTTTTGATGCAGGAAACTGGCAAACGCCTTAATGGTCAAGTCATGGCATTTTCTGGGGACCAATTCACCGCTGCTGACCACGGTAAAGGGATGAGATGCTGATCCCTCCGGGATAACGGTCTGGTCGAGTTTGCGCGTATCCAGTCCATTGTAAATGACATGAATTTTTTTTGGGTCAATAAAACCTGATTGGAGCAAAGAATTCTTGACAGCCTGCGCGTTAACAATAATCCCGTGAATATGATTTTGAAACAGTCTCCTATAATAAAAGGTATTCGGCACGTGCCAGACTATGCCGCAGCGGACAAAGTGTTTGCACCCGGTTGAGGCAGCCGCTGAGGCTCCCAAGAGAAAAAATTTTCTGTTTGTGGAGATCAGTATCTCAATTTTTCGATCCAGTATAATTTTTTTCAGTATGTATAATGTATAGATGTCGAGTTTATTTAAGAAGGGGAGTCTATATTTATCTAAATCAAAAGTCTCTCCAAGGAGCCTGTTTCTGTAAACTAAAGATACATTATGTCTTTTGGACAGTTCATGAGCTGCCATATGGGTCCATTTTTCATTCCCTCCCCAGATTCTGGAAGTATTTATTAGGAGTATATTCATCTCTTGATGACTATTTCAGGTATATCAATGTTTTTAGTTAATTTATGTTTTGCTGCGCGTTTACTGTGATATTTTTTCATATGGTTAGCAACTATTTCAGGATTACGTTGAACATAATCGGAATAAATTTTAATGAATTTGATTGTGTATTCAAAATTATACAGTATTTCATACAGGCTGATACAAAACCTGGTGATATCCATGGCATAGCGTTTGTCTTCTTTGTTTCTCAAATATCCAACCGAATCCAAATCCGTAAAATATATTTTATCATTGACTTCAGGATGCATTAGTATATTTTTCCACTTCATATCCCCGTGATAAAATCCTGCATTATGCATGTCTGCAATTTGTTTTGCCATGTTTGGCATTATTTGTGTGAATATTGAGTTATGGTCAACTTGATTTATTTTCTTTTCCAGTGTTGTATACTCTGTCAATGCTTGGCTGACAAAATATAAAGATCCCTTGAAAGCCTTGAAGTCCCGGATAACAGCCAGCGGGGAAGGCACAGGCACACCTGCAAGGGACAGTGTCTGGGATGTTCTGAACAGTCGGAGCGCCTGATCAATTAAAGCCAGGTATCTGAGTTTATGCCATATACGATTGGTGCGGAACTGCTTGACAAAGAAATATTTGTTATCAGGACCTTGTACCAGATAAGAAACCTTGTTTTTATCTGATTTAAGCCTTGTTCCGTGTTGCATCAACCAATCATCTGGCGTGAGGTTGAGATCAAGGAAGAAGAGCGCATCATCGTCCAGACAATAAGCTTGAACACTGCCGAATGTGCGCCATGATAAGGTTTTGTTGTCCATGCTTGTGATATTTGGTTATGAGGATGGAGGTTTCCTTTTCCAGCGATCATGCAGCCACAGCCACTCCTCAGGATGTTTGCGGATGAATTCTTCCAGCACCTTGGTGTATCTCAGGGTCAATGTTCTGATATCATTTTTATTATACTTGAGATCGCCGGTCTTGACCAGATTTATATCCACCAGGTACCCGCCGTTGTCCAGGCTACGGCAGGTCTCAACAAACAGGGGCACACCAGCCTTCAGGGCCAGGAAGGCAGGACCCAGAACCACGCTGGACCTGCGGCCGAGAAACTCAGCGTAAAAGTTGCCGTGCTTTTTGGACTGATCACCCAGGATGACCATGATCCCGCCGGACTTCAATATCTGCAGTCCTTGGCGGACAGCCTGATCCTTGGGCATGACCCGGTTGCCGTGCA
>SLDX01000005.1 GCA_007125075.1 Desulfonatronospira sp.
ACTTAAAATCCCTTGAGACTTTGTCTCGTGCCGGTTCGAGTCCGGCCCCGGGCACCAATGAAATCAACATTTTTTTAACACTTTTTAGCTCATATCCAAAAATAATTTTTTCGTGTAATCTTTGTAGATATTTTCAATATCTGTTCAGCTTGCCACCACATTTTTGCTGTAAATCAGCATTTTTCACAATAATCTTGATTATTCCCAGCCACTAATCTACCCAATTCCTCTCTGAACTGCTGCAGCATATTCTAAAGCTCTCTACATTCGGTTCCACCAGGCTGTATGCCTCTTCTGCGTTTATCAGCCAACCTTGCATAACCTGCTCCAGTCCTTTCAGACCTATCTCAACTTTGGCCAGGCAGTTGCCATAATCATGGACAAAGAACAGACCGTCAGCCAGGTCCAGCCTGATTTTGCGTGCGGGAGACGAAGTCATGTCGTTGTCGAAGGCGAAGCCGTAAAAGAGCTTGACAGAAGGTTCAAGGTGAGCATTCTTTCCTGAAAAATCAGCGGCCGGAGTCGAAAATCAGAAGATATTGAATACCGCGGTAAGATTTTTTTGAAATCAGGGTATACTTTCTGAGGAACAGATAGAATACATGAGGTATCTGCAAAAAGTCATGCATGACCAGCAATGCAGTTTTTAACATTATTGAAATAAAAATGAATAAAAAAATGATCCGACAAAAAGCTTTTTATTGATCTTGCCGGATCATTTTAAATTATTCCTTTATATTTATCTTGGTTTTAATATTCTGTATTTCAGCATCCAGCTGTAAAGCCAGTGTAGCTCTTGCCCAATTCTTCAAATTATCGGAAAAATCACTATAAAAAGGATGATGCACAATATAAAAGGCATCTTTGACGCTTAAAGGAACAGAGTCATCTATGCCGGTCTCGATCCATTTTTTCAACATCCTTCTTTCTTCTACAAGCATTGAGCTTACCTTCCTTTATTGGAAAAAAATCCAAAATCTGGCCACATCAATACATTGATATGGCTAAACAATAAAAAATCCTCAATACAAAAATTGAAACTATTGCGTCAGTTCAAAATTTAGATTTACAATTTACCGCGTCAGTATTCCGGACTTTTTTGATCTCACCTGCAGCTGATACAGTCTTCATGCATTAAAAAAATTTAACAGCATGCTGAATAGTTTAAAGGCGAGGATTTTAGATGGGGTTTAAAAAGCTGGTTTGCCTGAAGCTGTGGCAATTAAACAAGTGCCGACAACTTCTATATGTGCCTGCATTTTAGTTTTAAGAACCTCAAATTAAAAGAGGCTTAAAAACTGAGCAAAAACATAAGCACAAACTGTTGTTTGTGTCAAGATATTTCATACCCTGAAAATAAAAGGATTAAAGATTAAGGATTAATTAAGGATTGAAGGCGAAAGAGCAGAGCGACTTAAGCGAACTAAGAGGCTTAAGCGAAGGGGAGGCAATTAAGAAGGACTTAAGCGAACTAAGAGGCTCAAGCGAAGGGGAGGCGAAAGAGAAGGACGACTTAAGCGAACTTAGAGACTTAAGCGAAGGGGAGACAAGAGAATAACGACCGGGCGCATAAATGAAAATCAGCGTCGCTCAAAATCATGGAACATCAAAAATGCCCTGAGCCTCCACCTCGCCCACATCATAAGTGATTTCCTCCAGGCGCCGGGCAATCTGATCGGATACATAATTCTGCACGCGCCCTCCCAGGTGCTCCCCTAAAAACCACTCCAGCTCCACAATGAAAGCCAGCCTGTTTTCTCTCCTGGCGAAACCGTGTCCTTCATCCGGGGCGACAATGTATCGCACCTCAAGATCTCTGTCCCTCAAGGCGGCAACAATCTGATCCGATTCGCGTTTGGGCACCCGTGGATCGTTTGCTCCCTGGGCTACCAGCAGTGGCGCTCTTATTTGATCAGCGGAAAAAAGCGGGGACTGTTCTATTAAACGCTCCCTTTCCTGCTGATCATCCGGATCACCGACCCTCAGCTTGAATGATTCAATGATCGGAATCCAATAGGGAGGCAGGGACTCGATCAGGGTTATCAGGTTGGACGGGCCGACCATGGACACTCCGGCGGCATAAAGGTCAGAGGTAAAGGCAAGACCGGACAAAACCGCGTACCCACCATATGATGCTCCGTATATGGCTACTCTGTCAGGGCAGGCAATGCCCCGCTCAATCAAGTAATTCACTCCGTCGGTGATATCATGCTGCATATAGCCTGTGCCCCACTCCTTGTTTCCGGCATTTAGAAACTCTTTACCGTAACCCTGTGAGCCTCTGAAGTTGGGCTGCAGCACAGCATATCCCCTGTTGGCCAGAAACTGGGCCTGAGGATCATACCCCCAGGTATCCCTGACCCATGGACCACCATGAGGCAGAACCACCACAGCCAGATTTTCCGGATCAACGCCTTTGGGCAGGGTTAGATAAGCAGGAATCTCCAGGCCGTCACGGGCCTGGTAATTTATGGGATTCATCCCGGCCAGATGTTCCGTGGGCAGATCAGGCCTGGTTCGGTACAGAAAGCTGACTTCTCCGGCATCCCGGTCAAAGACGTACATTGTTCCGGGGTCGATGTCCCGGGTCAGGCTTACCAGCCAGACATCCTCGTCTTTTGTCCTGGATACGAAACCAATTTCCCCTTCAGGAACCTGCTCGCGGATCTTCTGGTAATCCCTTTTGAATTCATCATCATGAAAATAAAAACGCTGCTTTTCCCCGATATAATAAGTAGCCAGGAGCTCGTCCGTAACTTCGGAAAAAACCGCACCTCCGAAATCCACTTCTCCCTCAGGATCCTTCTCCACAAGCTCTTTCTCACCTGTTTCCGGATTGAAAACAACCAGCCGGGAAAGATCAACGTCCTCTCCCTTATTGGTTTCCATATAGACTCTCCGATCATCCTCATGAATGCGCAGGATTCTGGCCCGTTCCTCAAAATCCACCCGGTAAACCTGCTTCAAAGTTTCTTCTTTGACCTGCAGAATTTCACTGCCTCCGTCAGGCTTTTCCCGGGCTGCAAACCTGATCCGGCCGCTATCATCAACAGTCCATCTGGTTATGCCCTGCTCGTTTTTGAACAAAAGCTCGCGCCCACCAGTGCCTATATTGATTCTGTATACATCATGCATGACTGGATCCCGGTCATTGATGCCTACGACAACATATCCGGGCTTTTCTCTGGGCATGGCGATCAAACGGGTCTGAACCATTTCATAATCTGTCAGAGCTCTGACTTCAGGCACTTCTCTGCCCTCTGCGGGCTCAGCTTCCGGATCCACAGCGTACAGATTAAAATTCTCATCCCCTTCTCTGTCCTGAACATAAAGAATACTGCCGCTGTCCCTGCTCCAGATGTATCCGGGTATGGGACGCCGATCATCAGTCAATGGCCTGGCCTGGTCGAAAGGCTCATCAACTTCCTTTATCCATAGATTCATGACTCCATCAAATCTCTGCCTGAAGGCGATAAACCTGCCGTCAGGAGAAATCCGGGCCATATTCATTTCCGGATCATCGAAGAAGATTTCCCGATCAATCAGCGGCGGAAGCTGCTCCAGGTAGGGCAGCTTCTGATCATCGGCAAAGACTGCCGGCCCTGATAAAACCATAGACAGACAAAAAAGGGCTGTCCTGAATATTACTCTCTTCAACCGCATAATATCTCACTTTTAAAAAATTTTAATTTGACAATAATTTCTTACAAGGAAAAACATCTGTCTCTCAGACAAGTGCCTCACTTACAAATGTTTGTTAATGCCATTCGTATATTTGGCAACCACAATAAACCTGTGGATTCTAATTCAGGACAGGGATACTTACCCCAGAACCACGCTAATCACGCGAAACGCGTGGCAGGGAACGTGGCAGGACGCGTGGCAGGAGAATACAGCCTGTTAGTCCTTCAATAAATATACGATCAGGATAACGGCAATGGCTAAATAGATAAGATAGGCGCCCACATTGGTTTCGAAAAATATATACAGGATCTTTCTTTTAATCTGCACACTCATTGAAACACCACTGGAACTCTTTTCAACGGCCCTGTCCGTTTTTTTCTTAAAAGCTCCCTTGCGCTCAATCTCTTTATTTCTGGGCACCATCAAGGCAAACAAAAGACCAAAAGGCCCGAATAAAATCCCCAGAAGAAACCATCCACAACCGCTATGCCCTTTACGGGCTGCGATCACTGCGCTGATAAGTCCAATGAATATCCAGGTGATAAGAAAATCCATAAAAATCGCTTGACGTTTTTTAGTTTCTTGACAACAGATTTTTTGAACTGCAAGGTAAACTCAGATTGAAGAACACTTTATCAAATATTAATCCACGCCTGAAGGCTTAGATTATAATAAGACCTGAATCCGTGAAAACATCTATTGAAGTCTGATTGCCCCTGCAGGTTCCGGGGTTTGGTCCGGCACCTACTTTTAGCAAATCTTAATCTTTCCATGTATTTTGCCGGAAGGATTAAAAGTAGGTGCCGGATCTGAGCGACTTATCACGCCACTGGCGTGATTTAGTCTGTCACGCCATGGCGTGAGAGCGAGTCCCGCACTTACTTTTAAAATTTCTATTCATTCTCATGACTGAAGCTGCCGGAAAGTAAGTGCGGGATTTCGGAATCTGTTTGCACGTATTCATGATGAGATGCTGATCAAATGAACAACAATTGGATGCTCATTATTGCGGTCGCTGTGATCGTGCTCGTGGTGATCGCCTATGGCTTTTTCAAAAACAGAAAATCTCAAAAGCTCGAAAACATGCTCTTTCCAGGCCGACTTAAAGGCAGAAAACCCGGGAGAAAGGAAAAGGAACTGGAAAGAACCCTGCTGAGACTGGTCCATGGCAGAACCGAAGTGGCCCAGCGTCTGATTGAACTTGAACAGTCCCGGCATCCGGACAAGTCAAGAGAATGGTGTCTGCAGAAAGCTGTAGATGCCATCAGAAGAGACCGCAGATGAACACAGACAATAGCTCAGGATCCTGAGTATTGCCTGATGATACTATCAGCCATGATTTCCACCGCCTGTCCGGCGGGCAGGATAAGATCCGCGCATTCGCGGTATAATGGGTCACGTTCTGCAAGAGTTCTGTGCACATCCTCCTCCAGGGCGCGATGAGATAACGGCGGTCTTTGGCCAGGCAGAGGATCATGCTTGAGCCTTTGAAGCATCAAAGAGGCATCGGCAAGAAGATATACTGTCAGACCGTCTCTTTTCTTGAGCAGTGAACGGTTTTTCTGCCTGAGTACAACCCCTCCTCCGGTAGCAACTACCTGGTTGTCTGCTGCGGCAATTCTGGACAGAATCTCCTCCTCCAGATCCCGAAAATGCTCCCACCCCCGGGCAGCAACCAGAGTGCTGATGCTTTGTCCCTGCTCCCTCTCCAAAAGCCTGTCAGCATCTACTGCAATAAGGTTCGTCCGTGTGGAAATCTCCACAGCCAGAGTGGACTTCCCGCTGGCTCTGGGGCCTATCAGATAGACATTGGCAGCTCTATTTTTCCAGCCACTCATGATACATCTTATCCTGCTCGCTTTCGGAAAAGGTCTTTTCGCTCAGAAGGCCTGCCCTTCGTCTCTGACTGAAGGCTTCGTAGAGAATAACGGCTGCGGCTACTGATACATTGAGGCTCTGGACCATGCCGTGCATGGGGATGTAGATTTCCTGTTCAACCAGTTTTTGAAGATCAGCCTGGATCCCGCTGTGTTCATTTCCCAGGATCACTGCCGTAGGCCTTGTGAAATCATATTCATGCAAGGCTGCAGCTCTGGCTCCGAAACCGGTCCTGATCAGGTTCAGGCCCTGAGAACCAAGCTGCTCCAACATCTCTCGGGCATTTCTATGTTTGATCCGGCCAACCCATTTGCGCGCGGATGCCGAAGTCTTCCTGCCCATTTCAGGGAACTCCTGCTCAGTGTACAGCAGATGCACCCATGGCACGCCCAAAGCGTCGCAGCTTCTTAATATAGCCGATACATTATGCGGATCATGGATATTGTTCAGCACCAGAGTCAGATCCCGCTGCCTGGCGCTGATCACATCCCTAATCCTTTGTTTGCGCCTGCTGGTTCTGAAGCTGGTGTTCATTATCCATGCCCGGCTGCTGTACACAGCACAGATAAATAAGGTGTTCCTGATTGCCCTTGGGACCTTTAATCCTGGAAGGCACACGGCCAAGAAATTTAAGGTCAAGCTCCTGCACAGCCAGATCGATTACTTTCTGCACGGCCTGTTCAGCATCCTTTTCAGATCTGACCACACCCTTGACTGTACGGCCCCGTCCTACTTCAAACTGGGGTTTGACCAGAGCGACGACCTGGGCATTGTGCTTCAAAAAGACCGTGACAGCTGGCAAAACCAGGGTCAGGGATATAAAAGAGCAGTCAATGGCGGCCAGATCAACCTTTTCGGGCAAAAGAGACGGTTTGGCCCGGCGGATATTTATCTTCTCCAGAATAATCACCCGGGGATCATTTCTTAATTTCCAGTGCAGCTGCCCTGCCCCCACATCCAGAGCGTAAACCCGTGCAGCGCCCATCTGCAGCAGGCAATCGGTAAAGCCTCCGGTGGAGGCGCCGACATCAAGACAAACCTTGTCTTTTACCTGAATGTCGAATTCTTCGATCGCGGTCAGCAGTTTTTCACCGCCTCGGCTCACGAATCTGGAACCTGTTTCAACAAAAAAAAGCGTATCCTGAGAGAGGAACCTGCCCGGTTTGTCCACGCGGATCTTTTGTTCGTTCAGCACCTGGTATACCTGCCCGGCCATGATCATTCTCTTGGCGGTTTCTCTGGAATCAGCCAGACCTTTTTCCGCCAGCAGAATATCCGCACGCTTTTTTCCGCCATTTTTCACCGAATAAAGTCGCCCCTTCGCTTAAGTCGCTTCGTTCGCTCTTCCATCACGCCCAATGTATGAGACCCAGGCTATGTGGATCAAGAAGCAGAGAATGGTGGGGCAGGATGCGCACAGTATAGCCGAATCTTCCTGTCTGAAAGGTTTCCAGCATTCCTTCGTAAGCGATCCAGTTCTTATCCACCTTTTCCTTCTGCTGCATGAGCACTGTTTTGCGGCTCAGGAAATTACCGTCCATGTCCACATCCCCGGCATATATCTCCACCTGTATATCCTCGGTGGTCAGCCCGTTGATATACACTTCAGCCCGGATTCTGATCTTGTCCCCGGCATATAGTTCGTCCACAGTGCTTGCCTGGACATTGCGGATCTGAACGCTGTCCCACTTGGTCATCAGGTCCATTCTCCAGGCAGCCAGAGACTTGGCCTGTTCAAATCCTTTCTTTTCCAGGGCGATAAAATTCTTGTAGGCAGGCAAATAGGCAGTCTGGACGTAATCTTCGACCATCCGGTGCGAACTGAATGCAGGAGCCAGTTCTTTGAGCCCGTTTTTCATTTTGCGCACCCATTCCGTTGGCAGTCCTCCGTGTCTGCGATCATAAAAGGTGGGCACGATCTCCTTTTCCAGGACATTATACAGATAATGACTTTCCACCAGATCCTGATATTCCTGATCGGCGTAAACCTCCCCGAAACCAATGGCCCAGCCGAAGCGGTTGGCAGGATGATAGGCCTCGTCCCACCAGCCGTCCAGAGTGCTGAAATTGAGAACTCCATTGGCCACGGCCTTCATTCCGCTGGTGCCGCAGGCTTCCAGAGGGCGTTTGGGATTGTTCAGCCACACATCACAGCCCTGAAGCATATAGCCGGCAATCTCCATGTCATAATCCTCAAGGAACACCAGGCGATGACCGAGGTCTTCTTCCTGGGCATACTGAAAAATCTGCTGAATGATTTTTTTGCCTTCCACATCACGGGGATGGGCTTTTCCGGCAAAGATGAACTGCACCGGAAATTTCTCATGATTGACGATTTCAAGGAGCCGTTTAACGTCGGTCAACAGTATATTGGCCCTTTTGTAAGTTGCGAACCTGCGGGCAAAGCCTATGGTCAGCGTACCTGGGTCAAGAACTTCTTCGGCCAGCTGAAGTTCATGGCGCCGGCCTCCTCTGGCCACGGTCTGTTCCTTCAGCCTGTAGCGCACATAATCTACCAGACGTTCGCGCAATCGCTCATGCGTTCTCCAGAGCTCGGAATCAGGAATTGCCTGTGACTGATTCCATACTCTTTGACAGTCCGGATCTTCACGCCAGTCCGAACCGAGATAGCGGTCAAAAAGATAGGACATGTCCGGAGCTATCCATGTCGGAATATGGATGCCGTTGGTTATTGCTCCTATGGGTACGTCATCCACAGGGTACTGTGGCCACACTCTTTTCCACATGTTTCTGGAGACCTTGCCGTGAAGCTTGCTGACTCCATTGTTAAATCTGGACAAACGCAGCGCCAGAACGGTCATGCAGAAATGTTCCTGATCGTCTCTTGGATCTTCCCTGCCAAGGGCCATGAACACCTTAAAGGCCAGCCCAAGCTCCTGTGCATAAGATTCAAAATACTTGTTCATCAGATCAGGAGCAAAACGGTCATTACCCGCCGGAACAGGCGTATGGGTAGTAAACACGCTGCTTGAAGCAACGAGTTCCATGGCAGCTTCAAATGACATGCCATGGTTCTGCATGAAAAGTTTGATTCTTTCCAGACCGGCAAAGGCTGAGTGGCCCTCGTTCATGTGAATCACCCGCGGATTGAGCCCCATTGCGTGCATGGCCCTAAGTCCTCCGATCCCCAGAACAATCTCCTGTCTTATCCGCATCTCCCAGTCGCCCCCGTATAGCTGAGCAGTAATTTCCCGGTCCTGTGAAGCATTCTGGGAAATATTGGTGTCCAGAAGATAAAGGCTCAGCCGGCCGACATCGGCTTTCCAGATCTGAATATGTACATCTCGGTCACGGAGAGTCACCTTGACCGTAAGAGGGTTATTGTTCTTATCCTTGATCAGACTTAAAGGCATTTGTTCGAAGTCATTGATCGGATATCTTTCCTGCTGCCAGCCGTCACTGGTCAGGTATTGGCGGAAATAACCATTTTGATAACAGAGGCCAATGCCTACCAGAGGCAAGTTTAAATCACTCGCCGATTTAAGATGATCTCCAGCAAGAATGCCCAGTCCTCCGGAATAAATCGGCAGGGAGAGACTTATCCCGTACTCGGCGCTGAAATAGGCAACCACCGTTCCTCTTCCATGACCATCAAGCTCGAAGTAAGACTTGGTGGAAGACTTGTAACTCTCCAGGCTGTGTTTGATCTGGTTCAGCCGATCAAGGAAAAATTCATCTTCTGCAAGCTCTTCCAGGGTTTCCTGGGAAAGCTGATTTAAAAATCTGACCGGATTTTTACCGCTTTCATGCCAGAGCGTATGATCTATCCTGCTGAAAAGCTCGCTTATCTCGTGCTTCCATGAAAACCAGAAATTATATGCCAAATCCCATAAAGGGGTGAGTTCTTCAGGTAGTCTGGCAATAACATTATAAACTTTTAAAGCCTTCATATTTCCGCTCCTTTCAGGCTATTTTGGTATACTTCTGCCACTCATGCCCCCAAATTGCAAGATTCAATTATTCCTTGCAGGATGAAAGCCCGGCAGGTATGCTGATTATTGAACCTCATTCGCTAGGATCACTACATGGTCAACAACATAAGTGTAAAGATCAAAATTCTGGATAATGCATGCTCCGGCGCGAATAAGATGCAGTACGCCACAGAGGGCTCTGCGGGAATAGATCTTCTGGCAAGCTGTCCGGAAGATTCTGTTGTTCTTTTACCGGGAGAAAGATTTCCCTTTTCCACGGGAATAGCCATGGAAATCACCGGGCCCGGAATAGCCGGCTTCGTTTTTTCCCGAAGCGGGCTGGGCACCAGGCAGGGTCTTGTGGTCAGCCAGGGCGTGGGTGTGATTGATCCGGATTACAGGGGAGAAATAATCGTGTCTTTGCTGAACAATTCACAGGAAGAACGAATGGTTTACCGAGGACAGCGCATAGCTCAGCTGATTTTCATGCCCTGGTTTCGAGCAGACCTGAAAATAGTCCCGGAGTTGTCTTTAACACCCAGGGGTGACGGGGGCTTCGGACACACAGGTTTTTAGGGTTATGCATCTTCCGTTCCGGTGCCCGCACGGCTTTGTCGTCCTCCAGACATGGTTTTATTATGACTCTTCTTTCTGAACCTGTTTTATGAATTTCTGTCCTGTTCCCCTTTGATTCTCTTAATAATATAAGGATAAGATGCATGGATCAATCTTCCATTGAGTCAAAGACGGAGAAATTCCTGTGCCCCACATACGCCCGTTACCCGCTTGCTGTTCAAAGCGCCAGAGGATGCAGGCTGTATGATTTTGAAGGCAGGGAATACATCGATCTGCTGGCCGGGATTTCCGTATGTAATCTGGGACACAGCCACCCGGAAATTGTAGCATGCATCGGAAAACAGGCTGAAAAACTCATTCACGTCAGCAACCTGTTCTATCAGGAGGAACAGGTTCTTCTGGCTGAAAAGCTGCTCAGCACCTGCAGGCTGGACAAGGCTTTTTTCTGCAACTCAGGCGCTGAAGCAAATGAAGCGGCCATTAAGCTTACCCGCCGCTACATGAACAAGGTGAGAAATGAATACCGTTTCGAACTGATCACATTTTCCGGCTCTTTTCACGGCCGGACTCTGGCCACTCTGAGCGCGACAGGACAGGAAAAGATCAAGGAAGGCTTCGAGCCTCTGCCTCAAGGCTTTAAAAATGTGCCTTTCAATGACGTAAAGGCCCTGGAAGATGCCGTAAACGGGCATACCGCGGCCATAATGACTGAATGCATCCAGGGTGAAGGGGGAATCAGAACCCTTTCTCCTGAACTCGTCTCCAAAATCTCACAGCTCCAGGAAGAAAGAAAGATACTGCTGATTGTTGATGAAATTCAGACAGGCCTGGGACGGACCGGAACTTTCTGGGCTCATGAACAATTTGGACTCAAGCCGGATATGATCACCTCATCCAAGGCCCTGGCCGCTGGACTGCCCATGGGTGCTCTGCTGGTCAGTGAAGAGCTTGCCCATGCTTTTGGTCCAGGCAGCCATGGAACCACCTTTGGAGGCGGAGCTCTGGCCTCTGCGGCCGGGTTGAAGGCGCTGGAAATCATGGAACGTAATAACCTGGTCAGGCAAAGCCGCGAAACAGGCATATGGGCCGGAAATCTTTTTGAAGAGCTGGCAGACAAGTATCCTGATCACATCCGCGAGGTCAGGGGCAGTGGGCTGATGATCGGCATCGAGCTTGCCTTTCCCGGTCAGGAAGTCTGGAAGTCCCTGCTCGAGCAGGGCTTTGTCCTCAACCTCACCCAGGATAAGGTTCTAAGACTTCTGCCGCCTTTGATCATATCCATGCAGGACATTAAAGCATTTGCTCAGGCTCTGGATACTACTTTATCCAGGATCAGAATTTACTGAATTAAGCAAATCTCAGAAACACAATATGTCCCGGTACATGTAAAAACGACTAATCATTAATCCTGAATCCTTAATCCTGAATCCATAATCCATCCATAATCCTGAAATAATATGTACAAACTGAAAATCAGACTGGACAGCAAAGATTTCCCGGCCATCGAACCTCTGCTCTATGAGCTTATATCCTGGGGCTGGGAGGAAGAGGAGAGCAGGGATTCAAAGATATTGACCATTTACTTCGATGTGGAGCAGAACGGACAGAATTTCAGGAATCAGATGCTTGAACAATGCCCTGACGCCAGGGTCATTGAAGAAACCTTCTCTGATCCTTCGGACTGGGAAAACGCCTGGAGAGAATTCTTCAGGCCGATCGACATAGACGGGCGTTTTCAAGTCCTGCCCGACTGGCTGTCCACCGATGACAAGGACAGGATTCCGATCATCATAACTCCCAAAATGGCCTTCGGCACCGGACACCATGCTACTACGCATCTTTGTCTTCAGGCCTTATCCAGACTGCATGACCAGGCTCTGCCTGGACCAGGGACCGTTTTTCTGGACCTGGGCACCGGATCCGGCATTCTGGGAATAGCCTGCGCGAAGCTGGGCATGAGCGGCCTTGGACTGGACATCGATCCCGTGGCTGTGGAAAATGCCCGTGAAAACATAAAAAACAATGTGGTCCAGGAAAACTTTAAAGCCCTTGAGGGCGATATCAGCGCACTTGGACCGGGTTCGAAATTCAACCTGATTCTGGCCAACATCCTTTCTTCCACCTTGAATCAGCTGGCACCGGATATTGTCAAGCATCTGAGCTCGCCCGGTGTGCTTATTCTCTCGGGCATACTGACCGAACAGGCTGATGCGGTCGCCCACAGGTACCGGCAGTTCGGTCTGGGTGAGCCTTTGATGCTCAAACGAGACGAGTGGTCGGCACTGATCTGGATAAAGGGTACTTCCAAAGATGAACCGGAAAGACTTGTTGCTTAGCTGGTATGAAACACTGTACGCGTCTCTTGGCCCCAGCAACTGGTGGCCCGGAGAATCTGCTTTCGAGATAGCTGTGGGGGCCATACTGACCCAGAATACCAGTTGGACAAACGCCTGCAAGGCCATCACACAGCTCAGGCAGCATAATCTTCTTCAACCCGAAGCGATGGACCGGCTCAGCAGCGAGGAACTGGCCCTGCTTATAAGGCCAGCCGGTTATTTCCGGGTCAAGGCCGCAAGACTGAAAAATTTTCTTTATTTTCTGAATGCAGAATGCAATTATGATTTAAGTATTTTGAAAAAAATGGACACATGGCGACTCAGACTTCAGCTTTTGGAAATCAAAGGAATAGGCCCTGAAACAGCGGACAGCATCCTGCTTTACGCCCTGGATAAACCCAGTTTCGTAGTCGATGCCTATACGAAAAGAATCCTGAACCGCCACTCTCTTGTTCATGAGGATATTCACTACCATGAACTCAGGGATGTTTTCATGGATAATCTGCCTGAAGACGTAACCCTTTACAACGAATACCACGCCCTCCTGGTGCGCGCCTGCAAAACGTGGTGCGCCAAGAAAACCCCCCATTGCGTAAAGTGCCCTTTACAGTTATATTTATGAGTAATAATCACCCTGCATCGATTTCAGCACTTAATGCTTCTTGAGGATGGATCCTGTGCCAAAAGCTGCGGCCATTGCACTGAACAAGTTTCTGTTTTTGCTGATTTTTTTTCCTGCTGTCTTACTGCTGCCCCCGGCGCTTGCACATGTACAACATGCCCATGCGCACCAGGACATTGAAGCGGAAATTGAAGCCAGACAGGAACAGATAAGCAGGCATAAAATGGCTTTGGAGCGTCTCAGTTCCCAGGAAAGAGAACTCTATTCCCAACTGGCTGAAACTGAAGACAGGCTGGATGAAGTATCCGAGAAGCTGAGCGAGCAGGAGCAGCAGCTCTTTGAAATAAAGGACAGAGAAGCAGTTATTTATGCCCGGTATCAGCAGCTTATTCTGGAAAGGGAAAATACTCGCGGGCAGCTGGCGGAGCTCCTCCGGGACATGTGGCCGATTTATGTGGAAAGCAGGTCCCAGACACTTGCCGATATCGGCGAATGGGCTCAGCTTGACCGGCGCAGAACCTGGCTGCAGGCCATTCACACGGAAGTGAACAACACCCTGGCCCTGCTTCATGAACAGACCCTGGAGATCAGTTCAAGTCTGAATGAATTGCAGATCGTCAGAAATGAATTTGAAGCAGGACTGGAGGAGGTAAACAGCCTCAAGGACCAGTTGCTGGATAAAAAGCTGACTTTTTTCAGAGGTCTGCAGGAGGTCAGGGCTCAGAAGCTGGCCGAGCAGGAAATGATTGAAGAAACCATGGAGGTCATTGAATCTCTTAGTTATCAGCTTCAGATAACCGCTGAACAGGATTTTGAAAGTCTTAAGGGCTATCTTCCCTGGCCCGCCCTGGGAGAAATAGCATTATCCTATAACTCGAGCGGCAATCCTCCACACAACGGCATAAGCATCTCCCTGCCTGAAAACGCGCCAGTCCGGGCCATATCCTGGGGCAAGGTGGTGCACAATGCGACATTGCGCGGATTCGGCAGAGTGGTCATAATTTTCCATGGAGAGGGCTATTATTCATTGTATGCCTATCTTGCAGACAGTGGACTGTCCATCGGCCAGAATGTGGAACAGGGAGAAACTATAGGGATAACCGGCTATTATCCCCAACTAAAGTCTCATGGAATTTATTTTGAATTGCGTTTTGAGCAAAAAGCAATTAATCCTATTAACTGGTTGGTAAAATCCTGAAGACCTTGATTTTCCAGCCGATTGAAAGCAAACAATGTTTTGCATCCTGAAAGATTCAAATAAAGCGGAGGCTGTAATGCGTATAAATCATCTGATCGCTACCATTGCGATATTATTTTTGCTGACTATTGTTCCCTGGACCGGACAGGCCAGGGACGACCAGCTGGACAGCCTGAAGATGTTCAGCGAGGTTCTGCATCTGATTGAAGATAATTACGTTCATGCAAAAGACCGGGATGATCTTATCAAGGGGGCCATCCAGGGTATGCTTCAAAAACTCGACCCCCATTCTTCTTATGTTGATCTGGAACAGCTGCAGATGATGCAGGAAGACTTTACCGGCAAATTCGGCGGCATCGGTATACAGATCGGCATGCAGGACAACCGGCTGGTGGTTATTTCTCCTATCGAAGACACCCCTGCTCACGAAGCAGGCCTGGAACCGGGCGATCTGATTCTGGAAATAAACGGTGAATCCACCCAGGGCATGGTTCTTATGGATGCAGTAAGCATGATCCGGGGGCCCAAAGGGGAAGCCGTTGAGTTGACTATACTTTCAGAGGGAGAACAAAACCCCCGCAAGGTCGAAATTGTCCGCGATGAAATTCCTGTGCATTCTGTAAGACTTCAGGAATTGGAGCCCGGTTTAGTCCACTTGCGCATCACTGATTTCAAAACTACCACCACCAATGAAATCAAGGAAAAAATTCAGGAATACACATCCGACCAGGAAATTCACGGCATTGTTCTTGACCTGCGCAACAATCCGGGTGGATTGCTTGACCAGGCAGTATCAGTATCCGACCTTTTTCTGGAGGAAGGCCTTATCGTTTATACTCAAGGACGGGAGGAAGGCCTGAGAAAAGATTACACAGCCAGAAGAAGAGCGCAGGATGTGCTTTCGCCGATTGTCGTCCTGATCAATGCAGGCTCGGCCTCAGGTTCGGAAATTGTGGCCGGTGCACTGCAGGATCAGAACCGGGCTTTGCTTCTGGGTGAACCCACTTTCGGCAAAGGATCAGTCCAAAGCATTATTCCTCTGTCCGACGGTTCAGCCATCAAGCTGACCATAGCCCTGTACTACACTCCGGAAGGACGCTCCATTCAGGCTGAAGGCATAAAGCCGGATATCAATGTCCCACTACAGCGGGTAAAAAAAGATGAAAACGATGAACATCAGCAATTGAGGGAATCCCTGCTGCAGATGCATATTGAACGGCCGGACGGTCTGGAAAACGAAAACAGCGAACAGGATCAAAAGATAAAAGAACTCCTGACCGAGGACAATCAGCTGCGCATGGCTCTGGAGATTTTGCGCTCCATGCCCAGGATTCAGGAATTGCGTTAGCATATTAGAGACCATGTCTCCTTCCAGGAAAAAATCCAGAAGAAGAAAAAAAACTCCCGTCAAAGCCCCTGATAAAAGCTGGATACACCTGCTTTTATGGGGGGCTGTAACGGGCATAACCCTCGTTGCTCTGGTGGGCATACTCATATTGCCCCAAAAAAAGCCTCAGCACGCTCCCGAAGTTCCGTCAGCCCCGGTATCAATGAAAGCTGACAAGCCTGTCTCACAGTTAATCAGCCTTGATCCGGAAAGTGAGCCTTTCCATAGAAAAAGAATGGGCTCAGAGTTCCAGCTAAGGACCTGGGAAGTGGACATGGCTATCCTGCGCGTCCTTGAGCGGATGGAGATGGGTAAAGACAATATTGTGCACACAAGACTTGAGAACCGCTTTTTTTACGGCACTCCATATCACTTTCAGGACATGAAGATTTTTACCAACGCCCGGCAGAAGGAGTTTATCAGATCCCTTCGTCAGGTCCTGTACAGATTCGTGGACAAGGCCGTATTGAAAAAAGAAACGGGTGAGCATAAATGGTCAATAAGCATAAACGGACACGTCACGCATATGCTGCGCCTGGATATTGATCCATGGGTCAGCGAACCAGGCACAGGAAAACTGGTCATAGTCATCGATGATCTGGGAGAAAGCCTGGAGTTTGCCCGCGGGCTTTCCGAACTTGATTTCCCGGTAACTTTTTCCATTCTGCCTTATCTTCAGGAAACAAAAAAAGTAGCTGAATTCGCCTGGAAAAATGGTTATGAGGTTATGCTGCACATGCCTATGGAGCCTCTGGACTATCATCGTGGAGTAAATCCAGGACCCGGAGCACTGTATGTGGACATGCTTGCGGAAGAGATTGAACAGCTGCTGGTACACAGCCTGAAGCAGATTCCCATGGCTGTCGGTGTGAACAACCACATGGGCTCCAGGTTCACACAGGATTATGATAAAATGAAGGTGGTTTTTGAAGAATTGCGCAAAAGGGACTTGTTTTTTCTGGACAGTGTCACTACCCCTAAAAGCGTGGCGTCTGTCCTGGCTGAAGAGACGGGCCTGGATTTTATGCAGAGAAATGTCTTTCTGGATAATGTACGGCACAAAGATGCCATTATCTATCAGCTGAAAAAGGTTGAAAATCTGGCTCTCAGATACGGTCATGCCGTGGCTATAGGACATCCGTATCCTGAAACCCTGCATGCCCTTAAAACATGGAACAAAGAAAGAAACCCGCGGGTGCACTTTGCCAGGGTTGATGACCTGTTGCTGGATCAGAAGATTAGAGTTCTGTCAGAAAAAAAAGACAGGGAAACTGCTTTGGCCGATTAGATTTGAAGATGCTAAAGCAGATAATTTACTGCGCATGCAGCAATCAGTCACCAGCATTAAATTATCGCTAAAACTAAAAAGAGAAGATATTCTGCTGAAATTTAACTGAGATTTTCTCAGTCATTTTTTCTCGAATTTCCTATCAATGTCCACAGTATTTCAATAATTCTCTGAAACAATCGACGAAAAATTCAAGCAAGCAATGGAGGAAAAATGACTCAAAGAACCTTGTCCATCATCAAGCCGGATGCTGTTGACAGAAATCTTGAAGGAGCCATCCTGAAAATGATCCAGGACGCCGGCCTGAAAATAATTGCCATAAAAATGGTGCACTTAAGCCTGGAAGAAGCACGCGGGTTTTATGCCGTACATCAGGAGAGGCCTTTTTTCGACAGTCTGACCGGATACATGTCCTCAGGGTCTGTTGTGGTCAGTGTTCTGGAAGGTGAAGGGGCCATCGGCAAATACAGGAAAATCATGGGCGCAACCAATCCTGAAAACGCGGAAGAAGGAACCATTCGCAGCGCTTACGCTCTGGATATTGAAATGAACTCAGTGCATGGATCAGACGCGCCTGAAACCGCTGAGACGGAAATAGCCTATTTCTTCAGCCGGCTGGAAATGGTACGTTGATGGATGTGCGCATAGGACTCATCGGAACAGGCAATATGGGCGGGGCCATAATTCAGGGCCTGGCCGGGCGAGAGGGTCTGCAGGTGCATGGCTATGATCCCGACAGTCAGAGAATGCAGATGCTGAAAGAAAGTTTTAATCTTTCACCGGAACCGGATATCCGTTCTTTAACGGAAAATTGCGACTATATTCTGCTCGCGATTAAACCGGCATTATTGCCTCAGGTGGTTTCCGGGATAGAACCCTATCTTTCCGCTTCCAAATGCCTCATATCAGTGGCAGCCGGAATCAGAATCATGGACATAAGTTACCGGAGCAGCAATTCATGCCCTGTTGTCCGGGTAATGCCCAATACTCCGGCCCTGGTGGGACGAGGTGTCTTTGCCCTGTGTCTGGAACATGAGATGCTGACTGAGGAGCAGTCAATTTTCATCCGCCGGCTCTTTGAAAGCCTTGGTCAGGTTCATGTTCTTCCGGAAAAGGATTTTGATGCTTTTACGGCCCTGATCGGATCGGGCCCTGCTTATGTGTGCTATTTCATGGAAAGCATGGTGGATGCCGGGGTGCTTATGGGTCTGGACAGAAAAGAGACAACGGAAATGGTCACCGAACTTTTCGCCGGCACGGCACAAATGGTCCATGAAGGGAACATGCACATAACAGGCCTCAAAGAGATGGTCTCTTCACCTGGAGGAACCACGATAAGCGGGCTTCGAAGCCTGGAAAGACGCGCGGTCAAAGCTGCGGTCATGGAGGCGGTGGAAAGAGCGGCCATGCGCAGCAGAGAACTGGGCAAAGAAGAGCTATAAGATGGGGGCCAGATGGTTTACCGGGCTGAAGCCTCCTCCCAGAGAAAAGTTCTTCTCAAGTGCAAGCTGCAGATAGTCCCTGCCCGAGATCACTGCGTTAAGCATATCCATTTTTCCCGCCAGGTTGGCTGCAATGGCTGCGGAAAGAGTACATCCGGTGCCGTGAGTGCTTGATGTGTTGATTCTGGGCCTGGTTACGGGCACAGGTTCTTCCCCGGCAATGCCCAGCCAGTCGGTTATCTTCAGGTCTGCCTCAAAATGTCCCCCTTTGAGCAGAACCGCGCCTGCACCCATTTCATGAAGCATCCTGATCGATTCAAATATATCCTGAAGGGAAGAAATTGTGTGCATACCGGTCAAAAGCTCAGCCTCGTGACGGTTGGGTGTAACCAGGTCGGCCAGGGGGACGATGCTCTTTCTCATGGCATTTACGGCGTCGTCCTGCAGAAGCTTATGCCCGCTTTGACTGACGCAGACAGGATCAACAACCAGAGGAAAATTCTTCCGGCCGAGCGCCTCTGCCAACTTCTCGATGATATCCCTGGAAAAAAGCATTCCGGTTTTGGCCGCGCTCACCGGAAAGTCATCCAGTACGCTTTTGAGCTGCAGGGCGACAAATTCAGGATCAGGGGCAAACACTCCCTGCACGCCCAGGGTGTTTTGCGCCGTCAGCGCGGTGATCACCGACAAACCATAGACTCTGTGAACGGCAAAAGTTTTAAGATCCGCCTGAATTCCCGCTCCGCCACCTGAATCAGAGCCGGCAACAGTCAGCGCGCAAGGCAAAATATCAATACTCATTGTCCGCCTTTTTTCCAACCTGAATCCGTGAAATCATTTGCAGTCTGATTACTTCCCGCAGGTTCCATTATATTCTTTATGAACCGCTTTCGCTTTGCATCTTTTTTTCTATCTTGGCCCATGTATCCTTCAAAGACACAATCCTGTTAAAAACAGGCCTTCCAGGTTCGCTTTCCGGATCCAGACAGAAATAACCAAGTCTTTCGAATTGAAATCTATCTCCGATCCCGGCCTTTTCAAGTCCGGGCTCTACCTGACAGTCCCGCATCTCTTTCAGTGACTCAGGGTTCAGAGCTTCGCTGAAATCCAGCCCTTTCTTCTCGTCCTGGGCGGGATTGGGCCTGAGGAACAAGCGGTCATAGATGCGCACCGCTGCTTTGCGGGCATGCCTGGAGGAAACCCAGTGCAGAGTGCCTTTGACCTTTCGCCCGTCAGGCGCGCTTCCTCCTCTGGTTTGCGGATCATAGCTGCAATGCACTTCCAGAATTTCGCCGGTTTTTTCGTCTTTGATCACCTTTTCGCAGGTGATGAAATAAGCGTATCTGAGTCTCACTTCTCGTCCAGGGGCCAGGCGGAAGTATTTTTTGGGAGGATCCTCCCGGAAGTCCTCGCGCTCAATAAACAGCTCCCTGGAAAAGGGGACCAGTCTAGTGCCCATACTCTCGTCCTCGGGATTGTTCACCGCTTCCAGCGCTTCACTGTGCTCAGGCGGATAATTGGTGATGACCACCTTAAGGGGATTGAGCACTCCCATGACCCTGGGAGCGATTTTGTTCAGATCTTCGCGAATGCAGTATTCCAGAAGGGACATATCTACAATATTTTCACTTTTGGCGACTCCAATGAGATCGCAGAATTTTCTGATCGAACGCGGCGTGTATCCGCGCCTCCTGAGTCCCGAAAGAGTGGGCATTCTGGGATCATCCCAGCCCTGGACATGATTTTTCTGAACAAGCATGGACAGCTTTCTTTTGCTCATTACCGTGTAATTCAGATTCAGACGGGCGAACTCTATCTGCCGGGGATGACACTCGACGTTAAGCTGTTCGAGAAACCAGTCATAAAGTGGTCGATGATCTTCAAATTCCAGAGAACACAGGGAATGGGTGATATTCTCCAGGGAATCCGACAGGCAGTGGGCATAATCGTATGTGGGATAAATGCACCATGTGTCACCTGTGCGGTGGTGATCCTCTTTCATTATCCTGTAGATCACCGGGTCGCGCATATTTATGTTTGGCGAGGCCATATCGATTTTTGCCCTCAGTACATGCTGACCTTCCTGGAAAAGTCCTCTTTTCATGCCTTCGAAGAGTTCCAGGTTTTCTTCTATGCCGCGTTCTCTATAGAGGCTGTTTTTACCGGGTTCCGTCAGCGTACCTCTGAATCTGCGAATTTCTTCAGGATTCAGACTGCACACATAAGCCCGGCCCTGTTCGATCAGCTGCAGAGCAAAATTGTAAAACCTGGAAAAATAATCGGACGCATAGTACAGATGTTCGCCCCAGTCATAACCAAGCCAGCGAACGTCCTCAATGATGGATCGCACAAATTCCGGATCTTCCTTTCTGGGATTGGTGTCGTCAAAGCGAAGATGACAGCGTCCTCCGAATTTCTCTGCCAGGCCGAAATTGAGACAGATGGACTTGGCATGGCCGATATGCAGATATCCGTTTGGTTCAGGGGGAAACCTGGTGACGACTGTCTTATGTTTTCCTTTGAGCAGATCCTGACTGATTATCTCCTGAATAAAATTCGAAGGACCTGTATTGAGCATATTTAAAAAGACTCCTGATATTTATATAAATCCGCTTACAGGCAGATTGAGCCTGATGAGGGTCTCCTCTGCCGGTGCTTTGTTTATATATACATATTAATTAAACCAGGCAACCACAATCCTGCCCGAATGCGCCGCCATGATTCCAGCAAGTTTTAAAGGCTCTGCTGCAGCAGATAGCGCAAGTGGGTAAAGCGGCTTCCTGATCCGGTATTTTTCAATCCCATACCCATGGCTTTGGGTGGCCCAATAAGCAGCGCAAGTCTGCTGGCCCTGGTCAGACCGGTATAGATCAGATTTCTCTGCAGCAACAGATAGTGCTGAGCAACCACCGGCAGGATTATTGCCGGATATTCGCTTCCCTGTGACTTGTGCACACTCATGGCATAAGCAAGAGTCAGCTCATCAATCTCATCCAGCCCGTAGACTACTTTCCTGCCCTCGAAATTTACTATTATCTCTGACTCCTCCAGATTAACCTCGTCCACCAGCCCAAGATCACCGTTAAACACATCTTTTTCATAGTTGTTTCGCAGCTGCAGCACTCGATCCCCGACTCTATACCGCCTAAAACCTCTGACCACAGCGTCAGGACCTGGATTAAGCCTGTCCTGCAGCAGACGGTTCAGTTCAATAGTGCCTAAATTTCCCTTATGCATGGGTGTGAGCACCTGAATGTCCTTGAGCGGGTCGAGATTATACACCGCGGGGATGCGCTCGCATAGCATGTGGATGATCAGCTGTTGAATCCTGGCCGGATCTTCCTGCTGAACCCAGAAGAAATCCGCCTGAGGCGGCATTAAGCCAGAATTCATCGGAAATTCCCCGTTATTGATCCGATGGGCATTGACGACTATGGATGATTCCCTTGCCTGGCGGAAAATACTGGTCAGTACCGCCCCAGGCACAGTCTGACTGTCCAGGATATCCCTGAGTACATTGCCCGGACCCACCGCCGGCAGCTGGTTTACGTCTCCGATCATGATCAGCCTGCAGGTCAAAGGCAGGGCGCGAAGCAGCTGGACCATGAGCACCGCGTCGAGCATGGACACTTCGTCCAGAATAAAAACATCGGCTTTGAGTTTGTTGTCTGCATCATGCTCGAACCCTCCGGATGGATTGAATCCAAGGAGGCGGTGTATGGTGGAGGCGTAAGCGCAGGTGGCCTGTGAAAGCCGCTTGGCCGCCCTTCCTGTCGGCGCCGCCAGCTTTATCTTATAACCCAGAGATGAAAAAGTTTTGACCATCATTCTGGTAATGGTGGTCTTGCCTGTGCCGGGTCCTCCGGTGATGACAAAGGTTTTGTGCGCACACCCATCGAGCACTGCCTGTCTTTGTTCGCCTGTCAGACTTATTTTTTCTTTCTGCTCCAGGCTCTTAATCCTGGATAGGAGTTTAGCCGGAGCAAGCGAGCCCGGATGAGTGCTCAGACCGCAAAGCCTCTTGGCCAGTTCCTGCTCTATCCTGAAAAAAAAGCCCAGATAAACTGCTCGGGATATGTTCTGCTCAGGCAGAGGAGTAACCACCACCTTTTTTCTTTCCTCCAGCGAATCCATAGCCTTCTGGAAATTTTCCGGAGCAATCTCCCTTAAAAGCTCGTTCACCCTGCTTGCCAATTCTTCAGCCGGATAAAAAAGATGTCCCTGTTCAGACAACTGGAAAAGCTGAAAAACAATTCCCGCCTGAATTCTTTCCTGACTGTCCGGGGCAAGTCCAAGCTTAAGGGCCATTTTATCCGCAGTCTTAAAGCCTATGCCGCGGACCTCGTAAACCAGGTCATAGGGATTCTCCCTGATTTTTTGAATGGCCTCTCCACCGAATTTTTTATAGATTCTGCCGGCAAATGTAGTGGGTATCTCATGGGTCTGCAAAAAGAGCATCAGGTTCCTTATCTCCCTCTGCGTGGACCAGGACTTCCTGATCTGTTCAAGCTTTTTGGCCCCTATTCCCTCCACCTGTAGAAGCTTTTGAGGCTCACAATCAAGTACTTCCAGAACTTCCTTTCCGAACCTGGCCAGCATTTTTCCGGCCATTACCGGGCCCACCCCCTTGATCATGCCCGAACCCAGGTATCTTTTTATGCCGTTGATGCTGGCCGGAAAGATCTGAGCAAATTCCTGAACGAGAAACTGACGTCCAAACTTTGGATGTTCCTTCCATTCACCTTTTATGGAGATCGTCTCACCCGGCACAAGATTGCCCACATAGCCGCAGACGGTTATCTGTCCCGGCTCCTGAAAAGACTTGATTCTGGCTATTATATAGCCGTTGTCGGCATTTTTATAAATCAGGCTTACTACTTCGCCTTTCAGATTTGTTAATGGATCAGGCATATTCAAAACTCAGATCATCTTCAGGTGCTGCTGATTTTGCCATAAAAACTATTGGGAACCCGAACCTGAACTGTTTAATTAGTGGAGAATTTTGCAGGCATGAATTTCTGGTCTTCTTAAAATTTAACCTTTTTTGCGTACCTTAAAGGATGCTGCAGGTCAATCAGGATTCAGTCCTGGTTTTTTTGTCTTTAAAGACTCCTCTGGCTTAACCATCCTGATAAGCATCATTATGTAAACAACATGACACATGTTGTAACATCCGCATAAAAAAGCATTTAATAATAATTGTTCAAAACTTAACTCTCACATATCCTCTTCCGGATTTAAAAACACTTATTTATTTGAAGTGGACTTATTCATCATCTGTCTTAGGAATATTTTTATGACAGCAGCATTTAGTGCTTAATATCTCATACCTTGTTCGAAACAAGAAGGCTTGATGCCGGAGGTTTTACAACCATGCTCCCGGAAACCGCGCACTTTGCGATCGCTGAAGGAGAAACCGTCATCCAGCTTACAAGCATAGGTCCATGGGAAATTAATTATGTGAATCCCGAAGATGACCCCCGTCGATAGGGACTGAATTAATCATGCCCGGTGCGGGGCAGCCTTTTAATACCGTGAGGTGACACCGGTTTAGGATAGGATGTCTGCGTGCTTTTTTCCCGTTAAGCCTTTATGGAAAAAGCCTGGAGGAGAATTCGACAATGAACAAAGACAAACAGGGTAAATACGTGCTCTGGTTTGAGGACCTGAATTCAGATGACACTTCACTTGTGGGAGGCAAAAATGCCTCACTTGGAGAGATGATCAGCACCTTAAAGGAAAAAAATATTCGGGTACCTGACGGCTTTGCCACCACAACCAAAGCATACAGGCGATTTCTGGAGAAAAATGAGCTGGAGGATCGTATAACCGAACAGATCAAAAAGTATCAACAGGATAAAGATGCTCTGCATGAGTATGGAGAAGCGATAAGAAAACTGTTCAATGAAGCCGAAATGCCTGATGATGTCGCTGAGTCCATCCTCGAAGCGTATCGGGAATTGTGCTCGCGTTATGATTCAAAGACTGTGGACGTGGCCGCGCGATCCAGCGCGACCGCAGAGGATATGCCTGAGGCCAGCTTCGCGGGGCAGCAGGAATCTTTTCTGAATGTAACCGGTGAGGAAGCTCTTATTAAGGCCTGCAAAAAATGTTTCGCCTCCCTGTTCACGGACCGGGCCATCGCCTATAGAGAGGAAAAGGGTTTTGAGCACATGAAGGTTGCGCTCTCCGTGGGCATTCAAAAAATGGTCCGTTCTGATCTGGCCGGTTCAGGGGTACTTTTTACCCTGGACATGGATTCCGGCTTTCCCGATGTTGTGGTGATTAACGCAGCCTGGGGGCTGGGTGAAAATGTTGTCCAGGGTACGGTCAACCCGGATCAGTATACTGTTTATAAACCTTTTCTCGATCGCGAAGAACTGGATCCGATTCTGGACAAGACGCTGGGCTCCAAAGAAAAAAAGATGATCTATGCCGAGAGCGGTGAAGAACCCACAGTGAATGTGGAAGCTTCGGAGGAAGAGCGGCTTTCATTCGTACTCACCGACCCGGAAATACGCCGGCTTGCCCTCTGGAGCGTGGAGATTGAAAGGCATTACGATATGCCCATGGATATTGAATGGGCAAAAGACGGCAAGCAGGATAAGATATTCATTGTCCAGGCCCGGCCTGAAACTGTACAGTCCAGAAAAACCACCGGAACCATGAAGACCTACAGGCTGAAGGGACGGGGGAAAATGCTGGCAGAAGGATTGAGCATCGGCCAGAGCATTGCCTCAGGAAATGTTTCGGTCATAAAAAGTGCCGAACAGATTGACCGGTTCGAGGACGGTTCAGTCCTGGTGACCACTATGACCGATCCTGACTGGGTCCCGGTAATGAAACGATCTGCGGCCATAGTCACTGATCATGGAGGACGCACTTCACATGCGGCTATTGTCAGCCGGGAACTGGGCATACCCGCCATTGTCGGCACTGAAAATGCCACAGAAAAACTTGAGCATGGAAAGGAAGTAACCGTCTCCTGTGCTGAGGGCGACAAAGGATATGTTTATGCCGGCAAGCTCGAATTCGAGGAAGAGGATGTCGATCTGGAGAATATTCCTGAAGTCAAGACCCGGATAATGCTCAATATCGGGGCTCCTCAGGCTGCCATGCGCTGGTGGAAACTGCCTAACAGGGGCGTGGGCCTGGCCAGAATGGAATATCTGATTAACAACGTGATCAAGATTCATCCCCTGGCTTTGACCAGATTCGACCAGGTTCATGATGAAAAAGCCAAAGAACGCATTATCGAACTGACCAGAGGGTATCTGGACAAGACTGAATACTTCATCGAACTGCTGGCTCGTGGAATAGGCACCATAGCCGCAACTCAGCATCCGCACAAAGTGATCGTGCGCATGAGCGATTTCAAGACCAACGAATATGCGGATCTGATAGGAGGCAGGCAATTCGAGCCGGAGGAAGAAAATCCCATGCTTGGATGGCGTGGGGCCTCCAGGTATTACAGCGAGGATTATCATGACGGTTTCGCTCTTGAATGCCAGGCCATCCACAGGGTGCGCGAAAAGATGGGATTTACCAATGTAATCATCATGATCCCCTTCTGCCGCACTCCGGCTGAGGCGGACAAGGTACTTGAAGTTCTGGAGCAGAACGGCTTGAAACGTGGGGAAAAAGATCTTGAAGTATATGTAATGGCCGAGATTCCATCCAATATAATGGAAGCCGAGGAATTCGCCCAACGGTTCGACGGCTTTTCCATAGGCTCCAACGACCTGACTCAGCTTGTCCTTGGTATTGGACGAGATGCGGAAAAACTGGCTGAATTGTTCGATGAGAGTTCAAAATCAGTCAAGCGCATGATCGGTATGCTCATCGAATCAGCACATAAAGCCGGCAGTAATGTCGGAATCTGTGGAGAGGCACCTAGCAACGATCCTGAATTCGCCGCATTTCTGGTCAAAGCCGGTATAGATTCAATTTCTTTGCAGCCGGACAGTGTGCTTAAGGTTACTGAACGGGTAGCTGAGATTGAACGGGAAAAGACCTAAAAATTCACCTGTGGAGAACAAGAAGATTTAATGAAGGATTTGTTTCTGCTCAAGTTTTAAGCCTCATCAGTTTAATGAGGTTTCACACTTTTTTTCGTCATTTCCCGGCTTGACCGGGATTCCAGGAAAGATCTGAATTCGGGGCTTTGCCGGAGTGACTGAATATTAATCTTGCGTTGCATAGTTAAAAAATCTGATCTCTATCAGCACAGCGAACAAATATTTAACAAGGAGAGCTGACAAATGGAAGAAGTTTCTTACCGGCACCGCAAGGTTACCATCGTCGGAACAGGATTTGTGGGCATGTCCTATGCGTATGCTCTGACCATAAAGGGGCTGGTCAGGGAAATCGGGCTGGTAAACCGCACCCGGGAAAGGGCAGAGGGCGAAGCAATGGACCTCAGCCATGGCATTCCCTTTGTAAGTCCTATTGATATCCGGGCCGGAGGATATGAGTTGTGCCGGGATGCCCAGATCGTAGTCATTGCCGCCGGAGCCAACCAGGCCGAAGGGGAAACCCGCCTCGATCTGGCCAAGCGCAACGTTAAAATTGTCGAAGATATCGTACCTAAAATTCTGGAACACAATAAAAATCCGATACTTCTCGTGGTCAGCAACCCGGTGGACATCCTGACCCATGTGGTGGAAGAAATATCCGGCCTTCCCCCTGAACGTGTGATTGGTTCAGGAACTGTTCTGGACACCATGCGCTTCAGACAGCTGCTTTCCGAGTTCTACAATGTGGACGCGCGCAACGTGCACGGCTATGTGATCGGTGAACACGGCGACAGCGAAGTACCTGTCTGGAGCCGGGTAAACATTGCCGGCATTCCCCTTGCCGAATATTGCAAAGAATGCGGTCAGCCCATTGAGCCCAAAATGAAGGAGATAGAAGATGATGTGCGTAATGCCGCATATGTAGTGATCAAAAAGAAAAAAGCAACCTATTATGCAATCGGCCTGGCCATGGTCCGAATCACTGAAGCAGTACTCCTCAATCAGCAAAGCGTTCTTACTGTGGGAACCATAATCCGGGGCGAATACGCCATAAAGGATGTCTCCCTTTCTTTGCCCTGCGTGGTTGGGCTGGAGGGTATCTCCCGGATCCTTGAAACTCCGTTGGCTGAAAATGAAGTTTCCGCGCTGCTTGAATCCGCAAAAGTCCTGCGTGAAGGGCTTGATTCTGTCGGTTATTAAAGGCCTGCCAAAGTCCTGTCAAAGACAATGAAGAACGACCTTGTTGAAATCCCTTCGGAAGCCACGCTTCCGCAGGGATTTTCATCTACAATCAGAAGATCAAGGAACCTTTTTTCCCAATCACTGGAAAAATCCAGCTCAAGTTTGGTGGTTATAAAGACCGAAAATAAAATGAACATACTTTATATTCAAGAAAAAATCCTGCTTTATTATTTTTTGCAGTAAAAAATTGTAATCTATCCCTTATCCCTCTTTGTCTTTTAAAACCGGAATAAAGAAAAATATTTTCCCAAAAAACCGGACTAAATTTCAAATCTATTAACCTGAATCCACAAAAACAGTTTAGAATTTGTCCCAGCGACCGTAAAAACTCATTCTCACTCCGCTGGCGTTATAAATCGCCCAGATCCGGCACCTACTTTTAATCCTGCCAGCAAAATACATGGAAAGATTAAGATTTGCTAAAAGTAGGTGCCGGACCAAACCCCGGAACCTGCTGGATTATCAGGCTACAAAAAATAGCTTTACGGATTCAGGTGTTAATTTTCTGTTTAAAAATCTAGGCTCATTTACATCGCCCCTCTTAAACAGACCATCATCTCTTCTTTAAGCCAATCTTGTATATGAAAACATATTCCATGGAAAAATGAAATTTATTGCATAATTTTTCATGCATAACATCTTGAATATGACACAGAAAGAACAAGACAGTATTATTCTGAATTCCCACAAACGCAATAAATCATGATAATTCTTATATTATTTAAATTGATCCTTGAAAAACATTCATAATTAATTTTTACGCATGAATAAACACATATTTTAACATTGCAAAAAAAATAATTATTTAAGCAGCTTGCTTAACTCAGGCATGTAATCTGCAACAGCTTATTGTTACCTGAATGATTTTTTAGATCGATTCTCGTTTTTATTCTGACGTTTAGTCTAACCAAGACTGATATCCTGTAAGTTAAAATTTATTAATATTCAGTATTTCTGAAATAATTTGAAGAAAAATCATCTGCTCGATTATCCAATAAAATCATTAGTATTAAGAAAAAAGGAGGATTGGCATGAGAACTGACAGAATTGTGTTGAACAAAAAATTGTGCAGCTGTATCCTTGTGTTTTTTCTGTTTTTTTCTCTTGTCCCCCCTGATTCCCAAGCTTCTCTTGTCGAAAGCCGCTTGTCCACCGGAGAACAGGTCCTGGAAAAAGATCAGCAGATCGAAAGCATAAGAGGAGCCCTTGAGCATAAGCTGGTTGCTCAAAAACTGAAAGATCACGGACTGTCTCAGGAAGAGGTCATGGCCAAAATGGAAAACATGGATGAACAGCAATTACATCAACTGGCTTCACTTTCCGATGAAATTGGCGGAGCAATAATTAGTTTTGTAGCAGCCGCAGTATTGGTTGCTACATTGATATATCTGATTTTACGCATAACCGGAAGGAGATGATGATTTCTGAATATTAATATTTTTTTATAAGATATCACCAGCTGCCTGACATTCTTGATATATAGTGAAATTATTACATATATTTTCGTTTTTAAAAGTTTGTGTGCAGCTGACATGCTTTAGACCTGCGCAGTGCAACATGAATTGAAATTTTATATGTAATCATTTTCGGAAGCTACTTTATGACTACATAATGTTGAGTCACTGATGCTTAAAATAATGTCCTTAACCATGAATTATCTTAAATGAGGCAACTTATGCTCGGATGGTCTCTTACCTTTCTAATTATAGCAATTATAGCCGGCCTGCTTGGATTCACCGGCATAGCCGGAGTTGCTACAGATATTGCTATAATCATCTTCTTTGTTTTTTTAATTCTTCTGATAATTTCACTGATTGCACGCGCATTAAGGGGCAGACCTCCACCGATGTAACGAGCAAGGACTTTAAAATATTTTCTCTGTTCATAAAGATTTTCAAGGCAGTATATATATTACTGATTTGTTCCTGGAAAGATCCCAAAAATGCAGGGCGATACTGCCCGGTGATAATCTTGAACGTGGAAGGCCGAAACGAAAAATTGGAAACACAATTCAGAAAGCCATCCGGCGAACTGATGAAGTGATATGCGACTGGAGATTGCTGTGAATATCACCTATCGAAAACGGATTGAGAAAGCTATGAGAGAAAGCCGGAATCATCTTCACGTCCAGGAAATTCACAGTTCATGCCCGATGAAATCCTTTCATAAAATTATCGGCCGCAGCAGGCAGATGCAGGGCGTGTTCACCTTTCTTCAGCAGGTGGCGGCTGTGGACACCACGATACTCATCACCGGGGAGACCGGCACGGGCAAGGAGCTCATAGTCGAGGC
>SLDX01000149.1 GCA_007125075.1 Desulfonatronospira sp.
TGTTACCACCTGCAGACCCCTACAACCCCCGTTTTGAGGGCGAAACAGGCGTTCTAAGGCAAAATAACAGCCTGTTTTGGAACGTATCATTTGGAAGTTAAGTAGATTAGCTCGGTCCGACCTTAAAAAGTAGTCTGGGATGGACATCATCTTCGGGAGGAGGCTGCTCCTTATAGTCCTGTTTTCAAGGCTGAAAAGAACGATATAGGCATTGAAAATGTCCATCTTTGGGATAAAATTCATGAATAATCAAAGGGTTGTCGTGGCCCGACCCCATAAAAGTGAATAAAATGAAAAAAGAATATGATTTTTCAAAAGGTAAAAGAGGAAAGTTTTATCGTCCGGAATCCAAGATTAATATCCCGGTCTACCTTTCCCAAAAGTCTTACAGGCTTGAGAGGGAAAGATCGAATTATTGATAACATGCTCCTCATCGCTCATTGCTCAGTACTCATTGCTGATTTTCAAAATGATGTCAGTAGACAATGGAAATTTCTGCATACCGCCATTCAAAAACAGGCGCATCGCTAATGATATTGATGGTCAAGGAAACGAGTCAGGATCAGATCCTGTTGGCTATTCATAATGCTGGTTCCTGAATTAGAAGCCAGGCAGTATTACATTTCTGAGGCCATCAATCATGGTTGGACAACTAATCTGGTCAGACCTTGTTAGTTCCATATTGTCAGTGGACTAACAGGTTTGTCACGCTTGTAGCATGACTTAATTTCTCGCAGAGTGTATGTCCGAATGATACACTGGTAAACCTTCTTTTAGATTTATTAAAAAGGTTGGTTAATGAGTATGAAGAATCTCAAAAAGCGTTCAGCAGTAATGGTAGTGGTTGCAATTTTAGTATTTTTTGCGGTTCCTGCGTTTGCTGAAGAGAAGACAGATGCCGATATCCTTATTGACCTTAGTGTGTTAAAAGGTGATGGTGCTGGACTTTCTTCGGAAAATTTAGCTAAATCTCCTACAAGAATGCAAGCCGCGATAATATTTTTAAGACTGCTTGGTCTTGAAGAGGAGGCTTTGGCATTCACAGGTGAAGATAGTTTTAATGATAGAGATCTTGTGAGTGCAGATAGAAAAGCAGTTCTTGCTTATCTGAAAGCAAATCCCGAACTGGGATGGTTATGCGACGGTACAGGCAATTTTAATCCTAATGCAGAAATATGCCAAAAAGGGATGTACAAGGTATTACTTGAAGCATTGGGCTATAAGCATGGTGTAGATTTTAATTGGGCTGAAGTTGTAGATTTTGCAGCTATGAAAGGTTTACCAGCTCTCACTGGCGTCTCACAATTAATAGATAGTGATATTTCAAAAGCAATTGTTGAAGCTCTTAAGTTGGAGGTAAAGGATGGCGAGGGAACCCTCATAAATAAACTTGTTGAAGATGGAGTAATCTCAGAAGAAAAAGAAACAGCAGAAGGTCTTTATGCTCCTCTGCCACCTCAATCCGCAAACACGCTGATCCGGGATTTCCTGCCGGGAGGAATAACCCTTGATACAGCCACTGACGAGCAACTGATTGCCGCAGTGGCTGCAGCGGTTGGCGCTCATCCGGAAATGGCTGCATCCATTGTCACGGCGGCGATTCAAATCTCTCCAGGACTGGCCGGATCCATTACCGCTGCCGCGATTCAGGCTGCTCCGGAAAACATGATCGCGGACATTGTATTCGCTGCCGTTGACGCGGCTCCAGAACAGGCCGCAACGATCATGGCCGCAGCAATCGCTGTTGCTCAGGCCGGTTCAGTGCCGCCTGCTCAGCAGATACTGGCTCGAACTCCGGCTGCTTTCGTGACTTTGCCTGAATATGGGGAACCTCCTTCTCCTCCAGCTAGGGATGATCGACCATCTTCTCCAGTTCGCCCGTAAATAAAACATGTAGTTAAGGAACCAACTGGCTTCAACACTTCCGCTGAAAGCTGGCTGCAACACAGCTGATTGCTGATAATACACAACATCATAATCAGCTGCTTCCTTATGTACTGCAGTATTCTTGGTCTTCCTTACGGGTAATTCAGGAAAGGCGACACATATTCTGACACATGGGGCTTGGCAAAGGTACCATGGAAACCCTGGCCCTGATAAAAAAACATAGGCTTTTCCCTTGTAATCCCCACCAAAAAGTGGTTACTTGACTGGAATTTGATTCAATAAGGCATTTTTCAAGGCTTTTCTGATACCCAGGGACCGGAGTGGGGGCTGACTCCATTGGCTGTAAAAAGAAACGTCCCGCCGAAGCGGGACGTCGGCCCGGAGATGCTATCTCCGGGGGAGCTATTAAAATAATACATTATTACTACAGGTCAAAATGTCAAGCATTTTTAACTCTTGTCCCGTCCAGGCACTGCGAAAATAATATCTAATGAAAAAGATAGGAAAAGAGCCGGAGTCAGGCCCTATTGGCATATATAATTGCAGGCTATATAGGGATCGGATATGAACCCTTGACCTAAACGTATATCTTGATAATATACAATTATGATAGAATGGAAAAAGGTTGTCGGCTTTGACTGGGATGAGGGAAATGCCAGGAAGAGCGTTCATAAGCATGGCGTAAGTCAGGCAATGGCAGAACAGATATTTTTTAACGAACCTTTTTTACTGTTGCCGGATTTAAAACACAGCCGGCAGGAAAAACGTTATCATGCCCTGGGCAGAACCGATGACGGCCGACTGCTTCACATTACGTTCACTTTGCGCGCCCACGAAACCTTGATCCGGATTATATCGGCCAGGGACATGCATCAAAAGGAGAGAA
>SLDX01000048.1 GCA_007125075.1 Desulfonatronospira sp.
CCCAAACTGCGGTATAGCAATAGCCGCCAGAATGCCGATGATGGCCACGACGATTAAAAGTTCGATCAGGGTAAAGCCTTGTTCCTTTGAACGCTCACTGGGTTTTGGCAAATGCATGTTTCTCCTCCTTTTGAATATGTTGGTATGATTATTTGAGAACGAGGTTGAAAACAAATGGCATGGGTAAATCAGCGAACATCCCGGCTATAATTGTCATCAGCTAGTTTATCTTTTAATGGTGGTTTATCAGCAGACAGGGCGGTAAAGGAGGGGGCTTCTACAATACAAATTGCAAGCTTCATTTCCCCCTTTAGAGTTCCGACTAATCTAATCTGAAAAAAAAGTCATCATCTTTTTGTGTTAATAAAAAAATTTATATGTTTCCAGGATTCCTGTTCAATAAATATTTGTTTTACAATTGTTTTTTGAGAAGTAATACAGCAGAGCCAATAAAATAACTACAAGTGTGCAGGTTGCAAAAATATTTCGGCTGCAGCCTGTTCCTACATTAGAATTTAAAAATGCCATCGCTACAGAGACGCTGGCATTGCTTGAACTCTTTATGATTTCGCCATCCCGGTCCCGGATCTGGTCCGGGATGACGGATCCGGGATCCAGACCTTTACCAGGGATTATGATTTTCTTCGAAATTGAAACGCAATTTTTGTTTTAGCATCTCCGGATGTAGAAGATAGATAATTTAAAGATGGTAATTTAAATTACCAAATCTTGTCTTGTTTAGGATGTAGTGCCGTGGACAATCAGCAAATAAAATGCCATTTTCGTTTTAAATTTTTTGAATAAACTTTTAATGTGAGAGGCTTAGCTGTAAGTAGCTGGTATATGGTGAGAATTTTTAGTGCTTTTTTTAGAATATATCAAAAGCAGCTTTGAATGATGGATGTTGATTATTCAATAAATTACAGGATTGCAATTTTAATTACAATGCTGGGACAGATTGTTGGCTTATGATTTCTTTTTTCAGTTTAAAAAGATGCATTGAGTTTGATTGTTGTCAATAAAAACCTTCATGGTCCGCTAATTGCAACATAATTTTATGTGGTGTGCCTCCTTTTGTGTGAGCCGGCCTTTTTGTTTTACGGGGTACAAAAAGGCCGGCTCTCATTTTTGATGATCCCGCCTCCCTGTGTCTTGCAAATGATTCTGTCAAATTCTATAAAGCTTATATGTTTTGCTGGTTTTTATCTTTCTTTACATAAGCTGAACCAGCTTAATTCGCGATGGTGTCAACTTCCTGACATCTATATCAATACATTGGACTGAGAGTCTTGTTCAAATAACTGCTTTATGGTTATGCATGGATAACACGGATCGGAGTTGGTATGAGGTCGCCTAAAAAAGATGAAATATCTGGTATCTGTAGAGAATTTTCCATTTCCATTCTTTATGCGTTCGGCAGCAGAGCTCATGAGGCAGTCAGTCTGATGACATGCAGGATTCAAAAATTGGATGCATCGAAATCGGATCTGGATATCGGGGTTCTGCCCGAAAGAGGCAAGAAACTGTCAGCACGGGAAAAGGTAGAGCTTGGATTAAGATTGGAAGATTTTTTTGAAGTAGGCCGGGTTGATCTGGTTGTACTGCCTGAGGCGCCTCCTTTATTAGTTTCAAAAATTATTCAGGGTGAAAGGCTTTATTCCCTGGACGAAGACGATGCTGACGAATACGATCTTTATGTTCTGAGAAGGGCGGGAGATCTCATGCCTTTCCACAGGGAAAGAATCAGGTTGATATTGGGAGATGCCAAATGACCAGGGGAAATATTTCCAGACGTGTCGTCGCTGAAAGAGTGAAATGGGTTGAGACCATTCTCGCTCAGATAAAGAGTCTGCCTGTTCAGGACGAAGAGGTATTTTTTGCAGACCCAAGAAATCCACTGGCTTGTGAGTCATGCCTCAGAAGAGCGCTGGAAGCTTTGTTTGATCTTGGCAGACACATCCTGGCCAAGGATTTTGGAATCGGTGTTGAGGAGTATAAAGAGATAGGTCCAGCTCTGGCCCGACAGGGCGTAATTACAGAAGAGGACGCCAGCAGGATGTTCAGAATTCTTGCTGGATATCGAAATCGAATGGTTCATTTTTACCATGAGATTTCCAATGAAAAAATTCGGGAAATTTGCGCTGATCAATTGACTGATATGGAAAATATGCTGGAAGCTGTCAGGGCCTGGCTGAATAAGAGATTGAACATTGAATGACAGATGGTTATTGATTTTCCAACACCATACACGAAAGCTTCATTATTTGAATTACAATTATGAAACTTTAATTACGCATGCTTTGCTTTTTGACCTTTTTTGAAGCTTTGAATATATCCGTCAAACGAATTTAAAAAATTTTTCCATCCTGCCGAACCTAATATTATTCTCCATTTCCACCATCATTTCAGCTTTTTGGTTAAGCATCTTTATGATTTAAGTTGGTTCAATGTTTCAGGATTATACTTAAAAATGAATGTGGTATTGTTATTGCTAAACTTTATTTTTACCCAAATACATGATGTCTTGTTATTGCAATGACAAAAGTTTTTAGGTATCCGCAAATTAATGCGGTTTCAATCTAAAGCTTCACACAAAATATCATCCGGCCTGTCTCTTATGGAAATGATGGTGGTTTTGCTCATTATTTCCATATTTACGGGAATGGGACTTTTTTATCTGAACTCAGATGCTTATCGCCTCAAAGCCGAAGCCAATAATCTGAAATCTACTCTGCAGGAAGCAAGGATGGAGGCTGTGAAGAGGGGCGAGACTGTAAGTGTCGAAGTTTTTTCCGATAGATATGAAAGTTCCTTTAACAAGTCTCCTGTATATTTTAATGAAAAAATTGGCGTCTATACAGGTGGCGAAAAACCTGCAAAATTTGATGAAAAGACCGATAGAAAAGTTAATATATCTTCTCTTGGAACAACCAATAGGCTTCATGTAATTCTTGGAATTAATCAAAAATACTATAGTGTCTGTGTAAATGTAGCTGGCAGAATCTGGATAATGGAAAATGATGTAAATGATAGAAAGCCATGTTCTAATTGACAGTAAAAATAGATCCAAAGGTTTGACCTTGGTGGAACTGCTGATAATTATGGTGATCATGTCTTTGATCATGGGTGGTTTGATTGCAGTTTTTATTTCCCATATCAGAATTTCTGCGGCAGAAGAAGCCCGGATCGATGTCCAGCAGAATCTTAGAATAGCGGTGGATAGAATGAAAGATTCTTTGAGACAGTCTGGTTTTGGCTGCCATGATTCATTTGAAGATGATAAAATTATGTCCGGCGAAGAACCCCAGAAAAACAATATTGATATTTCTTCATTTATTTCTCATGCCAGCTCAGATTCAATGATATTCACATATGGATTCAGAAAAGTAGGTGAAGTTAATTGGAATGAGCTGGAAAAAATAGATCCAGTACCGGATAATTTTATAATATTAAAGAACAAAAGAACTCCATCGATTACTACAGGTTCAGAATTCAAGAGATATCTTACACTTTTTCCTTCAACTGCTGGAAATAGATTTTTCGAAGTGGAAGAGGTTTCTGGAAATGAAATAACTTTTGTTCATGATGAAGCATTTGATGCTATTGAATTGGAGAAAGAACCAGATGTGTATATGGTATCTCCAATCAGGATTATGGTTTCTTATAGTGGTGACATACCTGTGTTATATTTGAAGAATTTTGCATATACTTCTGCTCAGTTCTGGATAGTGGCTGAAAATATAAAAAAAATCTGGTTTCAATATTATGTTGATGGTGAATGGCTAAATGAGGTCAATGACACTGATCTTTTACAGAAAATTCGTAAGATTAGATTCTGGGTGCTGGGCAGAAGCATAAATTCTGTATCAGGTGCAGGAGAATATAATTTTGAAATCAAAGATCAGGATACTGAAGAAATTATATATCAGGCAGGTCCATTTAATGATGGGCATATTTATATGTTCAGTCAAGGCGAGGTAGCCTTGCGTAATACGTTTTGATTAACCGCGGGACCATTAGGATCATAATGCTGCGTAACTGATAGACAGAAAAAGACGATCCGCAATAAATTGTGCCCAGCACCTGAAGCTGATCAAACCTCCTGAATATTTCTATGAACGTTTTTTCCGATAAATATAGCCAGAATGGTTTGACCCTTGTGGAAGTGCTTATAGCCATGCTCATTCTTGTAGTGGCTATTGTGGGCTGGATGGGAGCACAACAGTCTTCTGTGCTCAACCGCGGCCAGAGCAGGACTATGACAGTAGCCACCGAACTGGTTCACTCCAAGATAGAGGAACTGTCGGCCGATCCGGCAAAAGCTTGCAGCGGCAACTCCTGCAGTGGTCAAAATGAGCTGAATATCGGAGGATTAAATTATTCCCTGGATTGGGAAATGAATAGGATTAACAGTGATGGCAATATTCTAACTTATGGCAGACCACTTTGGATAATAGAGGTCAACGGCAACTGGCGATACCGGGGCAATAAAAACACAATAGCTCGAAGAGTAGTCATGGAGTAAGGACAAAATGAGCCGAACTCTTCATTCATTTACATCCTGCAAAGATCAGAAAGGCGGTGCATTGGTCTTGGCCCTTCTGGTTTTATTGGTAATGAGCATTGTGGTCATGGGCATGGCTGCTGATTCGGACCTGGATCTAAAAATCTCCCGCAATCTGGAACTTAAGAACCAGGCTTTCAATAATGCCGAGACTGGGATAGCTCTGACCACTGCCGTTTTAAGACATGTCATTGTGTACAGACATTGGATACAAGATGATGGTCCTGTAACTTTAAGTTTTGAACACTATGTTCTAGAAATTCCAGAAGGATTGATAAGTCTTTATGATGACGAACATGATTCGAATTTAACTCTTAAGCACAATGGAAATGCTGTCGCTCATATTAATGTTTCCAGCAATAAATATCCGGGAGAAGAAGATAAAAGATGGTTTAAGCTTAAATCACAAGGCTTTAATGATAATTCGAATAATATTATTTATACTGTAGTAGAAGAACTTGATGTAGGAATTAACGCACCCCTCTCTTTTTTTAATGACAAGCCACAACTAGAACTTAAAGGTAATAGTTTGATTAGCGGTAGGAATCATCCAGTTCCTGAAAATTTTTTATGCAAGGGCAATGATTGTAACCGTGAAGAACAACCAGAGTATGCGTATAAATTACCTATATATTCTAAACCTTCAATTATGGATGAAGAAGACATTGTTCATAAAGGTGGACTTGAAGATTTTCATTATGAAACTTATAAACAATTATCATCAAATCCTAATAAACATGATCGAAATTACTGGATGCAACAAGCTATTAAATTTGAAGCCATAGCAATTGAAAACGAAAATGTGTATGAAAGTGACTATCCTAGTATCATGGGTACCCGCACGGATCCTGAAATATCTGTTGTTAAAGGAGGTCAAACAATTAATAATGTAAATGGCGCTGGAATATTGATTATCAAAGATGGAAGCAGAATTTCCGGAAATTTCCATTTTGAAGGATTGGTAATTTACATTTTATCACAAGATGCAGATTCAGGATTATTTTCAAGTGGAAATAACACAGTCTATGGAGGCATGATGGTTTTAGGAGAGGCATCTGAAATTGAATTGGAAGATGAAGATAGTGATACAGTAGAACTGGCCGGTAACCCAAGCATTATGTACAGCACCCAGGCTCTTGCGTCAGCTATGAGTGCCTTTAAAGGCAATGGCCCTTTGAGAAGACTATCCTGGAAATCTGAATAGCAGATTTTATGTGTAGATTTTCCTTTTCATCCCAAGGAATTATCATAAACTTCATTTGCACATGTTCCCAAAAAATCATCTGTCGATTATAATTCATATTGATAACTTTTATTATTTTACCCATTTTCATGTCAAACATGATTTGGGTAAAAAGTGAATTTCTAGTCTATTTACATTTTAATTGCTTTTATGTTGTGCATAAAATCATGGATAACGAGGACGTGATCTTCAATGCCGATAACACATCAATTGGAAGACCTAATCAGCTGTTTCAATTCCACGATTTCGACCAGACAGCCGGAAACCAAAAAGGCCCGTGAATATATTTTACCACAGCTTAGAACCAGGGGGGCCAACCAGCAAGAGATTGCCTCCAGGCAAAACGTATCTCGAAAAACCATATAAACATTCTTAATCCATAATGATAACTTTTATTATTTTACCCATTTCATGTCAAACATTGTCAAACATGATTTGGGTAAAAAAGGGCACTTTTTACTCATTTCATGTCAAACATGAAATGAGTAAAAAGTTACAAAAAGATGCTTATCTACTTTTATTGCATGGAAGGGGTGGGTTATTCGCCGGGTTTGTGTCTGCGCCAGCGCCAGTGGGTGATGCCCAGCTTTTTGACTTTGTAGTTCAGGCTTCTTGGAGAGATGCCCAGTTGAGAAGCTGCGGCGTTCTGGACCCACAGGTTGTCATCCAGTGCCTTGATGATCGCCTGACGCTCGGAAGTCAAAAGGTCGGGTTCAGTTTCATCCGGTGAGTTTTCCGGTTGATCCAGGCTTGAAGGATTAGCATTTACATGGATGTTCTTTTCGCTGATAAGCGGTGAGTTTTCCAGAAGCAGGGCTCTTTCAATGACATTGGCCAGCTCCCGTATGTTGCCCGGCCAGGAATAAGAAACCAGGATCTTAATGGCCTCAGGACTAATATCAACAACCTTCTTGCCCAGCTGACGGCTGAGTCTGTCCAGGAGTACCCTGGTCAGGACATCTATGCATTCTCTGCGCTTTCGCAGGGGAGGCAGATGCAGCTTCAAAACATTGAGCCGGTAGTAAAGATCACTTCGAAAATCTCCAGCATCGACCATCCCGGGCAGATTTCTATTGGTGGCTACGATGATTCGGATATCGCTGTAAATTGTACGGTTGCCTCCCACCCGCTCAAAGCATTTATCCTCCACAACCTGAAGAAACTTGGCCTGCAGGGCGGCGCTCATTTCACCGATTTCATCCAGAAATACAGTGCCGCCGCTGGCCTGTTCCAGACGCCCCACCCGGGTCTTGACCGCATCAGTGAAAGCACCTTTTTCATGTCCGAAAAGTTCGCTCTCGAGCAGGGTTTCAGGCAGATTGGCGCAGTTGATTTTAATGAACGGCTTTTTCTTCCTCGGACTGTTAAAATGTATGGCTCCGGCCAGGTAGCTTTTGCCGGTTCCGGTTTCTCCGGTGATCATCAGATTGGATTCTGTTTCCGCGTATTTGCCAGCCCAGTACATCACATCCATCATAACCGGGCTTTTAGCCACTATTGAAGAAAGATCGTAGTCAACATCCTGCTGGCGACGCAGGTAATCGATCTCGTTTCTCATGCTTCTGGTTTCCAGGATACGCTCCACAGACAGGCGCAGCTTCTCCCGGGTAAAAGGCTTGACAATAAAGTCATAGGCCCCGGCACGGATGATTTTCACTATCCAGTCCGCATCATCTCTTTCGCTGGTAACTATGACCGGAGCAGTACCCAGAAGAGAGGAGAACCTTTTCAGGTCAGCCAGACCTTTTTCCAGGCTGTGGTTGATTTCCATAATTCCCAGATCATAGGCAAGCCTGCCGGATTTGTATTTGGCTTCTTCCAGCGAAGAAAAAACGTTAAGTTGATGCTCAGAAAGCGATCTGCTCATGATGTTCTGGTAATCGCTGTTTTTTTCAATTCCCAGCACTCTGGCCATATGAACTCCAAGTTATGCTAAATAATTTTTTCTAGATAAACTTTAAGCGGTTCTGTCTCATCTGCAAAATTACAACAACCTGCTTGCAAACCAGCCTTCAAGAACATATAATTTGCAGCTCTTTAAGCTGATGATAAAAGTTGCAACATATAAGTGGCTTGAATCATTATTTTTTTGTTTTAGGGGCCTGGCAGGCCTGCTTGATGAATATCCAGCTGGTCTCACTCAACCGAGTCTTCATGTCGTCATGTTTCTCGCCGGCAAAGGTATCAGGTGGATACGGATTCTCCAGATGCAATCTGTTTTTCATTTATTTGAGAAATTCATGCCAGCCATGGCAAAAATCTAAATTCCAATTTTTTTGAGACGTAAGCATTGAGTTCATGTTCAGTCCACGCCCTTACCATAATCGTAATCCTAATGAATTTAAAGGTTGGATATATATGCCCAATAAACAGCCACATTCATCTCTTGATCCGCAAGTACTGATCAGGCAGGTTCTAAATGTGATGCCGGCCCGCTATGAAAGCTGGCCGGAAGCCGTACGCACCCTGGCATACAACCTGGCTGCGGAATTATTCATAATCCGCAATAATCCATTTATCAATCCCCAGATTGTGCAAAAAAGCGTCTTCGCCCGGTTTAATTCAGAAAAGGGAGCACTTTCCGAAAAGTACTGCCAAACCATTGCCGAAGGTCTTGAACGATACTGGGAAGAATTCGCAGCCGATCAAAGATTCAGGGGAAAAGTTCTGCAAAAGCTGCGCAAATGAAGGACTTTTGAATATATTGCCGGAAAACGAAAAACAAACCAGCTTGCTGGTCGGCTGCCCCTCGTGTAAGATCGGAATTGCCAGATGCCTGGATGCAGGCGGCAGAAAAGCACCGGTCAAGCATACAGCGGAATACCTCGCAGATCGACTTCTGGGTTATGCCTGGCGCAAAGACCTGATGCTTGGCCTTAAAAACGGCAAGAACAGCGGCGGCGTTTTATACATGCGATAAATCAGTCACTTTTGCAGGAAAAATGGACCCTTGAAGTATCTGGGTATAGATTTCGGAATTAAAAGGGTTGGGCTGGCCGTCAGCGATCCACAGGGGAAGATGGCCTTTCCATTAAAAACCATTCATCGAAGCAGCAGAGAAAAGCTTTTTGAAGAACTGATAAGCATCATTGAAAAGGAACGCATCCAGGCCATAGTCCTGGGACTGCCCAGGAACCCTCAAGGTGAAAAAAGCCTGACCTGCAGGCAGGTTCTAAATTTCAGGCAGAGCCTTAAGCGGCGGATCAATGTGCCGGTCTTCACTGTAAATGAAGCGTTTACCTCCTATGAAGGGCAAAAAATACTGGAAAGCCGGATAAAACACGCAGGCAGACGGGACGGACAGCTGGACCAGGTGGCTGCAACGCTTATTCTGGAATCTTTTCTTGAAAGGAAAACATTAGCGGACGAAGCAGATGAGTCTTAAAAAAATCTTCTTGTTTCTTTTCACGGTGCTTTTGGGGAGCATGCTGCTGGCAGGAGGCTATTTTTACCATCTGATCATCAAGCCGCAAAGTCCGGAAAGCCGCCCGGAGATGGTGCGCATTAATGCCGGACAGAGCTTTAAGAGCATCACCTCCATGCTTCAGGAGCAGAAAATAATCCAGGACGCCCGGGTATTATATTACTGGGGCAGAGTAACAGGCATGGCCAGACATGTGCAGGCAGGTCATTTTCAGATTGATACAGCCTGGTCGGTACAGGAGATTCTGGAACATCTGACCTCGGGCAGGGAGGTCCTTTACCGGCTGCAGATTCCCGAAGGTCTGACCTGGTGGGAAATAGGCAGGATACTGGAAAGAAGGGAGCTGGCCTGTTTCGAGGAATTCAGACGTGTAGTCCATGATCATGACTTTCTGGCTGAGCAGGGCATTTTTGCCTTGAATGCCGAAGGATTTCTGTATCCGGAGACCTACTACCTCTCACCCAGCAGAGATGTCGGAGCAGAAAGACTCGTGCGGATAATGATCAATCAGTTCTGGCGGTCGACTTCAGGCCTGTGGGAAGAAAAAAGTTTTGAGGAAATTTATGAGATGATTAACCTGGCATCACTCATTGAAAAAGAGACCGGATCAGCTGCTGAAAGAAGAAAGATATCCGGAGTCTTTCACAATAGGATACAAAGCAACATGCTCCTGCAGTGCGATCCGACGATTATTTACGGACTGGGCGAGGATTTTGAAGGCCGCCTGCGCCGCAAACACCTGGATGATCGGGAAAATCCCTATAATACCTACCGGTTAAGAGGATTTCCTCCCACTCCCATCTGTTCTCCAGGCCGGGCTTCAATGGCCGCGGCTCTGGATCCTCAGGAGCATGATTATTATTATTTTGTCTCCAGAAATGATGGAACGCACCATTTCAGTAAGACATTGCAGGAACACAATAGGGCTGTGTACCGGTACCAGATCAGCAACCGCTGAGTTGACTATTTGCCGAGGATTTTTTTTACTTTTTCCAGTAGTTCGGTCAAATCAACGGATTTGACCACATAATAGTCCGCAGCAATGGATTTCAGATCATGCTGGAAACTGTCATATGCAGTGCAGAGGATGACCGGAAGGTCCTGGTCTCTTGATCTTATTTCCTGCAACAGGTCCAGTCCGGATTTATCCTGGCCCAGCTTGATGTCCAGGACCACAAGTTCGGGCTGCTCCTGATCCAGGAGAGGCAATATGGGCTCACTGCCGTCTGAGGTGACCACCTCATAGCCGATGTTTTCAAATTCTTCCTGGTAAAGCATGCGGATGTGCAGTTCATCATCCACAACCAATATCTTCTTGCTCATGTATAACTCCTTGTGTTCGAGCCCGGCGCCTTTTAGAACATTAACTACGCGTCCAGCATAACAGTTCGGATAGGGTCTCAAACAATTACCGGTCGAGACGATACTGGAAGTTCTGTCTTCTGGAGAATGAATGAGAGCATATAAGAATTTTTTAAAAAATAAAAGAGCAGAAGTATGCAAATCCTGATTGAACCTGAAAACAAAGTAGTGTTTTTGACAAGAGCAGGCAACGTGGACAATCTGTTGCGCCTGCTCAGGCTAAAGCCGGGCCAGGCCCTGGTTATCCGCGGCAGCGAACTGCTTACTCCGGACCGCAAAGTTGAACCTGAAGACGAGATAATCATCAGAAAAATTGTTTCCAGGGGTTAAAAGATGAAGTGCACCAGATGCAGAGCTGTTGCAGCAGTGGCCCTGCCACGTCATAACGCGGGATTCTGTCCGGACTGTTTTCAGGTCTTTTTCACCAGACAGGTGGAAAAGGCCATAAAGGACAACCTGCTCTTCTCCAAAGAGGACAAGATACTTACAGCTTTGAGCGGGGGCAAGGACTCCCTGGCCCTGTCCAGAGAGCTGAAACTACTCGGGTATGATATTGCCGGACTTCATGTTGACCTGGCAATTCCAGAATCCTCAGTTCAGGCCAGAGAGCATGTGCTCAATTTCTGCAAAATTTTTGAGATCCCTGTACATATTCTGGATATGGATAAAGAATGCCTGCCCATTCCGGAAATAAAGAAGAGAATATCCCGGCCTGTCTGTTCGATGTGCGGACGGATAAAGAGATATTATTTCAACAGGTTTGCTCTGGAAAATGGATTCACGGTCCTGGCCACCGGTCATAACCTTGACGATGAAACAGCCAGGCTGTTTTCAAACGTCCTGAGGTGGGACCAGTCCTACCTGGGCGATCAGGGACCTGTTCTGGAAGCGCGGCAGGGCTTTGTACGCAAGGTCAAGCCTCTTTACCGTTTAAGCGAATATGAAACAGCCAACTACTGCTTCATTACAGGAATAAATTATTGCTATACTCCCTGTCCATACAGCAAGGGAGCAAGCTTTACCTATTACAAGTCAATCCTTGACGACCTGGAGCATGAGCAGCCGGGGCGCAAGATTAGCTTTTATGAGGGCTTTTTGCGGCGGGCCAAAAAATATTTTGCTGAAAGAGAAGATGGCCGGGATACAAACCTGAAACCCTGCCCCAGATGCTCATATCCAACTTCCGCGGAGATATGCGGCGTGTGCCGCATAAGAGCGATGCTGTCAGCCGGCTGAAAAGGTCAGCCGACCTTTTCCCGGACGTAGTTTATAAGACCGCCCCTGGCCAGGATCTCGGCCATGAATTCAGGCACAGGCAAGCTGTGTATGGTTGCCCCGGTACTGTGGTTGAAGATTTCTCCTTCCAGGGCTTTGACCTCCAGCCGGTCGCCGTCGCTTATCTGTTCTACCTTTTCGCCTAGCTCCAAAAGTACCAGGCCCATATTAAAACCGTTGCGGTAAAAGATCCTGGCAAAACTGTGAGCGATGACTGCAGGAATACCTGCACCGAGAATGGCAATGGGAGCGTGCTCGCGGGACGAGCCGCAGCCGAAGTTCTTTCCGGCCACCATCAGATCCCCTGGGGAAACTCTTTTTATCCAATCGGTCTCCAGGCCGGCCATGCAGTTTTGACCCAGCTCGAAAGGGTCTGTGGTTACCAGACATCTGGCCGGAATTATGGCATCAGTATCTATATGGTCGCCTACTTTATTGGCTTTACCTTGAAAATGCATAGCGGTTTTCTCCTTAATCCAGAAGTTACAGCCGTTCAGGGTGAATGATCCGACCAGCCACGGCTGTGGCTGCGGCCACATAAGGAGAGCCCAGATAGACTTCACTTTCCAAACTTCCCATGCGGCCTTTAAAGTTTCTGTTGGTAGTGGCCAGGCATTTTTCTCCCGCGGCCAGAATGCCCATATGCCCTCCGAGGCAAGGTCCGCAGGTGGGCGGACCGATCACTGCTCCGGCCCGCATAAATATTTCCAGAAGGCCTTCTTCCAGTGCCTGGGAATATATTCCGGGAGTAGCCGGAATGACTATGAAGCGCACGTTTTGGTCCACTTTATTGTTTCTTATGATCTGGGCCGCTTCTCTCAGATCTGAAATGCGTCCGTTGGTGCATGATCCAAGGACCACCTGATCCACCCTGATCTCTTCCAGATCTTCAACCGAGTGCACGTTGTCCGGCAGATGGGGACATGCCACCTGCGGCGCCATCCCGGACACATCCATGTCCAGGTTAAGAGCATAAGCGGCATCATCGTCAGATTTCAGAAGATCTGCTTCTTTTCGTCCATGTTCACGGCAATACTCGACAGTGATTTGGTCAGAGGGAAACAGGCCGGCCTTGCCCCCGGCTTCTATGGCCATGTTGGCCATGGTCATTCTTGCTTCAGTATCCAGCCTCTCCAGAATCGGTCCGCTGAATTCGATTGCTTTGTATAAAGCCCCGTCAACCTTGATCCGGCCAATAAGATTGAGAATCAGGTCCTTGGCGGTGGTATATCTGCCCAGATCACCGTGAATGTTCACCCGGATCGTCTCAGGGACCTTGAACCAGGTTTCGCCGAGAGCCATGGCAGCGGCGATGTCCGTACTGCCCATGCCGGTGGCAAATGCTCCAAGACCTCCGTAGGTGCAGGTATGGCTGTCCGCTCCGATGACCACGTCACCCGGGCCGACCAGGCCGAGTTCGGGAAGCAGGGCATGTTCCACGCCGGAATTGCCCCCTTCGAAATAATGAACTATGCCCATTTCCCGGGCAAAGAGGCGTACTTTCTTCACCTGTTCCGCAGAGGCGATGTCCTTGTTTGGGGTGAAATGGTCGCAGACCAGGGCTATCTTTGCCGTATCAAACACTTTGGTAGCGCCCATCTTGCGGAAAGAGTCTATAGCCAAAGGCGCGGTGATATCGTTGGCCAGGACCAGGCTCACCCGGCAGGGTACGATTTGCCCGGGTTTCTTGATTTCTTCTGAACAATATCTTTGCAGTATTTTTTCAGCCAGGTTTTTTCCCACTTTATTTTACTCCCCTTGCTCTAAAAATTAAACCTGCAGCAGTTTTAGGGTATGTTTCTGCTCTGCTCCGCCTTTGGATCCCTTTCCTTCTTGGCCAGACGGTTGAGAGCGTTGATGTAGGCCTTGGCACTGGCAACTATTACATCGGGATCAGCTGCACGGCCAACAGAAGTAACACTGTTTTCCTCAAGCTTGACGGTCACTTCTCCCTGGGCGTCAGTGCCACCGGTGATGGCGTTGACTGAATAGCGCAGCAGCTTGGGGTTTCTTTCCACCAGTCGGTCAATGGTGTTAAAGACAGCGTCAATAGCGCCGACTCCAAAGTCGGAGAGCTGCTTTTCCTCGCCCAGAACTTCCATTTTCAAGGCTGCTGTGGGAATAGCCATGTTTCCGGATATGGAGCTCAAATAAATGAGCTTGAATTTGTCCGGAATGCGGTAAATCTCTTCCAGTACTACGGCCTCCACGTCCTCCATATAGATCTGTTTCTTTCGGTCAGCCAGGTTTTTCACTGCCTCAGAGACCTGGGACAATTGCTCGGGGTTCAGGTAATATCCCAGTTCCTCCAGTTTGTTGTTAAGAGCGTGCCTGCCGGAATGCTTGCCGATGACAATATCGCTTCCGGACTTGCCTATGCTGGCCGGGGTCATGATTTCGTAAGTCTGGCTGTTTTTGAGCATTCCAGCCTGATGGATTCCGGATTCATGCGCGAAGGCGTTGCCTCCGATTATCGGCTTGTAGGGTGGTATGGGCTGGCCGATGATCATGGACAGCAGCCTGTTTGAGGGATAAATCTGCTCGGTATCCACCCGGGTGTGCAGATGATAAAAATCCTTGCGTACATTCATGGCCATGACCAGTTCTTCCAAAGCGGCGTTGCCAGCGCGCTCGCCTATGCCGCTCAAGGTCACCTCTGCCTGCCTGGCCCCCGCCTTTAAGGCAGCCAGGGTGTTGGCCACCCCGAGTCCCAGATCGTTGTGGCAATGCACGCTGAAGACGGCTCTTTCGCTGTTGGAGACGTTTTCCAGCAGATATCTGATGAGTTCGCCAAATTCCTGGGGCTGGGCATAGCCCACTGTATCAGGGATGTTGATCACCCGGGCTCCAGCGGCTATGGCCCTTTCTATCACTCTGGCCAGAAATTCAGGTTCAGACCTGGAGGCATCCTCTGCGGAAAATTCCACATTGGGGCAGAGCCCGGCAGCGTAGGTAACTGCTTCATGGGCGATTTCCAGGACCTGGTCCCTGGTCTTGTTCAATTTGTACTTCATGTGAATGTCCGAAGTGGCCAGAAAGGTGTGCAGCCTGGGCTGTGCGGCCTTTTTCACCGCTTCCCAGGCCTTGTCCATATCCGCCTTGACCGCCCGGCACAATCCTGCCACCTGGCATTCTTTTATGGCCGCGGCAATTTCAGCTACTGCCTCCTGATCCCCTTTGCTGGCTGCAGGGAAGCCCGCCTCGATGATGTCTACCCCCAGTTTTTCGAGCTGTCTGGCCAGGCGCAGCTTTTCCCCGCCGTTCATGGTCGCTCCAGGGGACTGTTCTCCATCACGCAATGTTGTATCAAAAATATAAACTCTATCAGACATAATCAGCTCCTGCTGGTTTTTTTGAAAAAACTTAATCAGCATATAACAGCCGGTTGTAAAAGTCCATTGTCCTGAACAGGCTCATACCAGAAATATCTTGTTTGAGCCAATCAGCCGGCTTATGAAAAGGTCCTCAAAAACCCGTATGAAAATGTTGAATCTTAGGGGAACTCCTTGCGGGGTTCCCGTAGGTTGGCGGGTTTGCGCAGGCGTAGATACAGATATGTGTACATAGGTCCGGAAACTATATAGGCCATGAAAACCAGAAAGATAATGAATTTGGGCTCCGAGGCCACCAGGACAAAGAGCATGATGGCCGTAACAGTAGAGGAAAAAGGATGAAGCCTGATCATTTCCACTTCTTTAAATGACGCGTACTTGACCTTGCTGATCATAAGCAGGCTCAAAACAAAAACCAGACCCAGGGTCACTTCGGCAAGAACAGTGGTTATTAAGAACTCAGGCAGATAGGTGCTGAAAAGGACCAGTGCAGCCAAAGTGCAGGCTGCCGCAGGAATGGGCAGACCTACAAAAAATTTTTTAGGCAGGTTTTTGCTCTGCAGATTGAAACGGGCCAGCCTGAGGGCGCCGCAGGCCATGAACAGAAAGGACACGGCAAGACCCAGTTGACCGAACTGTTGGGTCTGCCACAGAAATATCATCACAGCAGGGCATACGCCGAAAGAAACAAGATCAGACAGGGAGTCGAACTGAATTCCAAAATCTGAAGCAGCCTTGGTCAGCCTGGCAATTTTGCCATCCAGACCGTCAAATACGCATGCCGCAAGAACAGCTAAGGCACTGTATTCAAACCGTCCATCCACAGCCCAGATAATGCCCATAAAACCGGCGAACAGAGCCGCTGTGGTCAAAAGATTGGGCAGGATGTAAAACCCTTTATGTCTGGGGCCTGAAGGCTGCTCGTCCATATATTTATCGATCCATGGTCCTTTGGGCAATGACGGTCTGCCCGGCTACGGTTTTATCTCCCACTTTAACTGCGCTTTTATAATCGGCAGGAAGGTAAAGGTCAACCCTGGAGCCTAACTTGATCAGCCCGAATCTCTGTCCCCGGGACAAGACATCCCCCTTCTCCGCCAGGCAGATTATCCTGCGGGCCAGAAGGCCGGCTATTTGAACCATGGTCCATTCTCTCTGTTCTTCATCCACAATATCAAGAACACATCTTTCATTGTCTTTGGAGGCCTTGTCCAGAGAAGCGTTGAAAAATTTGCCCGGATGGTAGCGGATGGCGCGCACCTGTCCGGATACGGGAAATCTGTTCACATGAACATTGAATACATTCATGAAGATGCACACAGCAGTTTTTTTCTCCCCGGTGAAGGGATCAGGTATGTTTTGCACCCTGACCACTCTGCCGTCAGCAGGCGCAACAGCAACATGAGGATCTTCCGGAATGACCCTTTCCGGGTCACGAAAGAAATTCACCGCCAGAAATGAAAGCACCAGGCCAAGAACCGCCGGAACGGACCAGCCGAGCAGGGCAAAGACCAGGGTGACCAGGACCATCAGGAGAATAAAGCCAAGGCCCTCAGGTCTTATCTGTGTGTTAGGTTCAAGCATGTTTGTCCTTTGAGTAAAGTCCAGGTTCGTTACTTTTAAGACCATAATCTTCAGGATCAATTATCTGCGGCAGTTCACTGTTCAGGGCGTACATTTCCGGTCCGTGCGTATATCCAGCCAGATGCAGAAGCCCGTGCCCCAGCAGGCGGATGAAGTGTTCAAACCTGGACTGTCCGTAAAGAAGAGCTTCTCTTTGCAGGGCCTGCACACCTATGTATACTTCTCCCAAAAAGTTTGAGTCAGACCTTTCCGATGGCTCCGGGAAGGCCAGGACGTTGGTCGGCCCGTTTCTTAACAGAAATTTACGGTTCAGTCTTTCCATTTCCGGATCAGCGGCAAAGATCAGGTTTACACGGCTGTCCTTCATTCCCAGGTGATTCAGCAATCGCCCGGCAATATCTCCGGCTTCCCTGCGGCTCAGACACAAGGCGGGCAAGAGAGGAGAATTAAAGGACACATTGATTTCAGGCAGTTTACTCATGTTCTTTTTTAACCTGATTCAGGTTTATCCTCACTTTCAGTATCTTCTGCCTTTTTCTCCCATTCATCAGGTCTGCGGCCTCTGCGTTGCTCGAACAGATCGTAGGCTTTGATGATCCTGGCCACCAGACTGTGTCGGATGACATCGTGTTCGTCAAAATAGACAAATCTGATTCCTTCGGTTTTGGCCAGCACCTCTCTGGACTGGATCAGACCGGAAACAGCCGCTCCCGGCAGGTCCACCTGAGTGATGTCTCCGGTGATCACCGCTTTGGAGCCAAGGCCCATACGGGTAAGAAACATCTTCATCTGTTCAGGGGTGGTGTTTTGCGCCTCGTCAAGAATGATAAAGGATTCATTCAGAGTGCGGCCGCGCATAAAGGCCAGAGGCGCGATTTCGATCATTCCGCCTTCCAGAAGTTCCTGCACTTTTCCGAATTCAAGCATATCATGCAGGGCGTCGTACAGGGGGCGCAGATAAGGATTGACCTTTTCCAGCATGTCCCCGGGCAAAAAGCCCAGTTTTTCACCTGCTTCCACAGCAGGACGGGCCAGAATTATTCTTTTGACCATCCTCTGCATGAGAAATGAAATAGCCACTGCTACAGCAAGATAGGTCTTTCCTGTGCCTGCCGGGCCTATGCCGAAGACCAGATCTTTTTCCTTGATGGCCTGGAGATACTTGCGCTGTGTGGCGCTTTTAGGAGCAATGGTCTTTTTGCTGGAAACAATGAAAACTTCTTTTTTAAAAATTTTTTTAAGATCAGCTTCCTTGTCCCGGCTAAGGATCCTGATGGCCGCCTCCATGTCTTCAGAATATACCTTATAGCCTGACTCTATGAGGGCATAGAGCTGAAGCAGGCAGTTCTTTGCCAGATCCAGGCTTGACTGGTCCCGGCTGGTTATGGTTATTTCTGATCCCCGTTGTTCAATGGATACACCGGTGCGGTCGCGGACAGTTTCCAGATTGCGTCCCTGCGGACCGCAAAGTTCCTGCACATAAGCGGAGTTGCTGAACCGTAGATGGTCGGATAAATTTTCAGTCATGAGCATCCTTTGGCTGGCTTGTCCAGGCGGGCATTTTTTTAAATGTTGAGCCTGGGTCGAACATGGGTTATGAGCCTCAGACATGTAAGTATTTCAAACTCTGTGATCTCCTGAACTAATGTTCATTCATCCGGAAACGATTCTTTTTCTTTTTGGCTGGCGGCCATTTCACATAATTATTCGTCAGGTACTTAAGATGCGTCTCCTCATAATTGTTTGCTATCCTCGCCAAAAGAAAGAAATCCTTTTTTCACGAGTTGAAAGTCAACAATTTTCTACCATGAAAGAACACTTTGCGGATAGAAACTATTTATAACTTATTCGGCTCAAACACAAGTCAACGCGCTCTTGCAGGGCAGTTCAAGAATTCTTGAACCTTTGCATGCCCGGTCAAGGCAATATTGATCTTTATCTGAATAAGCAATGTTTTCTGCTTGCGTAAAAGTCTCAAGTTTTATTCTGCTTAAAGCTCCGGCTGCAGTTTTTTCTGCTGGCGATGCCGCGGCGCGTTCTTCACCCGGCACATAGCTTTTTCTGCTTCTATGGTCAGAGGCTTTATGAATCAAGAACTTTGCAGCTAATTTATTTCAACCAGAGGCCAAACAAGTGAAGCCGAGATTCTGTTTAGTTCTTTTTTTTATCGTTTTGAGCTTATTCTTCCATTTACAGCCTGTACTTGGTCAACAGGAGCCCTGGATGCTTGAGGCGGACAGGCTGGAAGTCGATGAAGAAAGAAATATCGCGGAAGCTTTCGGCAATGTACACGTATGGCGGTTCAACGATTATCTTTTTGCTGATTATGCCAGATTATATATGGATACCAACTGGATTTATCTTCAAGGCAATATCAGAGCCGGGTTCAACGGGGATGTCATACAGGGAGAGGAGGCCGAACTGGATCTGAACAACCAGGTGGGATGGATAAGGGACGGAGAAGTGTTCATGGCAGAGGACAATGTATATTTTACTGGAAAACATCTGGAAAAAACCGGTCCTCATACCTATACTTTCAAACAGGGAATCATGACCTCCTGCGATGACCGCCCCGCTCCCTGGTCGGTCAAATCAAGCCGTGGAGAAGTAACCGTAGACGGCTACGCCAGGCTCTGGCATACAAGATTCAGGGTCATGGACCGATCGATAATGTATTCCCCGTTTTTGATCGCCCCGGTAAAAACCGAACGCCAGAGCGGTTTTCTTTTTCCGGACATCGGGTACAGCTCGGAACTGGGAATGAATGTCAATCTTCCCTATTACTGGGTCATCGATGATCAGAGGGATATGACTTTCTACGGCAATTACTACTCTTTCAGGGGGCTTATGACCGGTGTGGAATATCGCCATACCCCGGGACTGCATAAAAAAGGATTGTGGAGAGCGGACTGGCTCAGGGACCGCAAGATCCATGACCAGGGAAACGAGCCTTCAAGATTCGAAGATGATGGACTGTTCAGACCCAACAGGCACAGATACTGGTTAAGAGGGAAATATGACGGTTTTGATCCGGTATCCGGATGGAATTACAAGGTGGATATCGACTATGTCTCAGACCAGAATTATCTAAGAGAGTTCAAAGAAGGACAATCCGGATTTGATGCCAGCCGCAATAAATTTGTAGATAAATTCGGGCGCGATCTTGAGGACAGGGACCGGCTCATACGTAACAATATTGTAAGCGCTTCCCGCTCTTATCCCCGCATGGGGCTTAATTCCCGCATAGTTTATTCCGATAATCTCAGATATAAAAACGATAATCTGCCCAGCAGCGAAAACCCTACTGTGCAGAGACTGCCCGAGATAAATCTGGACATGTACCGCAGCAGACTGGGCAACACCCCTTTTGAACTGGAAGCGGAGAATCAGGCTGCATATTTCTGGCGCCGGTTCGGTACTACAGCCGCCCGTCTGGATGTACATCCCCGCGTGAGAATGCCTTTGCAGGCAGGCTGGGGAAGGATAATCCCGAGACTTGGCTGGAGACAGACAGGATACTTTGTGGACAATTTCCAGGCCGATCCTGCAGAAAGGGATACTGACAACCATTTTCAGACAAGGGGAATTTATGATGTCAATGTTAAGGCTGATTCAGAACTGTTACGGATTTTCGAACTTAACCGGGCTGCTGATCCTCAACGCTTAAGCCCTGGAGATTCCTACTGGACAGGGGTTAGACATACCGTGGTACCAGAGCTTGAATATGACTTTATTCCAGAAAAAGGCCAGGAAAAATTCCCCCGTTTCGATTCTGCAGACCGCATAGCGCCAAGAGAGGACCTGAGATATACCCTGAGAAATAACTTTACCCGCAGAATGGATACTGTGGTGGAAAGCGCTGCAAAAAAAGAACAGGTTATAAGAACTGATTACCGCGATTTTTTACTTTTGAAACTGGAACAGGAATATGATTTCCGGGAGGCCAGACGCAGAAATGAACTAAATGAGCATGAACGAAGACCTTTTTCCGATCTGCTTACAGAAGTAACTTTCAATCCCAGCCGGTACATCAGTTTGAGCAATAAAACCTGGTATTCATTTTACGAAAACATGATCACCGAACATGAACATACACTGACCCTGATCTGGCCGGGTATGATCAGGGCCTGGTTCAGCCTTGATTTTCTTGAAGAAATCGATGAATACAAACGGCAAATAGATGACAGGGTAAATATCATTGAATTCGGATCTGAAATTGATTTCATCCGCAACTGGCAGTTCGGACTTTTGTACAGAAGAGACATGGAAGCTTCGGTTGATCTGGAGAGAAGACTTAGAGCCACATACAGACATCAGTGCTACAGCTTGGAATTCGAGATAAAAGACACCGATTATGATTACAGCTATGAAATCAGGATCAACCTGCTCAACCTTGGCTCATGGGGTTTTTAGAAGTGAGCAGGATTAAAATACTGCCGGCGGGTCTGCAGAATCAGATCGCAGCCGGGGAAGTGGTGGAGAGGCCTTCAAGCGTAGTCAAGGAGCTTATGGAGAACAGCCTGGATGCGGGCGCAAATAATTTGCAGGTCCGCGTTGAACAGGGAGGACAGGTCCTGGTGGAGGTGGTGGACAACGGTTCGGGAATGAACTCTGAGGACATGGCCCTGGCTGTGACCCGCCACGCCACAAGCAAGATAAGCTCGCTTGAGGACCTGATCTTGGTGCACAGCTTTGGATTCAGAGGGGAGGCATTGCCAAGCATTGCTTCTGTATCCAGACTTGTTCATGGCCTCCTGCCTGCAGGGGGAAAACGAAGGGCGCTATCTGGAATTGCTTTTTGGAGATGTCCTGGAACAGGGACCCACAGCCATGACTTCGGGGACCAGGGTCAGGGTGCAGAACCTGTTGGCCAATATACCCGCCCGTCTGAAGTTCTTAAAGACCAAAGCAACAGAGAACAGAAGGTGTACCGACATGTTCGCGCGCATGGCTCTATCCCACCTTGATGCGGATATGGAGCTTACAGTTGATGCGCGCACCGTTTACAGGTTCTTCAGAAATGAAACTCTTCTTGAACGTCTGGCCCATATCTGGCCGGAGCCGATATGTCAGGGGCTTAGAGAATTTCAGCTGGAGCAGGGTGGATTTAAAGTCCATGGCCTGGCCTCAGCCCCTGAAAATGCTCAGGGCAGGGGCGAGCGCATGTTTTTTTATGTCAACCAGAGACCGGTAAAAGACAAAATGCTCATTTCAGCCCTCAGACAGGCTTACAAGGGAAGGCTTCTTTCAAGAGAGTATCCTCAGGCGGTTCTTTTTGTTCAGGTTCCTCCTGAAGAGGTTGATGTCAACGTCCATCCGGCCAAATCCGAGGTCCGCTTCCGCAATGAAAAACACTTGTTCTCCCTTGTAGTTCGAGGAGCATCCCAGGCAATCGAGGGCGGTCTTTTTGCATCCGAACATCAAAAAAAAGAATCAGATGACGCTCATGATCTGCAAAGTAATGAGCATTTTCCCGGAATGAAGCGTTTTTATCCTGAGCAGGAATCCAAGATGGACTTATTTTTCCAGGAGAAAATTTCTTCAGAACCGGGTGAACAAACTAAAGCCCCTGCGGCAGAACCCGGCCCAGGCTCATCACTGTATGCAGGACTCAGGTATCTGGGTCAGGTGGATAATTCCTATCTCCTGTTTTTCATGCCTGAAGGAAAGCTTCTGATCATTGATCAGCACGCGGCGCATGAACGGATAGTCTTTGAACAGATAAGCAGGGAAAAATCACGTTTACAATGCAGAAGGCTGACCATGCCCGTTCAGATGCAGCTTCATCCAGCCGAAAAAAAAGTGCTCGAGGAGATGTGGACCTCTCTAAAATCATTGGGTTTTATCCTGAATATAAATGAGAAAAACGGCCTTGAATTTTTGGATGTACTGGGCCTGCCAGGGTTTTTATCCTCAAAGGAGGGTCTGGAGGCTCTGCGCTCGATCATGGCAGAGAAAAAGAAAGATCTTGAAGATGTGCTGATCACGCTTTCCTGTCGAGCGGCGATTAAAGCCGGACAGCCCATGACTTCGGATGAGGCCGCGGGTCTGGTTCAACAGCTTATGCGCTGCGAAAACAAAAATTTCTGTCCCCATGGACGGCCGGTTTACCTGGACATGGGAGCCAAAGAGCTTGAGAGGTTTTTCAAGCGCAGGTAGTCGACTTTTGTCAGTATCAATCAATAATTAATCGAGTCCGAGGAGTTGATATGCGTGTATTGATAGTGGGTTCCGGGGGGCGCGAACATGCCCTGGCCTGGAAGATCCGCCAAAGCCCCATGGCCGAAAAGATCTTTATTGCTCCAGGCAACGGCGGCACAGCCAGGGAAGGTGAAAATGTTCCTGTTGAAGCAGATGATATTCCCGGGCTGGTCAGACTGGCCAGGGAAAAAAAGATTGACCTGGTGGTTGCCGGACCGGAATTGCCTTTGGTGCTGGGGCTGACTGAAGCCCTGGAAAAGGAAAAGATTCCCTGTTTCGGCCCCGGAGCTTTTGCAGCTCAGCTCGAAGGCAGCAAGGCCTTCGCCAAATCCCTGATGGCCGAAGCTGAGGTCCCGACAGCAGCACATAAGGTGTTTGAAGATTACGACCAGGCCCTTGGTTATGTCCGCTCCCGTGAGTATCCGCTGGTTATCAAGGCGGATGGTCTGGCCGCAGGCAAAGGTGTTGTTGTGGCTTCCGGTTTTGAGGAAGCCAGGGAGGTTCTGGAAGACATGCTGGTCAGGGAGGTGTTCGGCAAGGCCGGAGAACGAGTTGTCATTGAAGAGGCTCTGGAAGGAGAAGAGGCTTCTTTTCTTGCCTTTTGTGACGGGCATGATTTCCTGCTGCTTCCTTCTTCCCAGGACCATAAGCGGATAGGGGAAAATGATACCGGTCCAAATACCGGAGGCATGGGTGCCTACAGTCCGGCGCAGGTGCTTCCTCCGGAAAAGTATCAGGAAACAGCCGATCTGGTCATAAGGCCGATACTGCAGCAGCTGGAGCAAGCTGAACAGCCTTTCAGAGGGGTCATCTATGCCGGACTGATGTTTACCCGGGAAGGACCAAGAGTTCTTGAATACAACGTTCGCTTCGGTGATCCCGAATGTCAGCCCCTGCTGATGCGCATGCAGTCCGATCTTTTAGAAGTAATCACAGCCTGCATAGAGGGGCGGGCAGGAAAAACCGGCCTGCAAATCAGACCTGAGGCATCCGTTTGCGTTGTTCTGGCGGCAACCGGTTATCCGCGCAAGTACGCTAAGGGGCACAGAATAGAAGGCATTGAAGAGGCTGAGAGAGATCCTCTGGTTAAGGTGTTTCACGCAGGAACAACTTATACTGACGGCATTCTGGTCACCAATGGAGGCAGGGTTCTGGGTGTAACCGCTCTGGGGGAAAACCTGCAGGATGCCATAGATCGCTGTTACCGGGCTGTGGACAGGATATCCTTTGAAGGCATGTATTATCGCAGAGATATCGGCAGAAAAGGTTTGAGCTGAATATGAATATATTAAAGGGGCTTGGAGCTTAATGGCTGAATCAGCCGGAAGAGGAGGTCAGTTCTTTCCTGGCCGGGCTTTTGAGCAGCCATACCAGGAAATAGACCACCGGCGTATCCAGAAAAGCGATAAGCAGTTTAACCAGAATCTGGCCCATGATCAGCGGCAGGACCGGCATTACACCCCAAAAAGCGATACAGATAAATATTGTACTGTCCAGGATCTGGGAAGCACCGGTGGACAGGTTGTTTCTAAGCCACAAGTGCCTGCCCCGGAAGACCTTCTTCCAGAAATGAAATGCCCATACGTCATGGTTCTGGCTTATCAGGTAAGCGACCAGAGAAGCCAGGATTATCCTGGGTGTGGCTCCCAAAACCTGTTCAAAGCTCTCCTGATTATCCCAGAAAGGAGCGGCCGGCCAGGCCAGGGCAAGATATATAAGACCAAGGCAGACTAAAAGGGCTGCAAAACCGCCCATGACCACCCGCCTGGCCGTATCCTTGCCCCAGATTTCACTGATGACGTCCGAGGCCACAAAAGTCAGACAATAGGCCAGAATCCCGGCCGGCACGACTATCGGACCGAAGCTGATTATTTTGGAGGAGATGACTGCGGCAATGACCAGACTGCCGGTAAAAATGCAGGCCAGGGTGATCAGGGCCGTGCTGTCGCCCCTGTCCACCATTACAGCTCCTTTGCCGCCTGCTCCACGTCCCGGGCCATCTTTTCTCTGGCCTTTTTGATCTTATCCGCCAGATCCGCATCTTCCAGAGCCAGGATCTGGGCGGCCATCCAGGCAGCGTTACGTGCGCCGGCCTTATCCAGAGCCACTGTGCCCACCGGAAATCCCGGAGGCATTTGAACAGTTGCCAGAAGCGCATCCCAGCCGTTTAAACTAGAAGCGGCCAAAGGGATACCAATGACAGGCCTTATGGTCTGGGAGGCCACAGCCCCTGCAAGATGGGCGGCCATGCCTGCCGCGCAGATAAATACTCTGCACCCTTTGGATTCCATTTCCAGGACCAGTTCTTTGGTCCGTTGCGGCGTACGATGCGCAGAGGTGACGGTCATGAAGTGGTCAATGCCCAGTTCCTTGAGCACATCGGAGCATGGCCTGACCTGTTCCAGATCTGATTTGCTGCCCATGAATACTGCTACTTTGGTCATGATTTTAATTCCTTAGACTGGTTTTGTTACAGTTATTTATGAACACTCTGGCCTTAGTTCAAATTAATATTAACCGACTCACCGAATCAACCGGGTTCATTTCGCTTATCCACCACACGCTGGGCCTTACCCTGGGAATTGGGCAGGGAATTATGCTCCACCAGGTCGACTTTGGGACTTATCAGGATTTCCTCTCTTAAAAGGCCGGCGATCTTCTGCTGCAGTTTCTGCAGCTCGCGCATGTCCTCAACGAAAAATTCATCGCGGATTTCCACCCTGACCTGCATCTGGTCCAAGTAGCCTTCGCGCTCTAGCTGAATGAGGTAGTTCTGACCCACTTCAGGGATGGACATGAGCACTTTCTCCACCTGCATGGGATAGATGTTCACTCCCTTGATGACCATCATGTCGTCGGATCTTCCGGTGATGCGGTCGATTCTTCTGTGCCTGCGGGCGCACTTGCATTCCCCGGGAATAAACCTGGTCAGATCCCTGGTCCGGTAGCGCAGAATAGGCATTCCTTTACGGCACAGAGTGGTCAGGACAAGCTCGCCGACCTGGCCTTCGGGTACAGGTTCCAAAGTCTCAGGGTCTATGATTTCCGCAATGTAAGCATCTTCCCAGAGGTGCATTCCTGTCTGATGAGCGCATTCAAAGGCTACCCCGGGCCCGTTCATCTCGGACAGGCCATATGAATTGTAAGCCTGAACACCGTAAATCTCCTGGATTCTGGCCCGGACCTCTTCTGTGTGCGGCTCAGCGCCTATGAGCAAGATGCGAAGGTCCAGTGAGCGCGGATCCAGCTCAAGTTCTTTGAATACTGAGCTTAAATGCAGGGCATAGGAAGGAATTATATGCGCAACTGTGACCTGAAAATCCTTAAGCATTCTGATCTGACGCTTGCTGTTCCCGGCCCCGGCAGGAATAGTCAGGCAACCCAGCCTCTCCGCCCCATAATGAATGCCCAAACCACCGGTGAAAAGCCCGTACCCGCTCATGTTCTGAAAAGTGTCACTTGATCTTACCCCGGCGCAGTGCATGGACCTGGCCACCAGGTCGGCCCAGGTGTTCAGATCGTTCTGGGTATGCAGGATTACTGTTGATGTTCCGGTGGTCCCTGAGGAGGCGTGCAGGCGGACCATTTTTTCCCTGGGCATGGCCAGGAAGCCAAAGGGATAATGCTCGCGCAGATCCTCCTTGGTGGTGAAGGGAAGTCTGGAAATGTCCTCAGGACTGTTTACCTGAGCCACTTTTATCCCGCTTCGGGCCAGACGGTTTCGGTAAAACAGGGAGGCGGTGGCCTGGTATACGGTGTTTTTAAGCCGGACTGCCTGCAGTTTTTCAAGTTCTGCTCTGTCCAGCAGCTCTTGAGAATCAAAGACTTGCATGAAAAGCTCTTAATATATTTTAAATTATTGTATGTTTTCTTCTTCTGATGGAGCCGGGATGTAAGTCAGGTTTTCAAAGGCTGTGAACCGGTCAAGATAAGAAAGCTCTACAGTTCCAACCGGACCGTTTCTTTGTTTGCCGATGATCACCTCCGCGGTATTCCTGCGGGGATTATCCTCTTTGGGATTATAAACGCCGTCTCGGTACAGAAACAAAATCACATCAGCGTCCTGTTCAATTGCGCCTGATTCGCGCAGATCAGAGAGCACCGGACGCTTGTTGGTTCTGTCCTCCACCTTTCTGTTCAGCTGGGAAAGAGCCACGACCGGAACATTCAGCTCTTTGGCCAGGGCTTTAAGAGATCTGGATATCTCGGAGATCTCCTGTTCCCGGGAGTCAATGAATCTGCCGGCGCGCATAAGCTGCAGGTAATCCACGACCACCATATCCAGGCCTTTTTCAGCCTTCAGTCTGCGGCTTCTGGCCCGCATGTCCATGGAAGAAAGGGCAGGGGTGTCGTCAATATAGATGGGAGCTTTGGACAGAGCTTCAGCAGACTGATACAGCCTGGCCCAGTCTTCATCGTTTAAAAAGCCGGTGCGCAGATTTTTCAGGTCCACCTTGCCCCAGGCGCAGAGCATGCGCATCATGAGCTGCTCCATAGACATTTCCAGAGAAAAGATGGCTGTTTTGATTTCCTGAGATACTGCCGAGCGCATGGCAACGTTCAGAGCGAACGCTGTTTTGCCCATACTCGGTCTGCCGGCACAGATGATCAGGTCAGTGGGCTGAAATCCTGCGGTGATCTCATCCAGTTTATGAAACCCTGTGGGCACTCCGGTAACCAGTTCTTTGCGCTCAACCCTTTTTTCCAGAAGCTCGAACACGTCATCTACAAGTTCCCTGGAGGAACGAAACACCTGCCGGGACTTGGATTCACTGACCGCGAAAATACTCTGCTCTGAAGAATCCAGAAGATCGCTCACTTCACTGGCTGGATCGAAGCTTTGAGCGATTATATTGGTCGCCGCCCTGATCAGATGCCTGCGTACAGCTTTTTCCTTAACTATCTGGGAGTAGTAGTGCACATTAGCTGACGCGGCCACTGCTTCCGTAAGAGAAGCCAGGTATACTGCGCCGCCCACACTTTCCAGAAGGGAGCTTTTTTCCAGCTCCTCATGGATGGTGACCAGGTCCACAGGGATGTTGCGCCTGTACAACTCAACAAAGGCCCTGAATATGATCCTGTGTGCCGGTGAGTAGAAGTCCTCCTCGCTCAAAGTATCGATGAGCGTATGCAGGACCTCATTGGATAAAAAAACCCCGCCCAGAACCGCCTGCTCCGCATCCAGGTTCTGGGGGGGCATTCTTTTGACCAGCTCAGCGGAAATCGTGCTTACGGCCTGACTCAGGTCTGCATTTTTAGACTTGTTTTTCCCGGCTGGCAGGGCTCCTTTTTCAGGATTCTTCTTCGGCCTGCTTGACTTGCTGTTCGCTGCCATGTTTTACCACATTGACCTTGAGTGTAGATTGGACGTCATGGTAAAGTTTTACATTTACTTCATATTCGCCAAGGCTTCTGATGGGAGAATCCAGAACGATCTTTCGCTTGTCAATATCTATTCCCATCTCGGCCAGTGAGTCGGCAATCATGGTTGTGGTAACTGAACCGTAAAGCTTGTCATGTTCCCCGACCCGCACGGGGATTACCACCCGGGCCTGTTCCAGTTTTTCCTGCAGGCTTTGAGCTTCAAAGCGCAGGGCGTCGATTTTTTTCTGTAACTTTTTCCTTTCCTGCTCAAAGATGTTCAGATTGGCTTTGGTGGCCGGATAAGCCAGACCCTGGGGAATAAGATAGTTGCGGGCATAGCCCGGCTTGACCTTGACCACATCACCCAGGCGGCCCAGGTTGTCCACGTCCGCTCTTAAAATAAGCTGCATTTTGAACCCTCCTAAGTCGTCCTTTTCCTGACGTCGGTGCTGTGGGTTGCTGTGTAGTAGATAAGAGCCATCTGTCTGGCCCGCTTGATTTCTGTGGTCAATGCCCTTTGATGCCTGGCGCAGTTGCCGGTGATCCTGCGGGCGATGATTTTTCCCCGGTCGGTGATAAAGTCCCTGAGCATATCCACATTCTTGTAGTTCAAGGTAATATCCTTTGAAGCGCAGAAACGGCAGAATTTCTTGCGCGGGGCGAATTTTCTATATGCCATTGCTATTTTTCCTCCTGCTCTTGTTCGTGATCAAGTCTGACAGTCAGGAACTTGAAGACACCGTCAGTGATTCGAATGTTTCGTTCAAATTCGGATACCTGAGCAGCAGGCAATGAGTATTCCATGCGCACATACCGCCCTCTGGTCTGCTTTTGAACGGGATATGCCAGGGTCTTTAACCCCCAGTCATCATTCTTGATGACCTGTCCCTTGTTGCGCTCCAGAATTCCTGAAAATTTTTCCAGAATGGCATTGCTTTCTTCAGCGTTAAGTTCAGGACTTAACAATAAAAGCGTCTCGTACTTTTCCAGCATTAATTATCCTCCTTGTGGTCAATGCGGCCCTCATGGCGAGAGCAAGGTTGGAATTTAAACTAAACCGCCTTTTTATCATTTGCTTCGCCAGTGAGCATCTGATCGACGGCTGTGTAACAAAGTCTTGTTTCTGGTATTTAGATCAAAGCTGCAGCTGCTTGTCAGCATAAAAGGCCTTATCTGAGATCAGATAACAAACAAATCAAAATATTTGTCAGTCATGTTTATGTCAAGTCCAAAAATTTATCCAGTTCAGCCATGAATTCAGGAATGAGGTATTCACCACGGACTTTTCTGATTATTTGTCCTTTCTTGAAGATAATCCCGCAATCCCGGCCTCCGGCCAGTCCGATATCGGCTTCCCTGGCCTCTCCCGGTCCGTTGACCACACAGCCCATCA
>SLDX01000018.1 GCA_007125075.1 Desulfonatronospira sp.
GCTCATAGACCTGGACCAGATAGGTCTCCCTTTTTGGCGTGCCTGGAGGTGGTTCTTTTCTGGCGTCCAGGGTGAGCATATGTTTGGGGACAAAGCCCTGCCCGGACATGAACTCTTCCAGCCTGCGCAATCCATCCCTGGTGAATATGCCTGAAAGGATGGGCAGATCCCTGAATTTGCTGAAAGGACCGTCCAGATCGCTGAGAAGGAGCCCGATGCCTGATCCGTCATGGCCTTCCTTCATCATGTCCAAGGCCTCTATGGCCTTCATGGGTGAAATTGGTTCAGTACTGGTCAAAGAAAAAAGTCTGCACATAGGTTTTTTGTACTCTTTATCAGGTGGTTAGAGTTGGGGTGAAGATATGCACCATATTCCCGACTTTTAGAAATAAATTTACGACCCCGTTTTCAGCTGCATCAAAAATGATAATCTTGTGATAAAAAATCTTATTGAAGCTGCATATTAATTACATTTTTGTCACAAAGGGGAGCGCTCGACTGCAAGGCATGCTTCGATTCATGTCGAGTCCCGACCTGGAAATATTGATTCCCGTAGAGGTTTGAAGCCTATAGGTTCGTCCCTCAGACAGTTTTGGACCGCCTGGACCGCTGTATCCGGATTAAGGGTGCTCAATGATTGTTCTGCTGTTTTGAGATACAGATGCAGGATCTGATCCAAAATGCTGTCGACCCGGTTGTCTTTTCTTTCGGTTGACTTAATTTCTGCGCAGAAAGCGTGTCCAAAATCGGCTGGATCAAAGGTCTGTCTTTTGCATTGAGTTACTTACAGGGCATTGACAAATTTTTTTTCGGGTTACTTTATGATGGTGAGCAGGCCTGCGGGGCCGGGGGTATACGTCGAAAAAATTCTTCAGATCAAGAAGAGGAGAGTGTTGCTCTGACTGGCCGGCGGGCAGCATGTCCCTTTCCGAATATCCTGTTTGTCACTGGAAAAAAGCTGAGCAGACATGTTTATGGCTGAGATAATAACTGCCCGACGGGATAAACGGCAGGAGCATTTCGGGCCGGACAATACATTTTTGTAAAATATTTCAATTCGAAAAAAACAACAATTTACTTTTTTGTAAATAGCCAGGTTTTACTAGTGTGGTGCTGCTTAAAATGACTTTAGGAACTGACAATAAGAATATTGGTCAGCACAGAAGATAAATTGAATAAGCAGACTGATTGATCTCATGTTTTTTTTGGTACATTGTAAATATCTGATTATTGGTAAGATATCTTTATTTAATGGGTTTAGACCGGATTTCAAAAAATATGCGCTGTTGACATACTGAGCTGTTGAAAATTATATAGCAAATATCTGCACAAAGACGTGCAGATTTAATTTACGGTAAAGACAAAGGCGTCTTTTCACCCGTTGCTTTGGCAGTCGGGAGGAAAGACGCCTTTTTCATTTTTAAAATTTTTTACAGTCGGTCTTTTCCTGACTTGAAAAAAGTTTTTTTCACAGATCGTACCGATCAGTGGATGGGATGTTTTTCCCGAATTTCGAAAATGATTCAGCTGGATGAAGGTGTCCGGGTTTTTTCAAGGACCTGATTTGCAAAATTGCCGCATATTGGAGGCCGGAGCATGTTTTCTGACGAAGATGACGTACTTTTCTCAGATGTTGAGCTTGAAGATGATACCGACTACTTTATTTATGTTGGTGAGCTTAAAACAGACGGTCTCAATCAGTTTGTTAAGGAAAACCTCTCCAGGATCTACAAAAGGAAATTCAATTATATTTCCATTGTTCCGGATGTGATGGAGTCTTACCCTCACAAAAACATCCTGGTCATAAATCCTCTTGCCGGCAGCCTCTTTGCTCAAACCAGAAAAAAATTCAGCTGTCGCATGTCTCCAAGAGACTTTGCCGGGGTAGTTTCCTATTCGGGAACTGTTCTTGAAATGGTCAGAAGGCTGGTAAAAAAGCAGGGCAGGCTGTATGTCCATGTGTTTGAATCCCTGCCTGAACTGACCTTTACCAGAATGCCGGGCGTTGTCCTGCTCGGGCCCAGCGGTCAGGTTGCCGGCATGTGGAACAACAAGCTGTATCAGCTGCAGATGCTCAAGAATACGGTTCCGGTTATTGATTACAAGGTCTGCAGCGGAGTCAGCGAATTGCGGGGCTGTATTGAACAGGGATTAAGAGACTGGCCTGACGGTGTCTTTGTTTCCCAGCCGTATTCTGCTGCCGGGACCAACAGTTTTATAGTTCAGACACCTGATGATCTTGAAAAAAGATTTCCACTGCCTCAGTCAACCTATTTCATAAGCCGCTTTGTGCCCCATGAGTTTGATCCTACAGTGCTCGGGGTGGTGGGCAATGAGGAGGATGTTTTTATCGCGGCCATTGCCGATCAGGAGATCGAGGGGGGCAATATGTTCAGGGGCTCTACCTTTCCTTCGGTTCTTCCATACAGGGAGCAGCTTGAAATCAAGGAACACACCAGGATGGTGGGCAGGATCCTGGGAAGGAGCGGTTATCGCGGAATATTCGGATGTGACTATATTGTTAATCAAAGCGGTGAGATATTTTTCGTTGAGGTCAACGCCCGCAAGCAGGGGACTACAATGGAAATGTGCTGCACCCTGGAGAATCTCCTGCCTGATGATTCCCCGTCCCTTATGGAGCTGGAATACTACGCGGTGACCCAGAACAGGCTTCCGCCCGACAAGGTTGAAATAAAGGAGGCTATCAGCGACCTCAGCTGGAGAACGTATAATTTCAAGGTGGAACGTGAAGTAATGACCAGATACTTTCTTCCGCTGGAGGAAGACGAACGAGAGCTTTTCCGCAAGGTCAGGAAAAACGGCATAGAGCATAAGATGATCATTCTGGAGCATGTGGGACACGGCTGTTCAGTCAAGCCGGGAACTTTTCTGGGCAGAGTGGTGGCGGTTTCCAGAAACAGGGAGATTCTGGACCGGGAAATCATGCATGGCCGGCGGCTGCTCGAAGAATCTATAACCAGCACGGAACAGATACATGAATAAATTTGACCAGATTGACAATTTCACTGCAGAACTTCTGGACAATCTCTTTTCAGGCCGGAATTTAAATGCAGATCCTGTATCGCCGCAAGCGGCAAAAATCCGGGAGCTTTTTTCCATAAGCGCCTTAGATAATCAGACAGGCAATATTGTGGAGCTGTTTAAAATCTTGAAACTGGCCAGAGCCAGCCAAGGATTCAGTCCCCTGGCCTTTGACATTTCCAGGCAGGATCTGGTCGATCTGGCATTGAAGCATCAGCAGATCGACGAGCACCGGGTCAGCATTGGAGGCAGGGTGGACAAAGCTTTGTCCATTGTCAGCGAGGCAGGTTCCAGAGTTGACTGGTATCTGGAACAAAAGGACGTATCCGCCCCAAGCGGAATAGAGCTGTGGGACAGGATCGAACAGAACCACTTGAGGATCAGGCAGCTTCTGGGGATGAGCATGGAAGACTGGAACTCCTTTTCCGGACAGCTGCGCTTCGCTGTGGAATCCGTGGAGACCCTGGGCGAAATACTCAATCTGCCTGCTGAGGCCATTGAAGAAGTAAGCAGGGTGACCAGAAATTACCGCATGCGCCTGACCCCTTATTACGCGGGACTGATCATGCCGGAAACTCTTGATGATCCTGTTCTTCTCCAAGCGGTTCCCACCGGGGAAATGGTGGACAATGCCGGAATTGAGATTCCTCCGGTGGCCGCTGATCACTCCCCGGCCAGACTCATTGATCAGTTCTATCCACGGGTGGTCACCATCAAGGCGACCAATATGTGCGCCATGTACTGTACGCATTGTCTGCGCATAGCTCATATCGGGAAAAAGGACCGCATCTATACCGGTAAAGCTTATGAAGAAGCCTTTAAATATATCCGGGATGATTCAAGGATCAGGGACGTGCTCATTACCGGCGGGGACGCCTTTATGCTGCCGGATGAAATGCTTTTAAGGCTCCTTGGTGAACTGGACTCCATTGATCATGTCCGCGTGAAGCGTCTGGGAACCAGAATTCCGGTGACCACCCCGCAGCGGATCACCAGAGAGCTGCTGGATATCCTGGAGATGAGCAATGATCGCAAGCCGCTCAGAGTTGTCACCCAGATCAATACCGCTCAGGAGATCACCCCCGTATCCCGGGAGGCATTCAAGCAGTTGTCCAAGAGGGTAAGCGCGGTCATGAACCAGGCGGTTCTGCTCAAAGGCATCAACGACACCAGGGTGAAAATGTGGAAGCTTTGCGAAACAATCCAGGAAGCTTACGTCAGACCGTATTACATCTTCAATTGCAGCTACCGCAATCCCCAGTTTGCTCACCTGCGGGTTCCGGTGAAAAAAGGACAGGATATTGTGGAGAGCATGTACGGCAACATTTCAGGAGACGCCATTCCCAGGTTTATCGCCACTGCCGGAGGCAAGATTCCTCTGCACAGCTCCAATGTGACCGGAGCGGAAGGCCGCGAACTGATCTTAAGAAAGCCCTGGAGCGGTGAGGAGGTCAGATACCCTGATCCTGATCCCGTTGAATATGTCAGGCATGATATCGCCTTTAATAAATTTGAAAAAAATGACGGACATGAAGCAGGCGATCAGGAACAGGAACAAAGCAGGCTCAGAGGGCAGGGACAAAATCCAGGTACCCGTTAAAGGCGGAAAAGAAAGGACAGTTTGAAGAGCTGACTCCTGATTCACAATCCTTTATACACATATTCATGATCAACAAGCTGAAAACCCATGTAAAATCCCTGGAAAGAGAGATGTTCGAACTGCTGGAAAGGCTGGTGCTTATCCAGAGCGGAACGTACAACAAGGCCGGGGTGGACCTTGTGGCTGAGCACATCGACCGGATTTTGGCCGAAGTCCCTCTGTCCACGCAGGTACTTCCCATGAAGAAGTGCGGGAATATGGTCCTGGCCTTGAACAGAAAGGCTGGCCAGGAAAAGTCTGTTCTGCTTATGGGCCATATGGATACTGTATTTCCCGAGAACAGCGGGTTTAATCATTACCGGGAGGACCGGTTCAAGGCATATGGACCCGGGGTCCTGGACATGAAGGGAGGTCTGGTGACGGGCATCTTTGCCTTGAAGGCCCTGAGCGATCTTGAGTTATTGGATGATATTCCGGTGACCGTATTTTTCAATTCAGAAGAAGAGATCGGTTCTCCTTATTCCAGGGAACTCATCACAGAGCTGGCCCGGAAAAGCAGGGCCGCCTTTGTCCTTGAAGGAGGAGGCCTAGACTCCCAGGTCGTGGTCGGGCGCAAGGGCAAGACTGGCTTTGACTTGCTTATCTCCGGCAAGGCCGGGCACGCCGGATGTGCCGGACTGGACAAGCCAAGCGCCGTACTTGAGGCTGCTTACAAGACAATCGCCCTGGAAGCGCTTAACCGGCCTCCGCATATATTGATCAATGTCGGTTTGATCCATGGGGGTATGGGGCCAAATTCTGTAGCGGAAAGCGCGAGACTAGGGGTTGATGTCCGTTTTACTCATAAAGAGGACGGCAAGTGCCTGATGGAAAAAATAAGAAAGATAGCTGAAAAGAACTTCGTTTGCGGCACTGCTTCAGAGCTGAGGATCGGTTCCAATCGCCCGCCCATGGATACAGATCACCGGATTGAAGCACTTTACCGTGTCGCACTTGAAACATCCCGGAAGTATGGACTTCCCCTTGGAAGGGAAACCAGGGGAGGAGTGTCCGACGCCAACTACATTGCGGCCATGAGTGTTCCCGTGCTGGACGGATTTGGTCCTTGCGGAGATATGGATCACAGTGACCGGGAATATATTCTCAAGAAAACAATGGTGGAAAGGACCATTCTGCTTGCCGGATGTCTGCTTGAGTTCGGTGGGGTGTGACTGAAGAAGATGTCGGAAATAAAACCGTCCCTTGCGGGTGCCCTGAGAAAGAATACCTGGTCAACACAGTAAAAGCAAATGTTGATCAATGTTAAATTATACTAAAAAATTTGATCTTATGGCTTTTTGCAGGCAGATCTTATTAATCATATTACACATGGAAAATTAGATGGGACATGGTTGTTCCAGGACTATACATAGTCTACGCGACAGGACTATTGATCCCTAAATTCCAGGGACAAAAGGTAATGTATCAGAGCTTCCTGTTCTTCTTCTGAAAACCCTGCCTGCGCATCGACCCATTGCTCATGACCGGTGCCGGTTACTTTTGTGGCGCGCAATGCCTCTGAGTCCTCGGTGGCTTCGATGACCTGCCGGCGAAGGTCTCTGTCCAGGAGGGCACGAAGGCTGTTTACGGGGTCAGGTCTTATTCCGGTGTGCAGAGTGCCGGGTATTCCGATGTCTTCTTCAGAATCCGGTCCCACTGCAATGCTTCCGTCATGAAGGTAGGGAGCGGTCCACCATAATCCGATGAGCCCCTTGACCTTGAAACCGCCTTCGCCTCTATCATCCTGGGCATAAGCCAATTCAACCTCGTCCATATCCAGGTGATCCAGGGGGACTTCAAGGATTCTCGCGTTCAGAGGGATGGGTACTGGTGTATCCCAGGACCAGGTCAAGGGAGGGAAGAGCATGGCGTTCCAATTGTTGGCATTTGCCTTGGCTCTGGAAGGGCTTGTTCCAACATCGCGGGCTGGAAGAATCCGGTTATTTGTGTAGGCCGCTCCGCTGTGGCATGTCCCGCAACCCGCAGTTTCAAACACTTCCAGGCCAAGGTCAAGAGTTTCGGAGTCAAAGTCGATCGGTGCCGGAGGAGGGGCAAGAGTGTTCTGAAATGCGGACATGGCGTTATTTTCAAGCCAGACTCTGGAACCTTCGTTGCTGATGAAAAGTCCGTCCGGGGAAATTAGAGAGCCTTTGGGAAAGGAAGGGGTGTGCACCATCCTGTTGAAGCCCATGGTCGGCGGCGTTGGATTGCGGTGAATGAAAAACTGCGAAGGCCTGATGTTGCTTTCGGGCCTCCACCTGTACCTGCTCCGGGAAGCGTTCTGGAGCACCATGGCATAGGTCAGTTCCTTGTCAAACCCGAAAAGATCTTCTGATGCTTCTGCCTGTGAGAGCCCGTCAGAATTAAGCGCGTGGACATTGTTGTTCAGAACGGATAGCCCCATGAACGGTCCGGCGCCGGCAAAACCTGTCCACCCGTAAGGATGGTCCTGCCAGGTGAAGCTGTCGGGAATCTGTGAAGGATTGGCCACCAGGTCAATAGTTGAGTCGAAGGTTCCAGGCATCCAGCTCAGGAAAATTCTGTCCACGGCATCTTCCAGGAGTTCGGGATCAGGCAGAGGCACTTCACGGCCGTCAGAGGTTATTACCGTCCGTTCGGTATCCGTGACGTAGTCCTCTATGGATGAAATTTCCGCGTTGGCAAAAAAGGCGGCCGAATTGGAGGCCAGGGCCATCAGTTCTCCTATATTGAGATTGGCGTTCGGAGCGCCTTCAACGACAAGTCCGGTGTCCATGTCCACGGTGCTGTGGCAGGCGGCGCAAGTGATGCCGGTCAGGATTCGTCCCCGAGAATATCTTACCTTCATTCCCAGAACCGCATAACTTCCAGGCACGATATCAAGTCCGGTGTCGATAATGTCGCCTCTTTCATAGTCGCGACCACCAATCACCGCGTCCCGGGCAATGCGAACCTGGAGATTGTCGGTTCCATTGCCGCCGCTGGCAATTATCGCTCTCAGAAAGGACCAGAGAGAAAGAGGGCCATCCAGCAGTCCGGCCACTTCGGTGGCAAAGATTTCATTGCCGAAGGTTTCCTTGTAAAAGGCTTCTCTGCCAAGGCGCAACAACTCTTCATTGATTTCCAAGGCGCCGTGATAAGGAGAGAGCATAAGCCGGCCGGATTCAGTTTCCATGAGTTCATCAGCCTCAGACAGGGTTACCGGCCGCCCCCAGACATCATATGCAAGATCCATGTTTATACGGTGGGGATTAGCCACCTTGTCCACAGGCGGCATATATGCGTATTCAAATTCTATAAGCAGTCCGCCGGCCAGGATGCCCAAAAGAATCAACAGTACGATCCACTTAAGTTTCCCACCGCGTTTCTTTTTTTCTTCTTTTTCGGGCATTGGAATCTCTTTGCAGTCAAATCTTTCAGAGCGGACAATATTATTGCAACAGGCTGAAGGACCTTGAACAGTTCAAGGTCCAAGCTGTTCAAAGCTAGATTGTGTACAACGGTTGTCAAGGCGGGGTATTCAATGAGATCTGAGGTCTGCAAAAGGACTTTTCGCATGCTTCACTTTTCAAGCTTGTGTCGCAGTCAATATAAACAGGACGGGCAAGGCGGGAGGGTGCATCTTTTTTTCACCTTGCACAGAATCCGGGTATCGATTACGAAAAGGGTCAAGTTCAAATTCGGTTGTCCAGCCAGTAAATCAGCTATTGCAGAAGAACTACCCGCTGACAAGAGTAATTTCCATAAAAAGTAAGTCTTTGGAGACAAGTTATGATCACGGACAGATGCGCCCTGCTCAAGCCTTTTTATGTCATGGAGATCCTTGAACGGGCCAAAGAACTGGAAAAAAACGGCAGGGAAATCATACACCTGGAGATAGGAGAACCCGATTTCGACACTCCGCAATGCGTAAAAAGGGCCGCCCGGGAGGCCATGGAAAGAGGGGAGACGCATTACACCCACAGCCTGGGCATTCTGGAACTCAGGCAGGCGATCAGCCGGCATTACAAAAGGACTTACGGGGTGGAAGTGGATCCGGATCAGGTTCTGATCACTTCAGGAACATCGCCGGCCATGTTCATGCTCTTTGCGGCCCTGCTGCATCCGGGCGACGAAGTCATAATGCCTGATCCACATTACGCATGTTATCCAGGGTTTATCTGTTTTTCCGCTGGTGTGCCGGTAAAGATCAGAGTCAGCCAGGGCAGCGGCTTTCAACTCTCCCCCATTGAAGTATCAAAACAGATTTCCCCCAGGACCAGGGCCCTGTTTATCAATTCACCCTCCAATCCCACAGGTAACCTAACTCCTCCTGAGATCCTGGAACAACTTGCCGGGCTTGGACCCTGGGTTGTTTCGGACGAGATATATCACGGACTGGTGTATGAGGGAAAAGAGCACAGCATCCTGGAGTTTACGGACAGGGCCTTTGTACTCAACGGTTTTTCCAAGCTGTATGCCATGACCGGATGGAGGCTTGGATACCTCATCGCCCCGGAAGAGTATGTCAGGACTCTGCAGATCGTGCATCAGAATTTTTTTATCTCAGCCAATTCCGTAGCCCAGCGGGCAGGGATTGCAGCTTTGGAAGAAGCAGGGCCTGATGTCAGGCATATGAAGCAGGTCTACAACCAGCGCCGGGAATACATGCTCAAAAGGCTCACCGAAATGGGATTTGTTGTCACAGTTGAGCCTACCGGCGCTTTCTATATCCTGGCCAATGCCTCTTTTCTTTCGGATAAATCCTACGATCTGGCCTTTGATATTCTGGAGAAGGCAGGAGTAGGAGTGACCCCGGGCATTGACTTCGGAGAGGGAGCAGAGGGATTTTTGCGCTTTTCCTATGCCAACTCCCTGGAAAACATTGAAAAGGGCATGGACCGCCTCGAAGAATACATCAGTAAGCGGACCAGGACTTAAACGAGACCTTTTAGTCTGATCCGGCTGTCCGGGCCATTACTGCATCCAGGATGTCTGCATAAAGCATAGACCTGATGTCGCGGACAGGATTATGCACGCATTTTTGACAAAAAACTTAAACTCGATATTATTCATTCAAGATTAAAATTCTCAAATCAAACCAGGGTTTATAATGGACAACTCAGGGCTGACCAGCGATACGGACAAGGTTATCAGGGCGCTTATGGATATAAGCAGCGCCATTAATTCTGATTTATATCTTGAGGATATTTTGCGTCTGATCGTTATGGTCACCGCAAAGGTTACAGGGGTTGAAATCTGCTCTTTATGGCTGATCGAGGAAGAAGAAAGCAAAAAGAAACTGCGGCTTAAAGCTACTCAAGCTATCGAGGCTGCTTATCTTAAGGACCGGGAGCTGAATATCGAAGAGGGAGTGGTCGGCTGGGTGGCATCCAGCAAAAAGCCCATGATCGTTTATGATGTTCTGAGCGAGCCCCTGTTTAAAGAAAAGGAGATGGCCAGAAAACTGGGCCTGAAGTCAATGGCCAGTGTTCCTCTTCTGCTCAAAAATGAAGAGGTGGTTGGAGTATTAAACTGTTTTTCCTCAGAGTTTCACGAATTTTCAGATACAGAAGTTAACCTGATCAACACCGTAGCCAACCAGGCTGCGGTAGCCATTTACAATTCAGAGCTTTTAATCAAGACCAAGGTCATCCAGGAAGAACTTGAAACCCGCAAGATGATCGAAAGAGCCAAGGAGATCCTCATGAGGAGGAACAGCATCTCCCCTGAAGAGGCTTATCAGTGGATGCGCAAAAAAAGCATGGATACCAGAAAATCCATGCGCCGGATAGCAGAGGCTGTTCTGTTGTCAGAAGATCTATATTAGTTTTCATCCGGAAACGGTTCTTTTTCCCTTTGGCTGCGTCAATCTGCACAATTATTCGTCAACGTATTAAGATACGCCTCCTCATAATTGCTTGATTTCCTTGCCAAAAGAAAAAA
>SLDX01000011.1 GCA_007125075.1 Desulfonatronospira sp.
CCTGCTTGCGGATATCCGGTTCAGCCACCCCGAACTGATCGATGCGGTTGCGCATGGTCTTGACCGCCTGATCCATGGTCATGGCCTGCATTTCCTGCTTGAATTCAGGTATATAATCAAGCACATACCTCAGGCGACCATCTTCTTCGGGGATTTTCTCCACCACGTGCAGCTCGGAATGTCTGGTTGCAAGAAGAGTTTCCATCTCGCTCTGCTGGGCCTCGCGCAGCAAAGTGAATTCAAGCCTGGTCTCCTCGGTAACCGCAGGGCGCAGAACGTGAATTCCGCTTTCCCGGGCATTTTCCCTGATGTCCCGGCCGGCTTGGGATAAAGACCTGTCCAGGGCTCTGTCAACTTCCACTCCCAGGATCAGATGGATCCCACCCTGTAGATCCAGGCCCAGATTAAGCTGCTTGTCCGGCAGATATTCGCCGATACGGGAATCCTTAACAGTGGAAAAAGAAGGCAGAAAATAGGCCAGGCTTACAATGACCACTACCAGTATGAGCGGTATCTTCCAGCGCAGATCAGCCTTCATTGAGTATCCTGAATGTCATGGTTAACGATTTACTCCCTTTTGACAGCATCCTGATTGGGGTCGGCCAGTCCGGCTATATAGGCCCGGTTGGCTTTTATCTTCATATTGCTGCCGATATCCAGGGTGAGCACGTCGTTTTGAATATCTGATATGCGCGCATAAAGCCCGCCATTGGTCAGAATGTTGTCGCCTCTCTTCAGATTGGCCAGCACCGCACGGTGTTCCTTGGCCTTTTTTTGCTGAGGCCGGATGAGCAGAAAATAGAAGATGGCAAACATAAGAATCAAAGGAATGAATGCAGCCAAAGGATTGCCTGCGCCACCTTCCGGGTCAGCCCCCATGGCAAAAATCAAACTTTCCAGCATGTTTTTCCTCCTAAAAAATTGAGTATCGATTTAAAATGAGGGAGAATCCTCAGGACATATAACTGTAAGTTGCTAAATAAATTAGTCAATATGCTCGAGACCATCTTTCCCAGGATAAAAGATCGTCTAACTTAGCTTAAATTTATAAAAATGTCCATCTCTGACAGGATGTTCCAAGGCCTGTTTTATGGGGAAGGGCGCATGGCTTCGTTATACCGGCATGCAGGCTGAAGCGGAAAATTACATCCAGGAGCCGGCTTAAGACTTTTTCCAGAATTGAGAGCGTTCTTCATAAGCTTCTTCAAGCTCCTTAATAAGTTCCTTCTGTTCAGGGCTCACGGCCAGTTCTCCGACCCTGGACCGGTGGAATTCAGCCCTGGATCGCTCGTTATTGAACAGATGGGCATAGGCCATATGCAGATGAGCCATAAAATTGTCACCTTTTCGACCGTAAGTTCTGGCCAAATACTCATGGGCATCAGGGTTTTCAGGTAAACGCTCAAGAGCTCTGCTGAAATAATCAATGGCTTTGGATTCATAGCCCTTTTCAGACAATACCCGGGCATAAAAAAGAAGAGCAATGGTATCATCCGGATTGAGCATCACAGCTTTTTGCAGCTGCTCTCCCGCCCGGTCCAGCTGCCCGTACTGGAAATAAAACCTGCCTGCTTCGCGCAGAAAAAAGGGATCGTTACTATCGCATTCAAGCAGTTTACTGAAGTTCTCCCGGGCGTCGTTTATCCGGTTCAACCGGCTGTTGGCGATGCCCTGGCCCAATAGTGCCAGGCAAGCGTCTTCCGTTTGGTCCAAAAAGTAGCTCAAGGCCTTGGAAGGGTCCTCATGCCGGGCTCTGAGCAGGGTCTGAACTCTGCGCAGCCGGGTATTGTCGTCCCGGCGCTCAACTATCTCAGGGTCAAGTCTTTGCAAACGGTTCCTGAGGTAGCTGATGCGCTCATCCACCCCCGGGTGAGTGCTCAGATATGAAGGAATGCTCCCCCCTGCAAAAAACTGCAGACGCCTTATCTTCTGCATGGCTGAAACCATGCCCTGAGGATTATAACCTGCTCGGATCATGTAGTTTAAGCCCACCTGGTCAGCTTCGCGCTCATCCTCCCGGGAATAGCTTAAAAGGGCTGATTGTGCTCCGGCCATGGAACCGAGGGCCAGGGCTCCGCCTGCATCTGAACCCACCAATGCTCCGGCGATTATGCCCAGGAGGGACCCGATACTGATTTTCTTTGAACGTTCGATGTTTCGGGCCACGTGTCTTTGAGTAATATGCGCATATTCGTGGCTCATAATGGCTGCAAGTTCTGATTCCGTTTCCATGCTCAAAATCATGCCCGAGAAGAGAACCATATATCCGGCAACGGTGGCAAAGGCATTTAAAGATCTGTGCTCAACCACGTCCACTTGCAGTGGAAAGGGTTGAGGAGGTGCAGAATTTTGAAGTTTTTCAGTAATTTCCAGGATATAGCTTGTAACTTCGGGGTCTTGAACAACCTTGTAATTGGCCTGGATGAGCTTGTGCACCTTTCGGCCGAGTTCGGCTTCATCGGAGATGGTGAATTCACCAAAGATGGAAGCCTCTCCCGTGAAAGGAGGAAAGACCAGAGCAAGAGTCAGGATGAAGGTTAGCTTGAATTTAATAAGACGGGATCTAATCATATACAGTTTCCGGCAGATATGTATCTGCGCTTCACGGAAATCTTCGGTACTAAAAAAACAGGCCGGGCAGCAAAGCCTACTTATTCATCATATCCAAAAACTCCCGGTTGCTTTTGGTTCTTTTCATTTTATCCAGCAAAAACTCCATGCTGTCAACTGTATTCATCGGAGA
>SLDX01000145.1 GCA_007125075.1 Desulfonatronospira sp.
ATTGACGCGGGATGTGATGAGTGATTAATCAGAGCACATGACAGCCGATCTGAGCTTTGATCAGTTCCTGAAAAAAGTATGCCCTCAAAGAAATCTCGACTGGCGGAAATACAGAAGGGCCAGCAGACGAAGGGTTCTGGCCCGCATCCGTGAGCTTGGGCTGAAGGGATATTCTGAATACGCGGAGTATCTGGATCGCGATCCTGAAGAATCAGCAAACCTTCCAAATCTGCTCCGGGTGACTGTAAGCCGCTTTTTCCGGGAAAGGGAAGTCTGGCAGGACCTGGCAGCCACTGTTCTGCCCTTTCTGCTTTTTCGCAAAAGAGAAGCAAGCCCCCTGCGCGTTCTAAGCATCGGCTGCTGCAACGGTGAAGAGCCGTATTCCGTGGCCCTGCTCTGGAAATCAGGGCTTGACGCTGAATTTCCGGACGCCTCTATTTATATCACCGGAGTTGATGTGGATGCTGATGTGCTGGAAAGGGCTGCTCAAGGCATCTACTCCCGCAAAACCCTGCGCGAGGTTCCTGAAAACATGCTGAACAACTGGTTTGAACCGGTTAAACAGGAATATCGTCTGGATGATGAGGTGCGACGAATGGTTGATTTCAGACATCTGGATTTTCTGGAGAACCCTCTTCCTGAAAAACAGGATTTAATCCTGTGCAGGTATCTGGCTTTTACTTATTTTCACGGCCGGCTTTTAAGGCGGGCCATTGACAGGATCAGGATGGTCCTGGAACCGCACGGATTTCTGGTATTGGGGGGAAAAGAAGAACCGGGACCTGAAGGAGAATCAGTGATTATGCCTGTTTCCGGCGCCGTTCATGTATACAGGAAAATTAAAAATTAAAAAATTAATAATTAATAATTAAAGCCCCGGTTGAATCCTTCTTCGCAGAGTCGCTGAAGCAACATTCAACGGGGTAAAAATTGAGGGATTTTTCTCTTTTCCGTCATTCCGGCGAACGCCGGAATCCAGAAAATCATGAATCTGGATCCAGGATCCCCGGATCCGTCATTCCGGACTCGATCCGGAACCAGGGCAGGCCAAGTCCGGGATGACGAGAACGGGATCGGGATACTGAAAAGCGTCATAAGTACGTTTGAATCGGAAGTGCCAAATTATTTTATCGCACAATAAGCAGTTACTAACCTGGCTGATCAATTTGGCCTGCCGCTCGGAGAGCGGCGGGCTACTTAAGAAGGCTGACCATTAAGGCGATTTTCTTGGTAGGGCGGGCTTCTCCGAAGCCCAGCCCAAAGAATTTTTCCAGTACAAAATCCAGAAATCCGGGATCCAAAAAATTAAGAGTCTGGACCCCGGCTTCCGCCGGGGTGACGGAAAGAAAAGTCCAGGATTGGAGTCCGGGGCAGTAGTTATCAGTTATCAGTTATCAGTTATCGGTTAATCAGTCGGAAGAATATCTCACGCGATCAGAATACAGAGGTCAGAAGGCAGAGGACAGAATAAAGACACTGGACCCCGGATCTAGTCCGGGGTGACGGAAAGAAAAGTCCAGGATTGGAGTCCGGGGCAGGCACTGGATACCGGTTTTCACCGGTATGACAAAAAAGCAGTGCACTGGCCCCCTGATTCCTCCGGGGTGACGAAGAGAAGAATCCCGGTCAATTGTCCAGGGCAGAATGAAAAAAATTAATTATCACCTTGTTCATTCGGTTTTGATGCTGATAAACAAAAAATGATACTGAACGTTTGCCGCAAAGATCAAGGAGGGCAGAAACAATGAAAATAATTTTCCATGAACACTATCTGGAAAGCTACGATTCAGACCCGGCTGCCGAGGAAGGCAGACTGGACAGAGCCATGGAACTGCTCAAGAGCCGCTACGAATTTCTGGAGCCTGTTGAAGCCCACAGGGAAGACGTCCTTCTGGTTCACAGCGAGGGACATCTGGACAGAGTAAACCGGATGGGCAGTATTTATTACGCGGCCCTTCTTGCCGCGGGAGGAGCCGTCCTGGCCTCGAAAACCGCCCTGGACAAAGAACCCGCTTTTGCCCTGATCCGGCCTCCCGGACATCACGCCGGCCGAGATTCCAGCTGGGGATTCTGCTGGTTCAACAACATGGCCATCGCCGTTCAGCGACTTATCCATAAGAAAAGGATCAAATCTGCCTTCATTCTGGATTTCGACCTGCATTTCGGAGACGGCACCCAGAGCATCTTCATGAACCGGAATGATGTCGTTTATCAGCATATGGGAGATATGGAAGAGCTGCCGGAGGAACTGTCCCGGGTGGAAAAATGTGATATTATCGGGCTGTCTGCCGGCTTCGACCGCCATATCGAGGACTGGGGAGGACTTCTAAGTACAGACGATTACAGGGAGATAGGCAGGCAGGTTGCCGGACTGGCCCGGCGCACCTGTCCGGGCAGAATTTTTGCGGTCCTTGAAGGAGGGTACAACCATCAGGTGCTGGGAGAAAATATTATAGCTCTTGCTGAAGGTCTGGAGATGTAATTCCAATTTGTATTCAAGGCGATCTTTATGCTCTTAAAAGAAACCTTTGACAATAGCTTGTCTTAATCTGCGGAGATCTGCGGTTAAATTTCTTCTGCCTTTAATTCTTAATGCATCAAGACAAAGATAAAGAATTTTTTAACGCTGATCGCGCTGATCTACACAGATCAAGAGGGTTTTATTATTCTTATCAGCGATAACCAGCGAGATCTGCGGTTAAATTTTTCTGGCTTCATTCTTCAAGCATTAGGGCA
>SLDX01000034.1 GCA_007125075.1 Desulfonatronospira sp.
ATAGATTAGGGTGACGTGCGGCACATAATGAGCCAGCGACGTGAAGCGGAAGGATGAAGATCGGAATCTCAGGCAGGGATCAAGTATTGATAACCGAAGAACAGTCCCTGAAAAGATTGGCAATAACCCGCATGTGGGATTTTTCCTGCTCGGAGAGTCTGAAAAAACAGTCTATGGTCTCACCGGGAAAATCTTCCTCCGCCAGGTTGCGGTACATGTCATAGGCCATGTATTCCATTTCCAGGGCCAATTCCAGAAAGAAGGTGCAGGCGTCTTCTTGATCGGCCGCATCGGCTCTTTGAAACCATGCATCAATATTCAAGCCTCCCTCAACCTTGCTCTGGTCTGCCTCTTTGAACACAGAGCCAAAGTCCCGGTCGAACATCTCCTTTCCCTGTTGATAAAGCACCCGGGCATGAGCAACTTCCAGATCGGCCAGCCTTTTGACCTGTTTTTTTATATTTTCATCCTCAATTCTTTCTAACATGCCCAGGTAAAACCTGTAAGCACCTTTTTCCAGGGCAATGGCTCTTTCCAGGACGCTTTGAATATCCTTTGCCTGCTCAAACAGATCCGTCCTTGGATAATCTTCCAGGATCTTTCCTGCATAAGCGTTGATGCCCCCCTCCAGGTTGAACATCTCATTTGAGAACAGTCCACTGTCCCTGGCAAGGGTGGCTGCAGCCATGGATCTTTTACCGCTGCTGCAGTAAAAAATCAGCTTTTTGCCGGGTTCAATTTCTCCCAGCCGACCTTCAAACTCATGCAAAGGAATCAGCCTGGCTCCAGGGATGTGTTCGTGTTCATATTCGCGGGCAAGGCGCACGTCCAAAAGGACATAATCTTTTTCCCTGAGCCTGGACATAAGGTCCCGGAGCTCATCCGGATAGATGATTTTAATCTTTTCCGGTTTCATACCTGACTCTTTTTCCATTTCTTGATCCTGGTTATTTACCCTGACAAATCCAGATTTTTATCAGGAGTTACCAATATTTTGCCTGCTTCGTTTACTGCTGAAAATGTATCGCCTGCCGGATGCACTGCTCTTTCTTTGAAATCTATTTCACTTCATGGCAGCATGGTCCTGAGAAGAGGCAGGATGTTTTTCACCATTTCATCAACTCCGGCTTCATTGGGATGGATGCCGTCAGCCAGGGTGAACTCTGGATTTCCAGGTATTCCGGGCATGAAATCCTTTAGAAGCGGCACATCTTTATTGCCGGCAACCTCTTCAAAAACCCGGTGAAACTTCTGGTTGTAATCATCATCCGCCGTCTGCAGTGAAATGATTCCAGCAAGAAGGACCAGGGCCTTTCTTTCTCTGCACAAGTCGATGATCTTTTCCATACCGGCCCGGACTTCTTCAGCGGAAAGACCCATGTACATGTCATTGGCCCCGAACTGGACAATGACCAGATCAGGTTCATGGCGCAAAAGGTTTTTCAGGCGGCGCAGACCGTCCTGAGCGGTATCTCCGGAAACACCGCCATTGACCACCCTCACCTCTCTGTCCTCCTGCCTGAGGGCCTGTTCCAGCCTGGATGCAAAGGAGTCCTGCGGCGCGAGACCGTAACCGGCGGTCAGGCTGTCACCCAGGGCAAGGATGATGAACTTGTTTTTTCCTCTGCTTTGAGCTTCCTGCACTGATCTCCCCCTGGTATTTAAAACAGAACAAAAAGGCGCGAACAAAAATAATCTACTTACAGAAACTCTACTCTTCCGGGACAACAGGCTTGCGCATTTTTTTAATCCGGCTCTGCCTGTCCTTTTGGACCAGCCGCCTCATCCGGGCTGATCTCGAGGGTCTGGTCGGTTTTCTGGCTTTGGGTTCGTAAGTCGCGCTGTCTATCAATTCTTTAAGTCTGTTCAGGGCATCCTGTTTGTTTTTCTGCTGCGACCTGTATCTTACGGACTTGATGACCACCACACCTTCTCCGGTTATGCGCCGGTCCTTCAGGGAAAGAAGTCTTTCCTTGTAATTCTCGGGCAGGGATGAAGACCTGATATCAAAGAACAACTGCACAGCTGAAGAGGTCTTGTTTATTTTCTGTCCGCCCGGACCGCCGGCCCTGACAGCCTGAAACTCGACTTCGGAATCCTTGATGTATATGTCTTTGGAGATCCGCATGATAATCATCTGCGCTGAAGCAGGCTCAAAAGTCTTCCGGATAGCTTTATGGCATCTTCAGGACACATTTCCTGGCAGCAATAGCAGCTTATGCACTGATCCCGGTTGAGCACCGGTCCTGTGGGAGAAATGCTCATGGCCTTCACCGGGCAGTGTGCCGCGCATATACCGCAGGCTGTACAGCGCCTGGGAAGAATTTCCGGCACACAGTTGGCCCATCTGGACAAGTATCTGTTGAGCACAAGGCCTGCCAGACCGGGTACAAATGTCCTGGGGAACCTGAAACCTTCCACAGTCTTCAAATCCCCTGCCAGATTCATATCCGCGGGTTCCGTCGTCCCCAGCCCTCTTTCGGCTGCTGCTTTCAGGTGCGGTATAAACATGGGCTTTTGTCCCAGCATGTGGACGGCTGCCGCATCCAGCGTCACCGCGTTATCAGAAGCAAGTATTCTGCCCAGAAGCACGGGGATTCCATTGGAAGGACCATTTCCCTCCATGGCCAGCACAGCATCCATAATGTTCAGTTCAGGAGGGCGGATTTCATATATGTCCAGAATGCCTTGGGCAAACTGGGCAGGAGTCGGACAGCTGGCGTGCAGCCGCAATTTGTCCGCGCCCACCACATAACCGAAGGTATTTTTGACCGCCCCGGTGAGCACTGTCAGAGAATGGGTCTTGAGCTTGGGCAGATTGATGATTTCATCGGCTTCAAGCACCTCCCTGGATATGGTCACTTCCTGGAAATAATCTGATTTTACCTTCACCCGGACCGGATTCAAGCTCAAATTGACATAACAATCCCCGGCACACTCCAGCAGGCCGCATGTCTTTGCCGCTTTTTGTGAACGGCCGTATCCGCCCATGCCCGGATTATCTCCCACAATCACTTTTGCTCCCTGATCCTTCAAAATTTGGATTACTGCCTTGACCACGGCCGGATGGGTGGTCACTCCCTTTTCCGGAGCATGCGGCCCCAGGATGTTGGGTTTGACCAGGACCAGGCTGTCTTTTCTGTTCCGGGGGAAAAGAGTAAACAAGTCCTCGATTATCCGGTTCAGAGAGTCATCATACCGGGCATCGCGGATGTATACAGTGGGACTGTTTGCAGAACATGATTGCTTCAACATATTATGCGTATTAATATTTCTTTTTGTCCAGGCCGTCAAAATTCTACGGGCTCGATGCGAACAGACCGCATAGACTTGCTGCCTTATTCAATTCCTTCAATTTCTTTCAGCCATGACTTGACGATCATCCTCTGTCTTAAAGAAGACATCTGAATAGTATCCAGAGTTTCAGGCTTTGCAATCATCTTTTTCCCTTCACTGATGATGGAAAAACAGCGCCTGGCTCCAAGCGGTCTTGACGATGTACCGGCAAAGAAGAGTACCCGTAATTCCAGCCGTCCTTTGCCTTCCCGGATTATGGATTCGCCTCCGTTTTCATCCTCCATCCTGGATACAAGTTCCTCGAATGATCCCAGTTGTATATAGCCCCCTGATTTCAGGGGACCCTGGTTCAGCAACTTCTTCTCCTGGGTGGCAAGCTCTTCAGATGAGTATCTGCGGTAATCGCTGATTTCTATACTAATATGTTTATCCGACCATTCACCGGTCAATCTCACGTTGGCGATATTTATGATGTTCTGGCTCAAATTTATGATCATGCATTTTGAATCAATATCCATGTCCGGCGTTTGCTGAATCATGATCCTGGGGTGATGCCTGCTCCTGAAATCCCGGAAAAAAATATGAGCATAAAAAACCCATACAAATATCAGAATCATGCTTCCCGCGGCATAAATTTCCATACTGTTTTCCAAGATCCATTCGATAAAACCTTCCATGCTCTGATTCCTCTTTTCAACCCGAGAGTTTAACCCTGGCGATGATCATTGATTGAGAATTCAATATAAATTTTAAATTAAAGCTTTTTTCATCCAAGTGTTGTTCATGTTAATCTTTTTAAAAACAAATAGTTAAAAAAACCATATTAAATTCCCAGAACAGGGTGTCAAATATGCTTCTACACCTGAAAAAAATGGTTCTTGCGGTTTAAGCGTACATTTTTCTTTGCAGCCCGGTCTCGTCTCGGATCCTGATTCCGTATTACCGGATCCGTCATTCCGTGCACTCATAGCCTGCCCCGGACTAGATCCTGGGATCCGGAACCGGGTCAGTCTCCGGCCGGAGTACTTAATAGTTCTTTTTCTGGATTCCGGTCCCGGATCGGGTCCAGGACAGGCTCCAAGCCGGAATGACGGAGAAGAAAAAATGGAATGTCGAAAAAAAAGAAATAGGAAATGATGAATATTGAACATGTTCTATTCTCGGCACCATGGTATTCCATTTCGTCACCCCGGACTTGATCCGGGGTCCAGTGCTTTCTCTTGCTGCCATTTTTTCCCTGGTCCTTATGCACAGAGGATAAATCATTAATTTTTTAGAATAAAATAAATGTACGCTAAACCCGGATGAACCGAAAAAATCATCCGTTTTAAGTTTTAATTCGCGCCTGGTCAGTGCACCTTCTTGACCTGTGTTAGCTGACTGCATAATCTTTACTTGAATCAGGTCTTTGAAGCGGGGTATAAAATGATGGGCATTATCATCTTGATCGTTGTGGCTGTATTTATTGCCGCAGCCATCTATTTAATCAGAAGATCAGCAAACAAAAAAAGGACTGCTGAGCCACCGGCTTCAGCAACTGCAGTCCCGGAAGACTTTGCCCCTCCTGAGCAAAAAACAAACCGGACCACAATTTGCATCGACCAGTACGCAGATGATCATCAATGGCTTAAAGAGCGCTGGGAAATGGCTGAAGAACACAGAAAAACCGAAGACAGGAGTATTTTCCCGGAATGGTATTATGACCCCATGACCAGCAGCCAGAAAAAATGGCTGGAAAAAGAAGGAATCCAAGTGGATCAGCCCTTGACTAAAGGTCATGCCTCGGATCTGATCGACCTGCATCACCCCGCCAGTGCCCAGCAGTTGGAGATACTGAATTTTTTCAATATCCCTTTGCCCAAGGACTTGAATCATACAAGGGCTATGCATGAGTTATCTCTTCTTTTTAGAGATCCGGAAAAGCAAAAGGCCTGGAATCAGCGCCCTCCATCACAACTGCAAAAAGAACGGGCCCGCTTCTTCGGCGTAAAACTTCCAAAAGAAGCAACAGAAAGCCAGGCCGAACTGCTCATTTCCGATAAGGTTTCGGTTCTGGAGGAGAAAGACGATCCCCGGGTGGATGAATGGGACAGTATAGAAAACATTATCCACCGGCTTTCTGATGAACAGGATTTGAAAGAGGTTTTTTCAATCAAAAAGCCGGGCATTGCACTGATAATCACTGCCCTGGAAAAGCTGCAGGAAGAAGGCCAGTCCTATGTGCACTCTGAAGATAATATTGAATCAGTGGTTCAAAAGCTTGTCGAGCTCAAACCGGATTTGAGACTTAATTCCTGAATCCAAGACTCCTAAAGTTATTCCGGATCAGAAATTAATGGTTCGTTTTCACAGGTAATTTGTTGCTTGCCCGAAAATTATGACCAGCCGCAGCCGGAAAACAGCCGGGCAAGCTTTTCTTCCTATCTTTTCTCCGGCCAGAGCGGACGGAGATCCTTTGGAAAAGTCTTTATGATATCATCAATCTCTCCTGGTGAAATCCTGAAATATAGGAGCTTGAAAACCGCCCTGATGGTTGTTTCAGCGTCCTCTTCAAACAGGACTGTGTCTGAGAAGGATTCCTTGATGAAGGATACAAATGATTCCTTGTCCCTGACCTTTTTAGGGGTGGCTGACGGCTTCCAGCCTTCGTAGTAGCTTCCCCGGATAAGCATGGGCAACTGGGCTCCAAGATGTACCGCTTCATCCGGGATCAGGCGATCCCTCAGGGCGTGCAGACAGATCCTGATTGCCGCGTATGCCTTGCGCTTATCCTCCCAGTTCATTTCAAGCATCAGATCCTTAAGCCATTCATTGGTCGACTGAATAGTCCTATCAAATACATCCAAGCCAGTCATAGACATGTTATTTCCTCCCTTACATAAAATTTAAGGTTATAAACCTAATATAAGTCTTGCATCATCAAACTCTGGGCCGGAAAGGTTTTGCAGCATCATAACCGACCATTGATTTTTCTGCTTAAACAAAAAATGAGTCTGCTGATTTTAAAAAATAAAACATGCTTTTTAATTTCGTCAATGCATGATCCGATTTTTTTGCCTTTGGCAATTTTTTACCGTGCTGAATAATATCAATTCAAAAGCTCACATTTCAGAAGATTTAAATCCTCTAATTTTGCGGCTAAGTTCCTCGAAATCCTTTTCAAATCTCTCTCTTGCTTTGGGAAACCTCATTGCTGCCGCCGGATGATAGGTCTCGATGTATTCAATGCCCTGATGTCTGGGTGTTTTCCAGGCCAGCTGGCCCATGAGGACCACAATTTCCGGTTTTACCTGCTTTATTTCATTTTCGAGAACGTCCATCCACTGTCTGACTTCCCGGGCGTTGGGCATTCTGTTCCCCGGAGTAGGGACTTTGACCACCGCGGTAATGTACAACTTATCTCTGTCCAGATCGAATTTTTGAAGCACCTGGTTTAAGTATCTTCCTGATCTGCCCACAAAAGGGCGGCCCTGAGCCGCTTCTTCCCTTCCCGGGTTCTGCCCCACAAGCATGACATCGGCATTGTCCGGACCTTCCGCGCTTATCGGTTTTGTATAATCCCGCACATCCATTTGAATACTTCTTTGGCGGTTCAAAAAAATTGGATCAGCTTCCTGCATCAATAAGTAATCTCTTTCGCCTGAGCTTTTAATCAAAATCTCAGGAAATCCACATCTTTTTTTAATTTTCTTAGAAGCCGGTTACTTTAATATCAAAGAACTTGTTTTCTTGACTTTCCTTTTTGAAACATAATTCTCAATAATGAAGAAACAAATCATTTCGAACATGATCATCGGGAACAACCCAGCTTCCATCCGGAAAAAGGTTTTTGGAATTGTAAATCAGACTAACAATGAAATAGTCTTGAGGATATGGAAAAATGAGCAGAACAATTTCAGATACAGGCAAAAAGAACAAAAGTTATCAGAACATGTTTAATCTGCGAACGATCTTTTTGACATTGCTTGTCCTTGCGCTCATAGCTGCCTGCGCCCGTGTCCCGGTAACGGATCGTCCCCGGCTGCATCTGGTTCCTTCGGATGCCCTTCTGACAATGAGCCAGGAGCAGTACAGCCAGTTTCTGGCCCAGCATGAACTCTCAGACGACGAGGGAAAAGTGCAGATGGTCCAGGAAGTGGGACACAACATAGCCGGGGCGGTTGAAGTTTATATGCGGGAGCAGGGCATGGAAGATGAAATTGAGCACTTCGACTGGCAGTTCAGCCTTGTTGAAGACGACGCTGTCAATGCCTTTGCCATGCCCGGAGGAAATATTGTTTTTTTTACCGGAATCCTGCCCATAGCCGAGGATGAAAACGGCGTGGCGGTAATCATGGGCCATGAAATTGCCCATGTAATAGCCAATCACGGCAATGAAAGGATGAGTCAGGCTCTGCTTACCCAACTGGGCGGCGTTGCTTTGGCTGTAGCACTTCGTGAGAGGCCAGCCGCAACTCAGCAGATGTTTATGGCCGCCTATGGTGCCGGAGCCCAGGTAGGAGTGCTCCTTCCATACAGCCGGCTGCATGAAAGCGAAGCGGATCATCTGGGTTTGATCTTCATGGCCATGGCCGGTTATGATCCGCGGGAAGCCCCTCGTTTCTGGGAAAGAATGGCTGCGCAGAAAGATGCTCCGCAGCCCCCTGAGTTTTTAAGCACTCACCCTGCGGACGAGAGAAGAATTCGCGATCTTGAAGCAAGGCTGCCCGAAGCCATGGAATATTACCAGGAATAAGGAGTTCCAGTTTTACCTGGCTTATCAGCTCTTAATTAGACAAGGTACGGGTGCAGCTGAACGTCTCTAATCCCTGACTGTTTCCGGTGGAGTAGGGACAGCGTAGCCTTTAACTTCAGCATACATCCCGGCTTCGACATCGACCGTCTCACCCCTGTCCCAGCCCCGGTGCCTGTTGTGTACGCGCATGGTCCCTGATTTAACCTCGATCAGGGAATGTTCATCAGGCTGGTCATAAACCGTCAGATTTTCCGGATCCAGCAGCCCCTGCTGTACAGCCATTGTTCCGGCCATATGCAGAGCAGACTCTTTGCTGTTTTCATCCAGCTCGGAAAGATCACGGCCCTGGGTTATCATGTTCACCATGGGCTTGATCTCAGGATTTTCCATAATTCCCATGGCTTGAATATCAATTAACCCCAGGCCTATGGCAGTCATGGCTGCATGGGCCATAATCCCTTTTTTCTCGCTTGGATTCAGCTCTTCGATATCTCGGCCCATTAGAAAAGCGGTAACATGTTCCCTAACCTTGGGATGCTCCAAAAGAGAAACCTTTGCTCGATCATCCAGGCCTGCAACTCTGACTGTCGTATTCATTTTTTCTTCGGAACTGCGTATCAAACGGGCCGCGGCATTAGGGGTGAGAACTTCAAGCCCGAATGCAGGTGAAACCTCTCTGGCCAGATCAACGTTAATCTTTCCTCTTTCAAGCTCAAAAATGATTTCTCTTGTGTTCCAGCGGCCTGCGTCTGCTTTGGGACGCAGATCGCTGCAGTAAAGTCCTCCGGTAATGGACACTCTGGAACCGGGATCAATGCGCAGAATGCTTGTTCGATCAGCTGTACCGTCCTCTATGGTCAGCTGTGCAGAAGCGCCTGGTTCTGTCTCGATCGTGGTTCCAGGCGCAAGCACTGTGCCCTTCCCCGCCCGCGCTTCAAACCCGTCCAGGCCATATACCCTCAATCCGCCTGAAAAAGAATCAATCTGTGCAGCCCGGCCTTCATCCGCGTCCGGATCACAGACCCCTCCTGCAATCTGCGCATAATTTATGCCCGGAAGAACCAGTAAAAAAGCTACCGTCAAAAACTCTGTCAACCACCTGGATTTCATATTTTCCTCCTTGAGTAATCATCAACGGCAATTTAATTGCCCAAAATCCGTACAACAGGTTAGTTATCCGGCACCTACTTATAATCCTGTCTGCAAAAAACATGGGAGATTTCTTCTGTTCGTCTGTCTTCTGATTAGCCCGGGCGTGAGATATTCTTTTTCTTTTTGAGGGTGTACGCTTCACACGGATGAACCTTATTTTTTTTCTCATTACTTTTTTTGAAATTCTCTATCAAGAACTAAAGAAGACAAAATCCTTGAAACGCATCTCCAGTACCAGGTTCAAGCACCATTCTTCCATCTTGTGCGTACACAAGCATGGTCTGAACATCCGTGTCTGGCTGCTCGGGGCGTGAACAGCAGTATTTCTGAAATAAATTACATGATCAGGCTGAGTCCTTATTTTCATTTGACCTGATCTCTTCGGGAATTATTTTCAGTTACGGACTTTCATGTGCCAAGAAAGATGCTTTCATGAATGCTGACATCTTGAATAGTATTGTTGTGTAAAAAAGCAGAAAAAATCATTAAAAAGTATAAAACGGGCATGAGCAATAATCAAAGAGGTAGATAATGAAGAATGAATCAACAACCAGGTACACAGCTCTTTTCATCCTGAAAAGCAGGCCGCATCTGCTCTGCACGGGATTGACAGCAGCACTGCTTATGGTGACAGCAGTATTATTTGTGCCTGTTTTCAGCTGGGGGGAGACGATTAAAACCATTGAATGGGATGAACCGGTTGAAGTGGCTGAAGAAGAAGCTTACAGGGGACCCTGGCGCATGAACGATTCAGACTGGCGTTTTGTGGACGATCCCACGGTGTATCTTACCGATCAGGGCCATGCTGGTGTGGCCTGGGTCGATCAGGCCGGACAGGATGTATTCTTCCAGGTCTTTGCCCCTGACGGCCAAAAGCGTTTTGATGAGCCGGTGAATGTTTCCCGGAGCCCGGGAATCTTTTCCTGGCTGCCCCGGGTGATCATGACTTCCCAGGAACCGGAAGCAGTGTACATACTTTGGCAGGAGATCATCTTTTCCGGAGGTACGCACGGCGGTGAGATTTTCTTTGCCGGATCCGATGACGGCGGCCGGACTTTCTCCGAGCCGATCAATCTGTCCAACACTATCGCCGGAGCAGGCAAGGGCCGCCTTACCGGAGATATATGGTTTAACGGTAGTCTTGATCTGGCCCTGTGTCCTGAAGGAATCCTCTACGCCGCGTGGACGGAGTATGAAGGTTCCCTGCGCTTCAGCCGCTCCACTGATCAGGGAAAGAGTTTTTCCGAGCCGGTTTTTA
>SLDX01000009.1 GCA_007125075.1 Desulfonatronospira sp.
TGCCGCTGGTAAAATATCGCTTCATTCTCTGCTGGGATACAAACGCGGCAATGAAGCCCCCGAGCATAAAGGCGAAGAGCAAAGTGCCCCAGGCCCTGGTGGCGTAATTAAGAATGTATACATAGGGAATCTGCCAGAGAGCATAATCCTGCAAGTCTTCGTATTCAAACACCGGAAAAAGATTTGCTCCGGTAATCTGCTTATAGACTATGGTCAGCAGCCCGAAGAGCAGCAGAAAGGTTGGGAGGAATATTTTTTTATACTTTTCAAACATTTTCCTGGTATTCAAAGTTAAATATTTAGAATTATGCCCTGAGTTTGCTCAGCTTTTTATAGAATCCGAGATCTGCCCGCCCACTTTGCAGGTCCGGTCTGAATCCATGAAAGTCTCGCTTTCCAGTCCATCGGCCCGGACCACGCCGTGGAAATACTTTCTCAGAAAATAGAGGCTGACATGAACCAGTCCGATGAGCACCGGCACTTCCACCAGAGGACCGACAACCGTGGCAAAGGCGATCGGCGAGGCGATTCCGAACACGGCAATGGCCACGGCAATGGCCAGCTCAAAGTTGTTCCCCGATGCGGTAAAGGCCAGAGTGGCGCTGCGGCTGTAGTCCGCGCCCAGCTTGGAGGCCATGAAGAAACTGATGAGAAACATGAATACAAAATAACAGGTCAAAGGTATTGCGATCCAGATAACGTCCAGAGGCCGGTAAATGATCTGCTCACCCTGCATGCTGAACATGACCACAATGGTGAATAAAAGGGCGATCAGAGTGATCGGGGCGATTTTGGGTACGAAGACGGTATCGTACCATTGATGTCCTTTAATAGGCAAAAGAACGACCCTGCTCAGGATACCGGCCCCGAAAGGGATTCCCAGATAGATCATCACGCTGGCGAATATCTCGCCGATGGTTACATTTACAACGATTCCTTCCAGGCCGAACAGGGGCGGCAGCACAGTAATGAACACCCAGGCGTAAAAGCCAAAGGCTATGATCTGAAAGACACTGTTCAAAGCCACCAGGCCGGCCGCGTATTCGCTGTTGCCCCGGGCCAGGGTGTTCCAGACCAGGACCATGGCGATGCATCTGGCGATGCCCACCAGGATGAGGCCGACCATGTAATAGCCCCAGCGTTCATCAGGGCCGAAAAGGGCAGGGGCCACATAACCGAAAAATCCGATCGCAAGGGTAAACATGAGAATCGGGCCGATAATCCAGTTCTGAACCAGGGACAGCCCGAGGATTTTAAAATCGGCAAAGACTTTGGGCATGAGTTCGTATTTAACTTTGGCCAGGGGCGGATACATCATGAGGATCAAGCCGAAGGCGATGAGCAGGTTGGTGTGCTCACCAACAGTAAGGGCCTCGTTGAAGCTTTCCACCGGGCCCCGAAAGAAAAAACCGATCAGGACTCCAAGGACCATTGCCGTGAATATCCAGACCGTGAGAAAGCGGTCCAGAAGTGACATCTTTTTGCTTATTTTATCCGCGGACATTTATATGCTCCTGAATAAGTTTCTTTATTTGAATTATTCACCGAGTTCACAAAGACAGTGGGCGGGCATGAAAAGTATGGGGATCTCAGCTTCCCTGGCCACCTTGTGAGCCACGCTGCCCATCAGCAGTCTTTTGGAAAATCCACGTCCATGCGTTCCCATGATGATCAGGGAATGATCCCTGGCCATTTCTGAAATTTTTTTCCCGGGATCACCTGTTCTGGTCTCAATATTTACTTCTGCCGAACCCAGCTTCTCCAGGTCTTCTCTGAGGCGCTCCAGACGGGAGGCATCGATTTTATGCTCTTGTTCCAATACGGATCTTTCTTTTTTACTTCGAACAGTAACCAGGGTGACCGGGCATCCGGTGGTTTTAATAACCACTCTCAGGCAGTTGTAGGCCAGTTCAGCCGGATCGGAAAAATCGGTAGGAAAAAGAACGCGGCTGAATATCCGTCCGCATTCGATATGTCTTTCCCGGCCTTGGCGAAAAGTTTTGATCCTGGACAGAAGTACGGGTCTGCCCGAAAGGCTTAAAAGTCTTTCAGAAACATTTCCCAGAACCAGGGAAGTCAAAGTTCCGTATCCATGTGAACCCACCAGAATAAGATCCACATCATGCCTGTCAGCCAGATCAACAAGTGAATAAGCAGGCTTGCCCAGAAACATTTCTGTCTGGACCTTGAGTCCCGCCTCCTCCAGCTTTTTCCTCTCCTCGGCAAGGCGGGGCCCTGCGTCCCGCATGAGACTGTCTTCCAGACCCGGAGTATTGGCCACGTAGACAATATGAGCCAGAATCACTTCTTCGGTGCCCAGAGACTTAAGCTGACCCAGGCATGTAAGCATATTGTCCATTGCCGGGGACAGATCGGTGCATAATAGTACTTTGGTAAACATGCTTTTACTCCTCATATGTACTTGACTTTCTGATTTTTGACGCACATGACTTGTTGCCGGCTTTCTTTCTGCAAAGCTCCTCCACCTGAATGGATGTGATCTCATCCAGGCGGTCTTTATCCGACTCAATTTCAGGAGTGTTCAAGAGTTCGGCTTCCAGCCAATGCTTCAGCCTGTCTGGAAAGTCTTCGGAAATCCTGCAGTAAACCCAGCGCCCGTCCTTTCTGTATTCAACCAGCCCGGCGTTCTGCAGCATACTGATATGCCTGGATACGGTAGCCGTAGCCAGCCCCAGAA
>SLDX01000139.1 GCA_007125075.1 Desulfonatronospira sp.
GATCCGGGGCCGGAATCCAGAAAGTAAAGAGTCTGGATCCCGGATCCGGAACCAGGAATGGGAAAGACTGCAAAGAAAAAAAGTACGTTTGAACCGGAAAAGCCGTGAATTTGAACAGATTGTTTTAAGTTTTTATTTATTTATTGGCCGTGATCAATGTTCACACTTGATAAACACCGGACAAATCAGACCCATGGCTGAAGCCCGGGCATAAAAATGATCAGGAGCAGATACATGATTCAGAAATCCATAGAAGAAAAAATTCAGGAACTTAAGGACAGGCTTGTGCAGAATCCAGATTGTGCTGTGACGCACTATAACATCGGAGTGCATCATATCGCCTTAAAGGATTTTGAAAAAGCAAAAAAATATCTCAGGGAAGCCATCAGAAAAAATCCTGAGCTAGCCGAAGCTTACGTACAACTTGGGGGAATTGCCATGAACGAAGGCGATCTGGATGGCTGCTTCAGCTACAACGAAATGGCCAGCAAAGTCCGGCACCGTTTTGCCGTTCCTCATGGCAACATGGGCTTTGTTCACCTGCAGAAGGGTGATGTGGACAAGGCCATATCCTCTCTTAAACGCGCTGTTTCATTCGACCCCAAGTTCGTTCAGGCGCATGCCACCCTGGGCAGCGCTTATCTTATGCAGGGCGATATTGACGGTTGTATCGCCCAGAGTCAAAAAGCCGTGGAGCTGCAGCCGACTTTCGGTCCGGCCTTTAACAATATGGGCCTGGCCTATATGGAAAAAAAAGATCTTGTAAAGGCACGTGAGTGTTTTGAAAAAGCACGTTTTACCGGGTATGAAGTGGCCGGGGAAGTGTGGCAGGAGCTGGAAGAAGCCGGCGTCTAAAATAAAATGAAGTAAAAAATTAGAAAATAGATCTGAGCAGCAAATTTTTGTTTGCAAAAATTAATAGAGTGACTAAAAATTTATCAGCGTCTTTGATAAATAAAGCACACAGCCTTCAGACTTGCCGGAAATTACTGTTGACAACTAAATTTCTTTGTGGAAATAATCACATTGTTTTCCTAAAAGTTTGTCCAAGCGGGTAACCGTCACCTTACTAAGAGGTGAGTCGGTTTTAATAAACAGGGTAGTAAACATCATCGAAGGAGGATTTGCAATGCCTAAACACGAAACCCCTTTGCTGGATCAACTCGAAAGCGGGCCCTGGCCCAGCTTCGTGTCTGATCTGAAAAGGCAGGCAGAGTACAGACATCAAAAGCAGAATGAGGTTGAGTACCAGATCCCCGTGGATGTGGTTGATGATCTGCTGGGACTTTTGGAGCTTTCCTACAAGGAAGGAGAAGTGCACTGGAAGCACGGCGGCATTGTCGGCGTCTTCGGCTACGGCGGCGGAGTTATCGGACGCTACTGCGACCAGCCCAAAGACTTCCCCGGAGTGGCTCACTTCCACACCATGCGCGTCAACCAGCCTGCAGGGAAGTACTACAAGACCGATTTTCTGCGCCAGCTTTGCGACTTGTGGGACTTCAGGGGCAGCGGCCTTACCAACATGCACGGCTCCACCGGAGACATCGTTCTTTTGGGAACAAGAACTGAGCAGCTGGAAGAAATTTTCTACGAACTGACACATAACATGAACAACGATCTGGGCGGATCCGGCTCCAACCTGAGAACTCCTGAATCCTGTCTCGGCGAATCGCGCTGTGAGTATGCGTGCTACGACAGCCAGGAGCTTTGCTATCATCTGACCATGGAATATCAGGACGAATTGCACAGGCCTGCATTTCCCTACAAGTTCAAGTTCAAGTTCGACGCCTGCCCGAACGGCTGCGTGGCTTCCATAGCCAGGTCGGACATGTCCTTCATCGGCACCTGGCGCGATGATATCCGCATTGACCAGGAAGCTGTGGCCGCTTATGTGGGCGGGGAACTCAAGCCCAATGGCGGGGCACATGCCGGCAAGGACTGGGGACCGTTTGACATTCAGAAAGAGGTCATTGATCTGTGTCCCACCAGCTGCATGTGGATGGAAGACGGCAAGCTGGCCATCAACAACCGTGAATGCACCCGCTGCATGCACTGCATCAATACCATGCCCAGGGCTTTGCGCATCGGCAATGACCGCGGTCTGAGCATACTCTGCGGCGCCAAGGCCCCCATCCTGGACGGCGCGCAGATGGGCTCTCTGCTTGTGCCATTTGTCAAAGTGGAAGAGCCGTATGACGAAATCAAGGAAGTTATCGAGAACATCTGGGATTGGTGGATGGAAGAAGGCAAGAACCGCGAGCGTCTGGGCGAGACCATGAAACGCCAGGGATTCCAGAAGCTGCTTGAAGTCACCGGCATCAAGGCCATGCCTCAGCATGTTTCCGAACCCAGGCACAATCCGTACATCTTCTGGAAGGAAGAAGAGGTTCCCGGCGGTTTTGATCGCGACATCAAAGATTACAGATCACGTCATCCTAAATAAGGAGGTAAAAAATGGCTTTTATTTCATCCGGATACAATCCAGACAAACCGATGGAAGACAGAATTTCCGACATCGGTCCCAGGCATTTTTCGGAGTTTTTGCCTCCGGTCATCAAGAACAACAAAGGCAAATGGCTCTGGCATGAGATCCTGGAACCCGGCGTGCTCATGCACAAGGCTGAGAACGGCGATGAGGTTTACACCATACGCTGCGGAACTGCGCGTCTGATGAGCGTGGAGACCCTTCGCGAAGTCCTGGATATCGCCGACAAGCACTGTGACGGTCATCTGCGCTTCACCACCAGAAACAACGTCGAGTTCATGGTGGACAGCAAAGATAAGGTTCAGCCTCTTAAAGAGGACCTGCAAAGCCGTAAATTCCCCGGAGGAAGCTACAAGTTCCCTGTCGGAGCTACCGGTGCAGGACTGACCAATATCGTGCATACCCAGGGCTGGGTGCATTGCCATACTCCGGCTACCGATGCTTCGGGTACGGTCAAGGTAGTTCTGGACGAGCTGTTCGAAGATTTCCAGAACATGAGATTTCCGGCCCAGCTGAGAATCTCCATGGCCTGCTGCCTGAACATGTGCGGTGCCGTGCACTGCTCGGATATCGCCATCCTGGGCTATCACCGCAAGCCTCCGGTCATCGACCACGAAGAAGTGGACAACCTGTGCGAGATTCCCCTAGCGGTAGCAGCATGCCCCACCGCGGCCATCCGCCCGACCAAGACGACCATCACCGATCCAAAGACAGGCGAGGAAAAATCGGTCAAGACCGTGGCCATCAAGAATGAGCGGTGCATGTTCTGCGGCAACTGTTACACCATGTGCCCGGCCCTGCCTCTGACCGATGCCGAAGGCGACGGACTGGTGATCATGGCCGGCGGGAAGGTGTCCAACCGCATTACCGGTCCGGAATTCTCCAAGGTAATCGTAGCCTTCATTCCCAATGAAACTCCGCGCTGGCCCACACTGGCCAAAACCATGCGCCAGCTGGTCGACGCCTATGCCAATAACGCCAGGAAGTATGAGCGCTTCGGGCAATGGGCGCACCGCATCGGCTGGGAACTTTTCTTTGATATCACCGGTCTGGAATTCACCCACCACCTGATCGACGATTTCCGTGACCCGGCTTACTACACCTGGAGACAGACCACCAACTTCAAGTTCTAACGCTTTAACACAGACTCAGCGGGGGCGCCGTTCATATGAGCGGCGCCCTTAAAAAACAGGAGGCGAAATGGAAAAAGAGGCTGCAAAACAGGAGATACTTAACTTCCTTGAATCCAAATCCGGATCCAAGACCAAATTCTACTTCAACGACTTCACCAAACTGTTTCCGGATATGAAGGCCAGGGATGTGAAAAAAGCTTTGAGCGAGCTGGTTCAGGAAGAGAAGATGATGTACTGGTCCAGCGGCAGCACCACCCTGTACGGCTTGAAAGGCTCCGGCAAGAAAGAAGAAGACTAGAAAGTTGATTTTTGAGTTCATGACCAGGTGAAAGACCGTTCTTTGTCAGCAGTTCATTTTCCCAGAATAACGATTTCCGGTCTCAGGGGAGGCTCCGGAAAAACCATACTCAGCCTGGCCCTGAGCTGGCTTTATTCAAGTCAGGGCTTAAAAGTCAAAGCTTTCAAGAAGGGCCCAGATTACATTGACGCAAAATGGCTGGCTCTGGCCACCGGAAACCACGCGTCCAATCTGGACCCTTTTCTTTTCACCACCCAACAGATCCGCTCTCTTTTCTGGTCCAAAGCAGATCTTTTTGATCTGGCACTGATAGAAGGCAACCGCGGTCTTTTTGACGGCAAGGACATTCAGGGCTCCTGTTCTACGGCCGAACTGGCCAGGATCCTGGATTCTCCAGTGCTTCTCGTGCTCGACTGCACCAAGGTCACCAGGACTGCAGCAGCCATTGTCCTTGGCTGCACCATGTTTGAAGAAAACCTGAACCTGGCCGGCGTGGTTCTGAACCAGACCGCAGGCGCCAGGCACAGGGATATTGCCCGGCGAAGCATTGAAAAATACACAGATGTCCCGGTCCTGGGCGCCTTGCCCAAACTTGGCAGCAATCCGGTCCCGGAAAGGCATATGGGGCTGGTATCCCTTGAGGATGTTGCCGGCCGGGAAAACATGCTCAAAAGCCTGGGGCAGGTTGTATCCGATAATATCGATCTGGACCGGGTGCTGAATATCGCACGTTCCGCGCCTCCTAACCGGGAGGAGGTAGTTCCTTTAAGTATACCTTCGCGGATTGATTCTTTTGGACCAATCATCGGAGTGATCCGGGACAGGGTCCTCTGGTTTTACTATCAGGAAAACCTGGAAGCCCTGCAGCAGGCAGGAGCCAGGATCGTCGAGCTGAGCCTGGTTTCGGACGAGGACTGGCCTGAAATACACGGTCTGTACCTTGGCGGCGGTTTTCCGGAAACCAGGGCCGGAGAACTGGAAGCCCACAGGAAGGTCAAGCAGAAAATAAAGGCTCTGGCCGATCAGGGCCTGCCGATTTATGCCGAATGCGGCGGGTTTATGTATCTGGCTGAAAGCCTGGAGTTTAATGGTGAAAATTTTTCCATGGCCGGCGTGTTTCCAGTGCGGACCAAAGTGTATGATAAACCGCAGGGACATGGGTATATTCAGGCAGAAATCATTGAGGCCAATCCCTTTTATCCTGTCGGGGAGAAAATCGTAGGCCACGAGTTTCATTATTCCAGCTGTCTGTCTATAGGCAGAGGAGCAAGATTCTGCATGCAGCTCAGCCGGGGTACAGGCATAAAAGACTCTCTTGACGGACTGGTCTATAAAAATGTCCTGGCCGGATACGCCCATGTCCACGCGTTGAGCTCCGGCATCTGGGCTGTGAACTTTGTCCGGGCCGCTGACAAATACAAAGAAGCCGCAGGGAAAAAATCATCCTGTCCGGATATCATCTGCCGGTAGGTTTATGGTTTCTGACAGGATTGGACTTTAGATAGGGGCAGAGGTTTCCGGCCTCCCTGGTGAGCTGATTTTGAGAGTCGTAAAGAACCAGAGGCGGAAGAAGAACCATTTCCCGGCCTGCATTCTTGACCGCCTGCACCAGGACAAGGCTTGCAGGCCTTTCCAGACGTCCCTGAACAGGCAGGATGCGTTTGGGCCTTAACTGGTAAAAATCAAGCCCGGACAGCAGTTCATTCAGTCTGGAGGCAGGATAGACTATACCTGCCTTTCCTTTGTTCTTCAGAGCAAAAAAAGCGGCCTTGAAAAAGTCTTCCAGGCCTGTGTCCGGCACAAACGTGGCTGCTTTTTTGCTTTTATTTTCCGGAATTCTCCCGGTGCCCGGACGGCGGTAAGGCGGATTGATAAGAACCAGGTCCATGCTTTCCGGATTGATGGACCGGCTGGTTATTATTTCAGCTGCGCTCATGTGCAAAAATTGCGTCATATGTTCCAGTCCAAGCCTTTTGCTGTTTTGCATGGCGCATGTAACCATCTCCGGGTCATTGTCCACCCCCAGAAGCCGCACTTCCTTTTCCGTATTAGCAAGGAGCAGGCCCAGACCGACAACCCCGCAGCCGCAGCCAAGATCCTGGACCATACTTCGGTATTTAGGGGTGATGAATACTGACAGAAGCAAAGAATCGACCGAAAAGCGAAAACCATGGTCAGGCTGAAGCATTCCTCTGGGAAAGAGGTCTAAGGACATATAGAAAAGCTTTGCAGAGTGGCGTGCAGCTTTTGTACATGCCGGTCAATATTGTTTTTCAGGATCAGGTATTCTTCCTTTTGAGCATACCCTTCGAGAATCTGATCGCAGCTGCTTCTGATTTCGCCCGGGTTGAAAGTTTTCAATACACTCAAAAAATCCTCCGTTGACGAATTGGAAAGCCCTGGATTTATTTTGAACCGCAGGGCCTCAAAAAAACCTTTGATCGCCGCAACCAGGCACAGGTCATCCGCCCACGCCACCTTTCCGACACCATCCAGCTTGTCCAGGCGCATTCTAATGGTCATGCATAAAAAGAAGTGGTAAAGTCCGATCAAAGTGCGGTAGGGACCATTGTTGTCCAGGGTGATCTGCGGGCCGTATCCTCTGGCTGTTGTCAGGCGCACGTCGGTTTCCTGTTCAAGGTGCTTCTCAGGCGCATGACTTATTCTGGCTATGAAGTCTCCGGCGGCGTGATGCCATGGATATATCTGGCTTGCGCTTTCCAGGTCATAGTACATGGTCAGCAGGCGCGATATCAGAAAATAGAGCCTGAAGCTCTGTTTCTGAGTAAGATACCTGTCTCCCCGGTCAAAATCCCAAAGCTTAAGCCTCTGCCTGCCCTGTTCATCAATTGAGAGATGAAACTCATGATATCCATCGAACCAGTCTGCCACCAGAAAAAACATGGAGTTGAATTCTTTTGAATAATGGGGTCTGGGCAGATAGGGCAGGTCGAACTTGAGGTGCAGGAGATCAAGGACGGATGCTTCGTGTCTGAGCCATTTCCGGCCTTCATCGGTGACAGCCACGTTCAGGCACAGCTTGACCCTGGCATCTTCAAAAAAAACCTCAATACTAGCGGGGTGGTACAAGGCTCCGTGCTTTTCCGAACGGATGACCAACTCGATCAAATCTTCAGGGGTCAAGCTCCTGTTCAGTTTTTTTTCCGAGGGCTCAGTTATCGGCCTGAATCGGTGATGGAGGATGAAATCCCTGATAGAGCTGAAGTAGGCCCTGTAGGAAGTTTTGCAGGGATCTCCATCCAGGGGCAGGTGCCACTTGTCTTCATCCACGGCAAGGTCGCCAAATGGCGAGGATACAAGATAGGTTATCTTTGGAACGTGGATCATGGCTGATGCTGCTCCTTACTATGGAGCTTTAGGGTTAAGATTCAAAGCAAAAATAAATTCAGCGCTCCCACAAATGAAAGAGTATGCCCGTAGGAAGTTTGGGATAAAAAAAGGTTGACTTTCTGGGCATGACCCGGCCGGCTTCACAAGCCTTCTGCATGATGGATATGGGTACCGGCCTTAAGAAAAAGGCAGCCTGAAGCTCTCTGCTGCGCACCTGTTCAAAAATTTGCTCCTGATCATGGGCATAGTGCAGATATCTGCCTGAAGCCAATTCTTCGTCAGTAAGTCCGATTATTTCGCGCAACAGATATTTGTCCAGAACATAAGCCCCGACATTATCAAAAATATCACCTTCATCATTGCGCGGGATGAGAAGATAATTGCGCTCGGGCAGGCAGACAATCAGGGCATCAGTGCGTTCCAGGTCATCGGGAAATTCAGGATTGTCCAGGGGGAGAATATTGAAAACACTTTCAGCCCTGGATAGAATATCATTCCAATTGAAATTTCTGTTATTGGACACTGTGCGGTGATAAGGAAATATTTCCAGGCCGGGTGAAGATATATTGCTTAAATATATGAAGATATATTTCCAGGGAGCATCGTCTCGTCCTGAGCGTGACTGCATATAATGCAACGCTGTTTCATAACGGTGATGACCATCGGCGATGAAGATTTTTTTATGGCCCATGATGTTTTGTATACGCGCATTGTATTGGTCAGGAACAGGCCATATGCGGTTATATACTTCATCTTCCTGATAAAAGCTGATCAAAGGTTGACTTTCCAGGATCTTGTCTCCAATTTCTTCCAGAGTCTGTCCGGGATCGTCATATATTCCAAAAACCGGACTTAATTGTCCTTGAGTTGCCTGCATCAGCTTCAGGCGATCCTCTTTGGCCTTGGGGTATGTCTCTTCATGAGGGTATACTTTCCGGCCGAAAGGCTCAAGCTTGAGCCCTCCCAATACTCCCCACCTGGTCATGGTCCTGCCTTCGACAACATAATCTGAGGCCAGAAGGTAAAACCGCGATGCAGCGTCAGGGACCAGAACATTGTCTCTTATCCATGTATTAAGTATCTCTCTGGCCCGGTCATATGAAACAGGAGAATCAATATGTACTGCATTGTAGTCATGACGGGATAAAGTCTTAATATCTTCAGGAGAAAGCACATCGTAAGGCGGAGAAATCACTTTTTCCGGCTTAATGTCTTTGCGGGACCAATTGTAAATGAAAAATTTTAAAGGAACAAAATTGGGCATATATTTTGTTGATTCATGTTTTTGATTTTAGAAAATGCTGACTGCTTAAGGAGCAGAGCATAGAAAAGAATGCAGGTTGGCTGCTTTAAATACAAATTAATTATGCATTTGAATTTTTAATTTCTGTCTTGTCTTCTCCAGGCTCTAAAAACTATATTTACATCTGGAATCTTAATCATGATGGCCACGATTATGTAAAGAAAAGCCCATACAGGTATCAGGGCTACAGCCGTCCACGAGGGTACACTTACAAACTTTAACAAAAAAAGTAAAGCTAAACTTGCTACAGCCATCTTGATCAAGTTGTTTCCAATAGTCATCCAGGGTCCGATTTTGCGTTTCAGTGCCAGGCCCAGGAATATGACATTCACCCAGGAGGAAATGCTCGCAGCCAGTGCCAAACCGAAATGGGCCAAGTGCTGCATCAGGATCAGACCTAGAAAAACGTTCAGGACCAGGCTTACCACAGCAATCTTCATCGGGGTAACAGTATCTTCCAGCGAGTAAAAAGCTGAAATAAGCGGCCTGACGCAGGAGAAAGCAGGCAGACCCACGGCAAAACCCACCAGAGCCAGGGAGGTGGCTTCCACCGCCTGCTGATCAAATGCACCCCGGCCGAAAATAACCTCGATGAGTGGATAACTAAGGCCGATAAGGCCCGCGGTAGAGGGCAGAGCAATGAACAGGGTCAGACTCAGTGAGGAGTTGAAGGTCTTTTTGAATCCGGTCATGTTTTGATCTCCGGCCAGGGCGGAGAGCGAGGGCAGAGCAGCTGTGCTTATGGCCACGGCAAATACTCCCAGGGGAAACTGGACCAGACGGTCTGCATAGTAAAGATAAGCAATAGATCCAGAAGCCAGAAAAGAAGCCAGGATGGTTCCGGCCAGAATGTTCAGCTGATACACGGCAGCTCCGAAGACAGTAGGCAGCATGAGCTTGCCAATGCGCCCGACGCCTGGATCTTTCAGAGAAAAGCTGCCCAGCCATGTGAAGCCTGATTTTTTCAGAAAGGGGTACTGAAAAGCCAATTGAATGATCCCGGAGGCCAGGACACCGATCGAGAGGGAAACAGCCACGCTGTACCCGCTGAAGTAGCCGGCAAGGGCGAAGACGATCAAAACCACGTTCATCAGCCCCGGTGCCAGTGCAGGAGCCAGGAAATGGTTCATAGAATTCAGGATACCCATGCACAGAGCCACAGAGGAAATGAACAGGATATACGGAAAACATATGCGCACCAGTGTGACGGTCATCTCAAAAACCTGCGGATCATCCCGAAAACCGGGCGCCACAAGCATGGTCAGCGGCGCGGCGAAGACAAGGGCAAGAAACGTGAGCAGTCCAAGGATGACCAGAAGCCAGATCTGTACAGAGCGAGCCAGGGCAAAGGCATGCTCTTTTCCCTGAGAATTTTTTATTTTAATGAACACCGGCACAAAAGCCAGAGTCAAAGAACCCTCAGCAAACAGCCTGCGCAGGAGGTTGGGAATCCTGAAGGCGACAAAAAAGGCGTCGGCCATGGGACCGGCACCTAAGCTGAAGGCTATGATCAGATCCCTGACAAAACCCAGGATCCTGCTGATCAGAGTAGCTCCGGCCACCACCGAAGCCTTGCGGGTCAGGGAGGTAAAAGAAGAATGTGTTTTTTCTTGAGCGGTCAAAATTTGGATCCCTTGCAGATTTATGGTGGCGTAAAGATCCGGGGCAATCTTATAAGCTGCGGATGATAGTTTTTAAGAACAGCTGTGGCAAGACCAAACTGGACAGGGCGTATTTACGGCTTTACAGGTTCATGCCCTGTATAACCCTGGTTTTATGCGGGCATGTGTGCATGATGCGCAC
>SLDX01000070.1 GCA_007125075.1 Desulfonatronospira sp.
AAAGCGTTCCCAAGGTTCCTCAGAGCGTTGAAGATACCGGACTGGAGCTTTCTTTCATAATCGATCTGGTCAACAAGCATGTTGTGTTCATGGGCGAGTTCACCGTCCCCCAGGTGGCAGGCAGGGTGAAGCTTCCTGTTCCTCTTGTAGACAAGGCCATGGATGTTCTGCGCAGGGAGAGATTTATCGAGGTCAAAGGTGCTGATGGGCTGCAGAAGACATCGTATAAATACGCCATGACCGATGCTGGACGAAACAGGGCCGCAGAGCTGCTGAACATCTGCCGCTATACCGGTCCGGCGCCGGTTACGCAGGTTGCTTACCGCAGACAGGTTCAGATCCAGACCGTGATGCATATTGTGGTCAGCCCGGAAAAGTTCAGAAAAGCCTTTTCCCGTCTGGTGGTCAGCGAAGACCTGCTTAAAAACCTGGGTCCTGCAGCGGGCTCTGGGCGGGCGATTTTTCTTTACGGACCTCCTGGCAACGGCAAGACAACCATAGCCGAGGCCATGGGCAGGGCTTTGCCGGGTGAAGTGTTCGTTCCTCATGCTCTTCTGGTCGGCGGGGAGATCATTACCGTCTTTGACAGGTCCATTCATGTCAAGCAGAAGGAACAAGTTCCGGATCCAGAGCAGGATCAGAGGTGGATTCGCGTAAAAAGGCCCACGGTCATGGTCGGTGGCGAGCTGACCATGCGTACCCTTGATCTGGATTTCAATCCGGTTTCCAGGTTTTACGAAGCTCCTTTACAGCTTAAAGCCAACAATGGACTGTTCATTGTCGATGATCTGGGACGCCAGAAGATGAATATTGAAACCCTGCTAAATCGCTGGATCATTCCTCTGGCCAGACGCACGGACCTGCTCACCCTGCACACGGGCAGAAAATTCGAGATTCCGTTTGATCAACTGGTAATATTCGCCACCAATCTCGATCCCAAAGACCTTGTGGACATGGCCTTTTTAAGACGGATGCGCTACAAAATTAAAATCGATTACCCTGCTCCGGAGGAATACCGCAAAATTTTCATCAGGATCTGCAGGTTGAACAGCGTGTCTTTCAATGAAGACGCCTTTGAATACCTGTTGGATAAATACAGAAATACGGACATACCCCCTTCTTCCTGCCAGCCGCGGGACATCATAGACCACATCATCGATCACGCCTTCTACCATGGCCGGCTGCCGGAGCTTAGCAGGGAGAATATCGACATGGCCTGGGACAATCTGTTCGTCAAATAACACTTTTACATTGCAGAAAAGGCTGTTTAAAAACATGGACCAGAATATTAGCGTGCATAAACTCGAGCCGGACATTTTCCGGAATTTTGGTGAAAGAAGCCTTTTGCCCAAGGCGAAAGATGTTTTCATTCCCCCTGGTCTCATTTCCACCGGAGTCCCAGGGGGGCACAGCAGCCTGAAGCGGGCCGGTCAGCAGGGTAAAGCGGAAAACAAGGAAGCAGATGCCAAGCATGAGACGCCATGCTGCAGCAATGAGGAGCTTTTGCAGCGGGCTGAAAAACTGCTCCTGCCCTGTTTCGTACACAATGACCTGGATCATCCGGCTGTTCAGGAAATATTCAGGCTGGCCGGAAAGCGCCTGGCCAAAACACTGGCCGGCGATCCCAAAACAAGTTTCGCGCCCGTCCAGAGAATACGGACCAGGAGGCACGGAGAAATCCTGTTTGGAAAGAACCAGGCATTAATTAAACCCGCAGACCAAATGATCGTTAATCTTAATGAGCTGGAGCTTTTGCCCTTGCCGGGACTTGTTCAGGAGATGCAGAAGGCCATGGTCGATCCGAAATGCACAGCAGCAACTCTGGCCGGGATCATGGAGCAGTATCCCGGTATTTCCAGGCGTTTGCTCAAAGTGGTCAACAGCTCTTTCTACAGTCTGCCCATAAGAATTGACAGCGTTTTTCAGGCTGCCGCAATCCTTGGAATAAAAAGATTGTCCATGCTGGTTCTTGGATTGACCATAAGATCCGTATTCAAAGAAGTCGCTCCTTCGTCAATGGATATGAAAAAGTTCTGGAGACACAGTATGGCCTGCGCCATTGCATCCAAAACCATGGGTGCCGCCAGGATGGGCCTTAATAATGAAAGGCTGTTTCTGGCAGGTCTGCTTCATGATATCGGCAGGCTCATCCTTATGAAGAATCATCCTGAATACATGCGTCTGGCGGAAAAAAAAGCGGTTAAGGAAAGAAAAGCGCATTATTTCGCCGAAGCTGAGGTATTGGGTCTTGATCATGCTGAAGTGGGGGGCCTGCTGGTCAGCAGATGGAAATTCTCTTTGGTGCTGGAACAGATTATAAGCTGCCATCACGAACCTTCACTCTCGGTGCACCCGGTGGAGACGGCCATTGTCCATGTTGCGGATATTCTGGCCAATGTCTATACATTAGATATGGAAAACGAAGAGTATGTGCCCCCTCTGGATCCTTATGCCTGGGAACTTCTCAAGCTTGATCCGGCTGTTTTCGCGCCCTGTCTGCGCCGTATAGATCGTGTGCTCGAGCAAAAACAAAAGAATTCAAACGGAAAAAGCGGTCTTGAAGACCTTGCCGCCAAAGCTGTGTAATTGGAATTACAAGAAGTGTAATTGGAAGAAACCGCATGACGCGTTTACTGAAATTTTCAAAATACAATGAGGACCGTTCAACCGCGGACAG
>SLDX01000093.1 GCA_007125075.1 Desulfonatronospira sp.
AAGATACGCCTCCTCATAATTGCTTGATTTCCTTGCCAAAAGAAAAAACTCCTCGTTTCCGGAAAGAAAACCGATAGTTTCAGCATCCGGAAAGAAAGACTTTCCGGATGGAAACTAAATAAGCATCAAGTTTTCTCATGCACTGACCTCAGACCTCCCAGGACCAGGCTGGCCAGACAGAAGGCTATGGAAAGAGCGGCAGCATATTCCACCACCAGAATCCAAATCTTGGACGAAGGATGGGTGAGCAGAAATTCCTGGCGCAGTTCTGCAGCAGCCGCCAAAAACAAAAAAGAGATAAATCCCAGAATCAGACATATTCGCCATAAAAAAGCAGGCAAGGCTCCCAGTGAATGATGTCCGGCCTGCCAGAGTAAAACTCCTCCCGAAGCCCAGACTACACCTGCCTGAAAGGCTCCTCCGGGCGCAAAAGCACCCAGCCACAGGAGATAGCCGCCTACGAGAATTATAACCGGCAAAAGAATCCGGATAAGCCAGCGCCCCACGGGTTCAGCCGGGGCAGGGAGCAAAGGACCGGAGACATCGCTTCTGCGGCGCACGCACAGTACGCCGATAACCGCTGCAAGGAGCACTCCGAGCTCAAGCCAGGTGTCATAACTTCTGAAATCCAATAAAACTGCTGTAACCGGGTATTGCAGGGATGTTTCATGAAGACTTGCTTTGATCAGGAGGCTTAGACCCTTCATCTCCGTATCAATCTGCAGTACGGCGAAAACCATTATCAGTGCCAGAACAAGGCAGAAAGGAAGCAGCAGAAAAACGTGTTTTCGTTCTTTTTGCCTTTTTTTATCGGTGACAGCCAGGAGGGTATCAAGAAGGAGTACTCCGGCAAGTCCTGCCCCGACCGCTGCTTCAGCCAGGGCGATGTCCGGGGATTTCAATCTGGCCCAGGCAAGAGACAGCAGAAGGCCGAAGGTGATGAAGAACACTATCGCCTGAAAATGATCAGGAGTTCGAACCACCCTCCAGGCGACAGCAAGTATGGTCAAAGCGAGGATGAGATCAAACAGAAGCGTCACTAATCCACCTTCCGGTCCGAAGTATGCAATATATAATTGGCAATGAAATAGCAGGCGCTGGAGCTTCCGATCAGGGCCAGCCCCCAGATCAGTCCTAGCTTGATAATTTCGGGCAGGGTAGAATTGATCATAAGCCCCAGCACGACAAAGCCAAGGCCTAGATTATCCGCCTTGGTCAGGGCATGGATGCGGCTTAAGGCATCAGGAAATCGAAGAAGACCAAGGGTGCCGCCCAGAAAAAAAAAGGCTCCTGCCAGGCAAAGCATTATGCTGAGCAGATTGGCAGGCATGAGTCAATTCCGGGTATTATCAGACGTTGCAGGGGTTTTGCGCACAAAAGCCAGAACGCTCATGATCATGAGCAGGGCAAAAAGCAGGGCGGCGTTACGGATATACGGGGCTTCAAGTGCCTGGGCCAGAAGAAGCAGAATGGCCACACCGGTGGTGCCGAAAAGTTGAGCCGCAACCATGCGGTCTGCCGGAGTGGGACCCAGAACAACCCGCCATAGTCCGGCAAGAATGTTAAGCAGCAAAAAAAAAGCCAGCCCCAGATAAAAGATCTGCATCAGTGCACCTCCGAGAAATTGGCTGTTTTGAGAATCAAGCAGGCAAGACTATTATGCAATCTGTAATACAGTTGTTTAAAAACAGTCAACACAGACAGTCAATATATCCCTGCGAAACAAAGATTCACTTTCAGTAAACGCCCGGTCTGCCGGGCAAATCAGAGGTTGCTCAGCAGGAGCATTACTGCTCCGGCAATCAAAGGAGCCTGCAGATTATCATTTAATGGTCCGGGTAGAGCTTCCGCCAGGCAGGCGCAGATAGAAGCTGCAGCACCTATCCAGAACTTTACTCCGGGCATGAGCAGAACCACAAGCAAGGCTGCGGCCAGAAAAGCCAGCGATCCTTCCATAGTCTTTTCGCCTCTGGCCCAGGTCCTTTTTCCGTACTTCTGGCCAATAATCGCGGCTGCAGCATCACCGACCATGAACAGGGCGAAAGACATGGCAGCGATATGAACTGGAAAGATCAGTATGAGCAGAAAAGCTGAGATCAGGGCGTAAGTGGCTCCAGTGAGAGCCACTTTACTGCCTGGCACGGCTTGTTCCTCCGGGCGTATCAAAGCCCCGAAAATATTTTGCATCTTGTCGCCGAACCACGAGGCTTTGAATCTGAGGATGTCCAGAGTGAGGACCAGTAACGCTGCCAGACCCAGAATGAGCGTGGATGGGTGCTTGCCCATCCACAGCATTCCGGGGGATAAGACAACGGCCAGAATATGTACTGATTTGCGCAACAGTTCAAAATTGAAGGGCAGAAGCTCCTTTTGTCTGCTCAGGGCTCTGCCGTTGTCTTTCTTCCCGGTTGAGGTCATTTCTTTTTCGAGCTTACTGCTGGGGTTTATCGATTATGTTTTATTTGTTCTTCTGTATTCTAATGCCCGCTGCTTTTTAATCAAGGCAGTTCGCCGGTTTTGGCACAGGCTGCCTGGTTTTTGCTGATCTTAAAATTTATTGCAAAAAATTGACCATCCTCTAAGAAAGAGGAAAGGCGTTGAAAACAAATGCAGGGATTAGCACTTAAATCGCCTTGTTGCAAAAAATTTAAGTGCAATGCAGATGGCAAAGGTCAGATGAGTGTAAATTTCTGGAGGTTATAAAATGTACGAGATAAGCCCAAGTGTGCGTAAAGGATTATTGCAGCTGATTTTTTCCGGGTCTTTCATGAAGCGCTGGAACGACAAACTGCGTCCGGTGGAACTGGTGGAAGTGGACAAGCAGGCACACAAGATGTTTGTGGCCTATATCCTGTATCTGTTGAACTCAAGAGATCTGAACGAAGACGAAAGGCTGGTCCTGGGAGAAGAAGTAATTCTCGGGGGGATATATGAATACCTTTACCGGCTGGTCATAACTGATATAAAACCGCCCATTTTTTACCGCATAAGGTCTAATCCGGAACATTACCGCCAGCTTACGAACTGGGTTCTTGATCAGCTTCAACCCCGGCTGCAGCCACTTGGAAACCGGTTTTGGGAAGGTCTTTGTGCGTATCTTGAAGATCCCGGGGGCAAAGGTCTTGCCCGCAGGATTTTGGACGGAGCTCATATCTTTGCCAGCAGATGGGAATTCGGACTGATCAAGGGCATGGATCCAGGAGATAACGAGTTAAAAGCGATAGAAGTCAATTTTGACCGCTTGCTGGAAAAACATTTTCACCTCAAAGGCATGCAGGAGGTTGTCGAGGGATCCGCAAGCGGACTGGGAGGGCTGGTTGATCTCTGCGGCCGCCTGAGGTTCCAGAAAAGATGGTCACAGACCCCGCGCATACCTGAAACCTCGGTTCTGGGCCATATGTTCATTGTGGCCTGTTATGCTTATTTTTTCAGCCTTTCGGTGGGAGCCTGCTCCAAGCGAAGGCAGAATAATTTCTTTGCCGGACTTATTCATGATCTGCCCGAACTTTTGACCAGGGACATCATTTCTCCGGTAAAACAGTCCGTACAAAGGATCAAGGACCTGATACGCGAGTACGAGCAAAGTGAATTGGAAGAAAAGGTATTTGTTCTGCTGCAGGACGAAGAATACGCGGAACTGACCGAAAGGCTGCGCTATTTTCTGGGCTCGGACGGACACTCGGAGTTCGACAACACCATAATCCTCAACAACAGGATCCAGACTGTCGATCAGCTCAATCTGCATAAGGAGTACAACCAGAACCGGTTTGATCCCAAGGACGGGCAGCTGCTTAAAGTCTGCGACAATCTTGCCGCGTTTATCGAAGCTTACACGGCAACCAGAAACGGTATAATCAATGAGCAGCTGCAGCAGGCGCAATGGAAGATCCGCAACCGCTATCAGCATGTAAATCTGCTGGGTTCAGTCCATATCGGAGCGCTGCTGGCCGATTTTGATTGACCGGTTCAAAGATGCCGTTCAGGCTCTTCAAGTCTGCCCGATTTCAAGCAGAGGCCAGATCTGGTCTATGTTTTCTACTGTTTTGACCTGAATGTTTTTGCGCAGTTCCGGAGGAATGTCCTCAAAATCGCGTTTGTTGTCTTCCGGGATAATGACTGTCTTGATCCCTGAAGCTACTGCAGCCAGAATTTTTTCTTTAATGCCTCCCACAGGAAGGACTCTGCCGCGAAGGGTGATCTCGCCGGTCATGCCCATGTTGTTGGGCAGGACTTTGTCAGACAATGCCGAGACCAGAGCTGACACCATGGTCAGGCCTGCAGAGGGACCATCTTTAGGGGTGGCTCCGGCCGGGACATGGATATGAATGTCCCGCTTGTCCAGCAGATCTTCCATAAGTCCCAGTGTTCTGGCCCTGCTGCGCGCGTAGCTGAGAGATGCCTGAGCGCTTTCCTTCATGACTTCGCCCATTTGTCCGGTCAATATGAGTTTGCCCTTTCCAGGCATCAGGCTGACCTCAACATGCAGGATTTCACCTCCATATGCGGTCCAGGCCAAACCGATGGCCACGCCGGGAGGAAGTTCCTTGTCCCGGTCCTCGAGCCTGAATCTGGGGGGACCTAAAAGTCTGACCAGCTTCTGTTTGGTGATCTTAAAGGGACCCTTTTTCCGTTCAGCAACCTGTCTGGCCACTTTGCGGCAAATACCGGCTATCTCTCTTTCCAGATTTCTAAGACCCGCCTCCCGGGTATAGCTGCGGATCATTTCCTTGAGCACCCCATCGCTGATCAGTACATTTTTTTCCTCAAGTCCGCTTTCATTAATCTGTCTGGGAACCAGGTACTTGCGGGCGATCTTGACCTTTTCCTGTTCGGTGTAGCCTGGAATCCGCAGAACTTCCATGCGGTCAAGCAAGGCAGAGGGTATGGTGTCCAGGATATTGGCGGTGCAGACGAACATGACCCTGGACAGGTCGTAGGGTACATTCAGGTAATGATCAGTGAATGAGTGGTTCTGTTCCGGATCCAGCACCTCCAGAAGAGCTGAAGAAGGGTCGCCTCGAAAATCCGTGCCCACCTTGTCTATCTCATCAAGCATGAATACCGGGTTGACCGATCCGGCATCCTTCATGCTCTGGATAATTCTGCCGGGCATTGATCCTATGTAAGTCCTGCGGTGCCCTCTGATCTCGGCTTCATCACGCATGCCGCCCAGAGACATGCGCACGAATTTGCGGTTCAAAGATCTGGCTATGGATTGCCCAAGCGAGGTCTTGCCCACCCCGGGAGGACCGACAAAGCACAGAATCGGACCTTTCATTCTGGGGTTCAGTTTGCGTACGCTAAGATATTCCAGGATCCTTTCCTTGACCTTTTCCAGATTGAAATGGTCCTCATCCAGAATCTTTTGTGCTTCCTGAATGTCCAGACGGTCTTTGGTTCTCTTTTTCCAGGGAATTTCCACCAGCCAATCCAGATAAGTCCTGGCAACAGTAGATTCAGCTGAGTCAGGATGCATGCTTTCCAATCTTTGAAGCTGTTTTTCAGCTTCCTTCATCACCTTGGCCGGCAGACCGGCTTTTTTCAGGGATTGCCTGAGCTGTTCCAAATCGTCGCCGTTTTCGGTGATATCGCCAAGCTCCTTGCGGATAGCCTTGAGCTGCTCACGCAGGAAATATTCGCGTTGAGCCTTGTCCATGCCTTCTTTGGCCATGTTCTGGATTTTGGCCTGCATGGAAGCAACTTCCACTTCCTTGGCCAGTTGGTCATTGACCATCCGCAGGCGTTGCAGTGGATCTTCACTTTCAAGAATCTGCTGTGCTTCCAGGGTTTTCATTCTGAGGTTGGAAGCCACCAGGTCGGCCAGTCTTCCCGGATCGTCGACACTGTTAAGTACTGCCATTATCTCGGAAGAATCAACGCCTCGCAGGCTCAGAAGCTTCTCGCTCTGCTCTCTGGCAGCCCTGAGCAGGGCTTCAGATTCAGAAGTCGGTTCGGTAAATTCCTTGTCCTTGACCACTTCGATTTCCACGACATCCAGAGGATCTGTCTGGACGAAACTGCGGATCCTGGCCCTGCTTATCCCCTGAACCAGAACTTTTAGACGTCCGTCGGGCATCTTGAGCATGCGCATGATCATGACCACTGTACCTGTATGATACAGATCATCCGGTCCCGGATTTTCAGTCTGTTCATCTTTTTGAGTGCAGATGAGCAGGTAGCGGTTGTTGTTCAGGGCCTGATCTATGGCCTGGATGCTTTTTTCGCGACCTACGAACAAAGGAAGGATCATATAGTTGAAAACCACGATATCCCTTACCGGCAACAAGGGGAGCTCATTGGGTATCTCCATTTCGCTCTCAGTGCCGGAGACTGGAGACTGAGGGGTGCTTTCCCCTGTGGCAATAATTTCTCCAGGCTCTTCAGGACGTGATTTGTTGTCACTCATATATACTCCTGGCAAATGCTTGTTTTTCTTGAAAAAGATGTTTGCAATATTTTGGACGCAAAAAACTGATCTCAAGTCTTGTCCGGTAAGTTTGCCGACTTGAGTATCAATATTTAAGTTGCGAACAGGAATAGTCAACCAGGATATTAATCCGCAAACAATCTATTTTGTATTTTTTCTGAAAAATTTATCTGATTTCAAATATGGAATAAGTTTTTTCATAATCGATAATTTCACAGTGTATTTCCTTGACATTGCTCGTTGGAGACCCCTGAATCAGTCTCTTTTTCAATTCTGCCAGAGCATTGTCTTCGCCTTGAGCCAGCACTTCCACACGGCCGTCATGCAGATTTCTGACCCAGCCCTTAAGACCAAGTTCCTGGGCCTGTCCCTGGACCCAGGATCTGAAATACACACCTTGAACTTTACCGCTGAGCACACAATCCATGCTTTTCATTACCATCCCTCCTCAGGTATTGGGCGTCGATCAATAAGATACAGCCGTTGGTTTTCAGGGCACGATAAAAAAATGATCAGAAGCCAGTGCTGAATTAATTCAGGTACGCTCCTGCATGTTAACGTTTGTATTGGAATTTAGATTATGTTCAAGATTTTAAAAAAATCAGACATAATTTACTTTTTAAACATTTGAATCACAAATATCCGTGCTCCTGGAAACTGAAAGAGTCTTCATCAGCAACGATAATGTGATCCAGTAACCTTAGTCCCAGACTCAGGGATATCTCCTTGATTTTTGTGGTCAGTTCGCGATCCTGGATTGAAGGATGAGGATCGCCTCCCGGATGATTGTGGACCAGAATAATTCCACTGGCTCTTTTTTCCAGTGCCTGGGAAATTATTTCTCTGGGAAAAACCGGAGCCTGATCCACTGTTCCTTTACTGATTTTTTCAAAACCGACCAGCCTGTTTTTATTATCTACAAAGATTGTCCAGAACTCCTCCAGAGACTTGAACTGCAGTCTGGAGCGGGCCAAACGGATCACCTTGTCCGGAGAGTTCAGTATACTTCTTGCGGTAAGCCCTGATTGCTCGGTTCTGGACCAGAATTCGGCCCAAAGTGTTAAAAATTTAATAATACCCGGTCCTATTCCGTCAATAGTCTCCAGTTCATTGGGCTTTGCGGCAAGGATGTCCCTGAATGTCGGGTAATGTTTTAAAAGCGACTTGGCCAGTGGCTTTGTGTCCTTGCGGGGCTGAACATACCCGAGCAGAAGTTCCAGGACTTCGTAATCATGAAGCTTTGCCGGATCACGGGCCAGGCGCTCTTTAAGTCTTCTGCGATGTCCGATATAATGCGGTTTTTCAGTGGACATACGTTGTTCCAGGTTTAATTAAACTCAACCAGGTTTGAAAAGCCGGTAAAGATCAGCTGTAAGATTTTCCATGGCCTGATCCGGGAGGATAGTACCGGATTTGACCCCCATTTCCGCCTCCAGGATCATGGTCCAGAGCCTGGCGGTTTTTTCCTGGCCCAGCTTGCTGGCTAAAGCAGTTTTTTCAGATCTGTCTTTTGGATGAATATATATATTGCCTGATTCGTCGTTCGTCAGATGCCAGAGAATCCTTGCCTCGCGCAGTAAAAGTCCCAAAAAAGGAAACAGGCCGTCACGTCCGGATTCCTGGTCTTTGAAAATTTTCTGCCATACATCCGTCACGCTTCTACCTTGCTGTACCATGCGCATCAAAGCGAAAATATCGATATCAGCCTTTGGTTCAACTGCTTCCAGATGCTCGGGTTCAACACGCTCATTATCATTGACCAAAAGAGAAAGCTTAGCCAGCTCCTGGTCCACTCCATGGCTGTCCAGCGGCAGTATGCCAGCCAATTTATCCTGAACACCCGGAGCAAAAGCAAGCCCCAGTTCGCCCGCCTTATTTCGAACATAGCGCGGCAGGTTCTGTCTGGTAATCCCGGGAAACTGCCAGATCCATTCCTTTTCTCCGGCAATCCTGTAAAATTTCTGCTTGGCCAGAACCGCGGGCACTTTGGGTCTGTTTTTGTCCCATTGTGCTTCCAGGCAGAAAAAGGGCCAGATTCCGGGCTTGAAACCTTTTAAAACCGGAGCCAGAGAGGGCCAGAATCCGTCTTTGAGCACTTCACATCTGCGCACGATCACCGCTTTGGCTGAGCCCATCATATCCACCAGACTCAGAGCCTGCCCCAGCTTTGATTCCAGGTCGGGATCATCGCTCCACAGGGTATTCACCTGCCAGTTGCCGGGAACAAAGGAATCCAGAAGTTTTCGGATCTGTCTGTTTAAAAGATTTGGATCCGGACAGAAACAAAAATAAAAGCCCGGCCTGTTCATCCTATCCACCTTTAAAAAACGTGCCCCAGGCGATCGGTCGCCCGGCGCAGAGCATCGTCAACTGCTTCCTCTACAGCCTGCCTGTGAGCAGGTCCGGGTTCACCGGGAACAACAATCTCCTCCCGGGCCACATGATAGGAGCTGGTCCCCCTGGCAATCCCGGAAGACCAGATCCGCTCCTGTGTAAGGGCATCGAGCATAAAAATTTCCATGTCTATGCGTACGTCGACCCGGACAAGGCGATCATCCACTCCGATAAGTCCGTCAGAAGTCCTGAGCCTTTCGACCTGGATATGGACCAAAGCTTCGGCTTCATTTTCATCAACCCAGGTCACCTCAGCTCTTCTGGATATTTCATCCCGAAAATTGGAGCGCAGATAAGCTTCCAGCCAGACCTCCTGTGTAGGATTTTGGACCTCGCTGATATTGAGAAGCTCGACATTCGCGGGAAGTCTTACCGGAACCATGCCTGCAAAATTGTATCCGCAGCCGGTCACTCCCGGAATGGTCAGGATGACGAGCAACAGGAATAGGATTCGCATCAACGTACCACTATATTGACCAGTTTTTTGGGGATCACGATCAGCTTGATCACTGTCCTGCCCTGGATATGTTTCCGGGCCTTGGAATCTGCAAGCGCAAGTCTTTTGAACTCTTCCTCATTTATGTCGGCCGGGACGTTCAGGCTTGAACGCAGTTTGCCGTTGACCTGAATGACTACGGTAATTTTTTCTTTTTCAATGGCCTGAGAGTCATAAGCGGGCCATTTGGCCGCGGCAAGCGGGGTTTTATAGCCCATAAAAGACCACAATTCCTCGCAGATATGCGGGACAATGGGCGCAAGTACGGTCAAAACCGTAGACAGGGCTGAGGATAGGATCTGCTGCCCGCTTTTATTGGATTTAAGGGCTTCCTTATGCTGGTTAACGGCATTGAGCAGCTCCATGGCCGCGGCAATTGCAGTGTTGAACTGAAACCTCTCCAGCATGTCCCTGGTGGCCCTGCGCATGACATCGTGTTCCACGGCGCGCAGTTCTTTTTCTTCGAAGCCAAGTTCGTCAGGATTTACTTTCAGGCAGGGACCAACAGGTGAAAGAACAGGGGGTAAATCATGAATAAGCCGCCAGAGTCGGTTCAGAAAGCGGTACGAACCTTCTATGGCCTGGTCGCTCCACTCCAGATCCTTTTCCGGCGGAGATGCGAAAAGACAGTAAAGCCTGACTGTATCCGCACCAAAGCGGCTGATCATTTCATCAGGGTCAACTACATTGCCCTTGGACTTGGACATTTTAGCGCCGTCCTTGAGCACCATCCCCTGCGTCAAAAGATTGGCGAACGGCTCCTTAAGATCCCAGTAGCCAAGGTCGCGCAAGGCTTTGACGAAAAAGCGGGCATAAAGAAGATGCAAAATGGCGTGCTCAATTCCGCCGATATACTGGTCTACAGGGAGCCAGTGCTTAACAGCCCCGGCGTCGAAGGGGGCGTCTTCTCTGCGCGGGGAGGTAAAGCGGGCAAAATACCAGGAAGATTCGACAAAAGTATCCATGGTATCTGTCTCTCGTCTGGCCGGTGCGGCACATCTCGGGCAGACTGTCTGCACAAAGCTGTCCAGTTCAGGCAGAGGCGAACGACCGTCGGGAGGCATCTCCGTATCCTCAGGCAGCAGGACCGGGAGTTCCTCACGAGGAGTGGGGACAATACCGCACTGAGGACAATAGATCATTGGAATGGGCGCGCCCCAGAAACGCTGCCTGGAGATGTTCCAATCACGGAGACGATAATTTGTCTTCCTGCGTCCGATTCCAAGGGATTCGAGGTAATCAGCGATTTCCTCCTGCACTCTGGAAGTGGGTTTGGAGTTGAACTGCCCGGAATTTACAGCGAATCCGGGTTCGGTAAAAGCATGAGTCATGGCTTCAGGGTCAGGAACGGATTCTTCAGGCTGAACCACTACCCGGACAGGAAGACCGTATTTTCCGGCAAATTCCAGATCCCTCTGATCATGGGCGGGTACAGCCATAACCGCGCCTGTTCCGTATCCCAGAAGAACAAAATTGGCCAGATAAACGGGCATCTGTTCGCCGGTAACAGGATTTATGCAATATCTGCCGGTGAACACACCTTCCTTTTCAGCCCCCTCAGCAACCCGTTCTTCCTGGTCCTGTGCGGAAACCCTTTTGATGAAGTCCAGGATAAAGTCTTTGTCCGGATTTTCCCTGATCAGTTCAGACACAAGCTCATGTTCAGGCGCGAGGCTCATGAAAGTGGCTCCGAAAAGGGTGTCATGTCTGGTGGTGAAAACAGTAATTTTTCGGTCCAGTCCTTGAACAGCAAAATCGATTTCCATGCCCCGGCTTCTGCCTATCCAGTTCTTCTGCATGCTGATCACCCGTTCGGGCCAGCCAGTACTCAGTTTGTCCAGGTCGGCAAGAAGCTCTTCAGCATAATCGGAAATGCGCAAAAACCACTGCGAAAGCTCCCTGTTTTCCACCATTGAGTCGCAGCGCCAGCACAATCCGGCCTCGACCTGTTCATTGGCCAGTACGGTCAGACAGGTTGGACACCAGTTGACCGGGGCTTTTTTTCTATAGACCAGTCCTTTCTCGTAGAGCTCAATAAAAAAGAGCTGTTCCCACTTGTAGTATCCAGGATGGCAGGTGGCCAGCTCTTTACTCCAGTCATAGGAGTACCCGAGCCTTTTTAGTTCCTCGCGCATGTAGCTGATGTTCTGGTAAGTCCAGTGGGCAGGATGGGTGTTGTTCTTTATGGCCGCGTTTTCAGCGGGCAGGCCGAAGGCATCCCAGCCCATGGGATGCAGGACGTTGAAACCCTGCATTCTCTTCATTCTTGCGACCACGTCGCCTATGGAATAATTGCGCACATGGCCCATATGTATGCGCCCTGAAGGATAGGGAAACATCTCCAGGACATAATATTTGGGTCTGGAAACTTCTTCGTGGGAAGCATAAAAGGCTTGCTGCTCCTCCCATTTTTTCTGCCATTTCTGTTCAATCCTGCCTGGATTGTACTTGCTCTCCTGCATATTGCTCTCCATTTCCAAACCTTTGGCCTGAAGACTCCGGCTACCGTACTGCTAGCAGCAATGCATGAAGCCGAGCCTTTTCCAGAAAGAAACTTTTTGCGCACCAGGTTCAGGCTTATCAGCAGGCAGGTTTTCCGGCGCAGTGAAATCATAGTGCCCGCGCCTGCAGATGTTGGTCACCGACCTGTGCCATAAATCCAGAGTCTTTTTGACTGCAGGTGAAGCACTCTTCGCAGTGAAAATAAAGACGGAATCCATTCTGAATTTAGGCCAGAAAAGTTCTCCCCACATAATCAGGGCCTGATCCGGAGCTAAGTTCATCATCCTGATCAGTTCCCGGGTGTTCAGGCACCATTTGCCGTATCCCAGGTCCTGTAAGCAGCAGGCAAGCTCTTCAGCCCAAAGGTCCAAGCTCATATCCTGACTTCTGGGGAAGAAAAGCTGCCAGATCTGCTGTTCATTTATCGGCCAGGAACTGAGCAGGGGTCCTGAAGTTTCTGCTTCCTCCGGTAAAAAAAATGAAACCCGGACAAAATGCGCTGGGCAGGATTCAAAATCCTGAACCAACCCCAAGTTTACCATTTTTTATATCCTTGGCCACAGCATCGAGAATGCCATTGACAAAGTTGCGGGAATTTTCGTCGCCAAAGGCCTTGGCCAATTCAATGCCTTCATTTATGGCCACTTTAAGAGGTACATCGCTTCTTCTTAGCATTTCATAAGCTGCAAGGCGCATGATGGTCAACTCCACCAAAGCAATGCGTTCCACTCTCCAGTTGCGCGAGTACCTGCTGATTACCCGGTTCAATTCGTCGAGATTGTCGTATACCCCCAGAATCAATTCCCAGGCGTATGAACCCTTAGAGGTTTTGTTTTTCTGGTTTTCTTCCTGAAAATGTTCAAAAGTGGTCCGCAGCTGTTTTTCATCCGGGGCGAAATTCATGGAGTAAAGGATCTGGAATGCGTATATGCGCTGGGCACGCCTGGAATGTTCAGGCCTTGGTCCAGGCTTTATGTTATGTTTATCCATTGGACAGAGTTAGTCCACCTGCTCCAGGACCCTTATAAGTTCAAGTACGGCAGCAGCAGCCTCCACTCCCTTGTTTCCGGCCTTGCTTCCTGCACGCTCGATAGCCTGCTCAAGATTGTCCGTGGTCAGAATGCCGAAGCCTATAGGCATTCCTGTTTCCAGGGAGGTCTGGGCGATTCCCTTGGTGGCTTCCGAGGCCACGTAGTCGAAATGCGGAGTAGCTCCACGGATAACAGCTCCCAGACAGACAATCCCGTCAAGATCCTTCTTCTGAGCCAGACGTTTGACCAGAACAGGAAGCTCAAAGGCTCCCGGAACCTTGTAAATGATCAGGTTTTCTTTCTGCATTCCGTGTCGAAGCAGGTAATCTACCGCTCCGCCAACCAGTTTATCCACGATGAAATCGTTGAATCTGCCCGCTGCCAGGGCAATCCTCAGGCCTTTGGCATCCAGCCTGCCCTCTATGGTTTTGATGTGCTGCATTCAAGTTCTCCGGATCGGTTGAGTTTAAGTTTTGTCTGAGATATTGAGCAGGTGTCCCATTTTTTCTTTTTTAGTCAAAAGATAGCATAGATTTTCATCACATGGGGGAACCTCTATGGGCATCCTTTCCACCACTTCCAGATCAAAGCCCTCCAACCCGATGATCTTTTTGGGATTGTTGGTCATCAGGCGCATTTTGGTTATTCCGAGGTTGACCAGTATCTGAGCCCCGATACCATAACTGCGCAGATCAGGAGCGAAGCCCAGTTCTTCGTTGGCTTCCACGGTGTCCCTTCCGAGGTCCTGAAGACCATAGGCCTTGATTTTGTTGCCCAGCCCGATTCCCCGGCCCTCCTGGCTCATATACAGGATCACTCCCTTGCCCTCCTGCTCCACCATGCGCATGGCCTCCTTGATCTGGTTGCCGCAATCACAGCGCAGGGAGCCGAAAACATCGCCGGTAAGACACTGGCTGTGCACCCTGACCAGGACAGGTTCTTTTTTTTTTATCTTGCCCTTGACCAGCGCAATATGGGTGTTGTCGTCGACTTCATTATCAAAAGCAATGGCCCGAAAGTTGCCGTAGCAGGTGGGAAGTTCCGCTTCTCCCACCCGTTTGACCATGGAGTCGAATCTGGAGCGGTAGCGGATGAGATCTTCGATGGTGCAGATTTTGATTGCATGCTTTTTGGAGAATTCCACCAGATCGGGCATGCGGGCCATATTGCCGTCATCACGCATTATTTCGCATATTACCGCAGCAGGCTTAAACCCTGCCAGTCGGGCCAGATCCGTGCCGCCTTCGGTCTGCCCTGCCCGGACAAGTACACCGCCCTTTTTAGCCCGCAAGGGAAAGATATGCCCCGGAGTGGCGATGTCCGCGGGAGTGACATCATCCTGGATGGCTGTAAGTATGGTCGTGGCACGATCATAGGCTGAGATGCCCGTGGTTACTCCTTTTACTGCTTCTATGGACACGGTGAAGGCGGTTTCGAATTTAGAGGTATTTTTAGGAGCCATAAGGGGCAGGCCCAGCCTGTCCACCCATTCCGGAGTCAGGGCCAGGCAAATGAGTCCGCGGCCGTATTTGGCCATGAAATTGATCGCTTCCGGTGTGATCTGTTCGGCTGCAATGGTCAGATCGCCTTCGTTTTCGCGGTCTTCGTCATCAACAAGAATGACCATCCGGCCGCGCCGGATATCTTCTACCGCCTCTTCAATACTGCATATGGACATTTTATAACTGCCTCTTTGAGATCCGGCCGTAACAAATATAAAGTAAAGCAGGCCGGGGTTAAAGTGTTCAGAAACCGTGCCGGCGCAGAAATTCAGAATCAATCCTGCTCTTTATGCCCGCCTTATCATTGGTGCTGATCAGCGGCTCAAGCATTTTCTGCACGTATTTGCCGATCATGTCGGTTTCCATATTCACCAGGGAGACTTTTTTCCAGCCTGAGATCGTGGTCTCCTTCCAGGTTGAGGGAATGATGTTGACCTGGAGACTGCTCCGTGTGCATCCGATCACTGTCAGGCTTATGCCGTCCAGAGCAACTGATCCCTTGTCGATAACCTGGGAGCCGAATTCTTCCGGGAAGCTCAGGGTATATATTTTTGACTCACCGGCCGGCTCGATGTTTTCCACCCGGGCCAGGCAGTCGATGTGTCCTGAGACCAGATGCCCGCCAAGCCTGTCTCCCAGAGCCAGAGCCCGTTCCAGATTGACCTGAGCGCCGATGTACAGGTCTCCAAGATTGGTAACAGACAGGGTTTTCTGGGAAGCATAGGCAGAAAAAGCCTGCGGCGTAAAGTCTTCCACGGTCAGACAGACTCCATTCACTGCAATGCTTTCACCGAAGCGTACATCGCTCATGGGAAACCCGGGCAGAATTTTAAAGCGTGTTTCCGAACCTTTTTTTTCCACCCCGGCTATTTTCCCGGTTGCCTGAATCAAACCTGTAAACATAAATAAAAATTATCACTGATAATAATGCATTGGTCAATATATTATTCCCTTAAAGCAGAATACATCTTCAGCCAGATATCGGATTCAAGGGATTTCATTTCAGCCAGACGGAAACTTAAGGCCTGATCCATATGCAGGACTTTTCTTCCCCTGACCATGGCCACAGCCTGATCATCGCCCAGCAGCTTAAGGGCCACAAAAGCCCAGATTTCATCCGCCAGACCCTGCTGAACAAGACTCAAAGCCAGTAGTCCGCCTCCTTCACAAAGCACGTAATAGATGCCCAGCTCCTGTCTCAGACGGACAAGCCCCTCTTCCAGATCCAGACCCTCATTTTTCGGCCCAAGCCCCATTACCGTGCAGCCAAGAGATGACAACCTTTTTGCAGCCGGTGAAGAAGCTCCCTGGTGATCGGTCCAGAAAACTGTCTGTTCTGCTCTATGGCGCAAAAGGTAAAGATTCCGGTCAGAATCCGGCAATCTGGTTGTCAGAATCACGGCCAGCGGCTGCCTGGCAGCCCGGGCTGTACGACAGGTCAGAGCGGGATCATCCCGGTAAAAAGTATTGCCCCCAATGAGCACCGCGCCCACCCTGGACCTGAGTTCATGAACCATCATCCGGGAAGTCCCGGATGTCACCCATCTTGAATGTCCGGTCCGGGCCGCAATTCTTCCGTCCAGAGTTGAGGCGGTCTTCAGATAGACATATGCCCGACCGGTTTTCTGAAAAAGTTCAAAGTCAGAGATCAGATCGCGGCATCTTTGCTCTTCAACCCCAAGAGTCACCTTTATCCCCTTGCTTCTCAAACAGCTTGCGCCATCTCCGGCAACTTCAGGGTTGGGATCTCTGGTTCCCACCACCACATGCTTTATTCCTGCACTGAGTATGGCTTCGGTGCAGGGCGGTGTCTTGCCCTGATGGTTGCAGGGCTCCAATGTCACGTAAAGCGTACATGAAGACAGATCAGGGTGATGAACAAGAGCATCGCCTATGGCTTCGACCTCGGCATGGGCTTGTCCATAAGCCTTATGCCAGCCTCGCCCAAGGACCATTTCCCCGGACACCACCAGGGCGCCGACGCTTGGATTGGGAGCGGTATAACCCTTGCCCTTGAGGGCCAGATGAACGGCCTGCAGCATGAAATCGCTTTGAAGCATAGCTCTGGGTTCAGGTATCATCTCAAATTCCGGGCAGTATCAGTTTTCAGGGAACTGTAAAAGTTTAAAGAGCACACCTGCCTCGTTGAGCATATCCTGGGCCAGCTGGTCCGGATAGCCCTGACTGAAGAAAATGTTCTGCACCCCGCAGTTGATCAGCATTTTTGAACAAATAAGACAGGGCTGGGTGGTGCTGTAGATGGAGGCGCCGGTAATGCTCACTCCATGGATGGCTGCCTGGATGATTACATTTTGTTCTGCGTGGAGTCCGCGGCAAAGTTCATGGCGTTCTCCAGAGGGGATCCTCAGCTGTTCGCGCAGACAGCCGATATCAAGGCAGTGGTCGAGCCCTGCGGCAGCGCCGTTATACCCGGTGGCAAGGATGCGCTTGTCCTTGACTGCAATGGCTCCGACCATGCGCCTGAGACAGGTGGACCGTTGGGCCACCAGATGCGTTATTCGCATGTAGTATTCATCCCAGGAAAGTCTCTGGTGTGTCAATGATTTCTCCTGAGAGCCGGTGAGGCCTGAGTTTCCGGAAGTCTTCCGGGTGCCGCAGGCATATTCCCAATCTATTCCTGCTGTCCCGGCACTGAGTGTTATTCAGCCTCAAAAGTACGCTTACCAGGCGAACAGAGGAAAGTCCGCTGCAAATTTCTCCACAGCCTTGCCTGTCTGCTGCAGGCGGCTCTCATTTTCATGGTTGTCCAGGGCTTCTATCATCCACTGCACCACCTGCTCCATGTGTTCGGGACGCATGCCCCTGGTGGTCAGTGCTGAGGAGCCGATTCTAATTCCTGAGGTCACAAATGGAGATCTGGTTTCAAAAGGCACGGTGTTTTTGTTCACGGTCATTCCGGCTTTATCCAGCGCAATTTCTGCATCCTTGCCGGTAATGTTTTTGTTCGTCAGATCAACGAGGAGCAGATGATTGTCTGTTCCCCTGGAAACCAGGTTGAACCCTGCGTCCATAAGCAGGCGGGCGATGGTTCTCGCGTTTTCAATTACCAGCTTCTGATATTCCTTGAACTCTGGAGCCAGGGCTTCCTTGAAGGAAATGGCTTTGGCTGCAATGACATGCATTAGCGGCCCACCCTGAATTCCTGGAAATATCTGGGAGTTAAGCGCCTTGGAGTATTGTTCCCGGCTTAGAATCATACCTCCGCGGGGACCTCTAAGAGTCTTATGTGTGGTGGTAGTGGTGAAGTGGGCATGGGGCACAGGAGAGGGATGCAGTCCGGCGGCGATAATACCCGCTATGTGAGCCATGTCCACAGTAAGCCTGGCCTCGATCTTATCGGCAATTTCCCGGAAACGCTTGAAGTCGATTTCCCTGGGGTAGGCGCTGGCGCCGGCGATGATCATGTCCGGTTTGTGCTTGAGAGCCAGTTCTTCCACCTGATCGTAATTGATATAGCCGGTCTCTTTTTCCACTCCGTAGAAGGCATTATTGTACAGTCGACCGGAAAAATTGGCCGGGCATCCATGAGTCAGATGTCCGCCGTGCGAAAGGTCCATGCCCATGATGGTGTCTCCAGGCTTCAACATGGAGAAATAAACAGCCATGTTGGCCTGGGATCCTGAATGGGGCTGGACATTAACGTACTCGGCCTCAAAGAGTTTTCTGGCTCTGTCGCGGGCCAGGTCTTCAGCCATGTCCACGAACTCGCAGCCGCCATAATATCTTTTGCCTGGATATCCTTCAGCATACTTATGGGTCATGACAGTGCCCATGGCCTGCCTGACAGCCAGGGAGGTGAAGTTCTCAGAGGCTATAAGCTCGAGCTTGGTCAGCTGACGTTTTTCTTCAAGTTCTATGCACCTGGCAATTTCAGGATCGACCTTTTTTATCTCTTCAATACTACTCATCAGATGAAATACTCCTCGTTTATTTCGGCTCCCATGCACTCCTATTCTTCGAATTTTTTGAACAATATGCAGCAGTTGGTTCCGCCGAAACCAAAAGAATTGCACAGGGCATAATTTATGTTTCTCTTGATGCTTCCCCGGCCGCAGTAATCCAGATCGCATTCCGGATCCTGATTGTCCAGGTTTACGGTCCCGGGAATATGTCCATGATAAAGGCTCTTGACGCTGAAAACGCCCTCGATTCCTCCTGCCGCGCCAAGGGTATGTCCGATCATTGACTTGTTGGCTGTAAGCAGGATGTCGTAAGCATGTCTGCCGAAGACTTCCTTGATGGCCTTTGTTTCAGTCAGGTCATTCAGGCTTGTGGAAGTCCCGTGAGCATTGATGTGGTCGATCTGCTCAGGGGTGGTTTTTGCTTCGCGTATAGCCTGTTTCATAGCCAGGGCCATACCTTGTCCTGATTCGTCCGGAGCGGTGATGTGATAAGCATCACCTGAAGCCCCGAACCCTGTTACTTCAGCGTAGATGGTGGCTCCTCTTTCTCTGGCGCTTTCCAGATCCTCAAGCAGGAGCAGACCGCTGCCTTCACCGATGACAAAACCATCGCGGTCACGGTCAAAAGGGCGGCTGGCCTGCTGGGGAGCATCATTTCTGGTGGACAGGGCCTTCATGGCACTGAATCCGGACACGGCCATAGGCGTGATCGTGGATTCGACACCCCCGGTGATCATGGCTCTGGTCCGGCCGAGCTTGATGTCTGAATAGGCGTAGCCTATGGCGTGCAGGCCAGAGGCACAGGCTGAAGTCGTGACCAGATTGGGTCCCTTGGTACCGGTCATTATGGATACCTGTCCGGCAGCCATGTTGGCTATCAGCATTGGAATATAAAAGGGCGAGACTCGTCTGGGTCCGGATTTAAGCAGTTTGGAATGGAACTCTTCAATGGTTTCCAGTCCACCCAGACCGCAGCCAAGGATTACTCCGCACAGATCCATATCCATATTTTCCGGGCTTATGCCTGCATCCTGAATCAGCATCCGTGAAGCGGCCACTGCCAGGTGGCAAAAACGGTCCATGCGTCTGGCTTCTTTGGGATGCATGTAATGCACGGGATCAAAATCCTTGATCTCGGCGGCTATCTGGCTTGCGTATCCCGTGCAGTCGAACCTGGCCAAGCGGTCTACTCCGCTTTTTCCTTCAAGCAAATTTTTCCAGCTCTGTTCCAGGTCTTTGCCTATGGGCGTGACTGCAGACAGCCCGGTAACAACAACTCTAGGCATCATTAAATTCCTGAATTTTTAACTATTTGATATGCCGAAGGCCAGTCAAAGCGCCGGTAGATGAGCGGCAGAAATTATCTGCAAAAGCGTTACACATAACGGCCTGCGCTTGCCGGCTGGTTTTTCAGGCCCCGGCAGCCTTACTATTTATTGGCGTTTATATAATCTATGGCAGCTTGAACAGTCAGCAATTCCTGCGCTTTTTCATCGTCGATTTCTATGTCGAATTCTTCTTCCATGGCCATGATAAGCTCAGTCAGATCCAGAGAATCAGCCCCCAGATCCTCAACAAATTTTGCTTCCGGCTTAACTTCGTTTTCTGAAATGCCAAGCTGTTCCATGACGATTTTCTTGACCTTTTGTTCTACGGACATTCTTTCTCTCCTTAAGATGTATAGGTTGTTTTGGCGTTGAAACGGAGCGCTTGAACACCTCTTTCCTGTGAACTCATATATTATGAATGCCTGAGTATCAAGCTCAGAGGTCAAAGGCAAATTTTCGAATGCAGGCCGCAATAAACAGAACTCATGAATGCTTTAACGTACATAAAATAAGGCTTGCACGAGGCGTCCGGCCCGCCAGGACTATCTTGTTTCTACATATGCATGCCGCCGTTGACTCCCAGTACCTGACCGGTAATGTATCCGGCTCCCTCAGAGGCCAAAAAGGCCACGCACCCGGCCACGTCTTCAGGAGTGCCGAATCTTTGGAGCGGAATCATCTGCAGAAACCTTTCTTTAAGTTCTTCTGAAAGACCGGCGGTCATGTCCGTATCAATAAAACCCGGAGCCACTGCATTGACGGTAATGTTTCTGGGAGCCAGTTCCTGCGCAGCTGTCCGGGTCAGGCCGATGAGCCCGGCCTTGGCTGCGGTATAGTTGGCCTGTCCGGCATTTCCGCTCTGAGCGGTAACCGAGGAAATATTGATTATCCTGCCGCTGCGGTTGCGCATCATCAGTTTGGCCGCCTGCTGCAGACAATTAAAAGATCCGGAAAGATTGATATTGATCACCTGATCCCATTGTTCAGGCTTCATGCGTACCAGGAGTCCGTCCCAGGTAAGCCCTGCGTTGTTGACCAGGACCTGCAGAAAAACCTTGTCTTTAATTTCGTTCTGGAAAAAGGAATTCACTGCTTCTCGATCCCCGATGTCCAAGGCGAAGGCTCTGGCCAGGCCGCCTTCCGCGGAGATTTCAGTGCAGGTTTGCTCAGCCAGCTCAGGCCTGCTCACGTAAGTGATGTATACAAGGTATCCCTCCCGGGCCAGTCGCAAGGCACAGGCGCGGCCTATACCGCGTGATCCGCCGGTGACCAGGGCGGTTTTGGGCAATTCACTCATATCCGGCTCGCTTGGGTTTGATGGTTTAAAACTGCACCAGAGCAGAGCCCCAGGTAAAGCCGCCGCCGAAAGCAACCAGCAGGACAATGTCTCCAGCTTTGATCCGCTTCAGTTGCATGGCTTCGCCCAGAGCAATGGGCACGGAAGCCGCAGAGGTGTTTCCATATTTCTGGACATTAACGAATAAATGATCCGGTTCAAGGTTCATTTTTTTTGCCAGGGAATCAATGATGCGGATGTTGGCCTGATGTGGAATGACCAGGTTGACATCCTCAGGGCGTAAGTTGTTTCTTTCCAGGATTTCCATGCTTACGTTGAACATGGATCTTACCGCGTGCTTGAAAACTTCCCGGCCTTCCATCCGAATAAAAAAATCTTCGCCCACCATCTGTCCCAGTCTTAAAGGATAAGCCGATCCTCCTTCCTTGACCGTAAGCAGCTCTCCCAGAGATCCGTCGGCTTTCAGGCAGACATCCACCAGTTCTCCGAACAGCTCATGGCCTTGAGATCTGGAATTGGATAATACTGCTGCTCCTGCACCGTCTCCAAAGAGCACGCTGGTACTTCTATCCTTGAAATTCACTCTTGAGGTCAGCACTTCGGAAGCCACCACAAGAACATTGGCATCCGCTGACAGGGCACAAAGCCCCCGGGCCACTTCCAGTCCGTAGATAAAACCGGTGCAGGCCGTATTTATATCCATTGCGGCAATGTTTCTGTGTCCCAGTTTTTCCATGAGCACACAGGCCGCATTGGGAATATGAGTGTCCGGGGTAAAGGTGGCCATCAGCACATGCGTAAGTTTCTGAGGAGTCAGGCCGGCTTTATGCAGAGCCTGAACCGAGGCATGGTACGCCAGGTCGGAACAGGCCTGTCCAGTGCTGATGTGCCTTTGCTTGATTCCGGTCCGTGTGGTTATCCACTCATCAGATGTGTCTACCAGATGCTCAAAGTCATGGTTGGTCATGACTTTTTTCGGAAGGTAAAAGCCGCATCCTGTAAGAAAGCTGTTATTTTGTATCATTGAACAATTGCTTTTCAGCGGTCTTCTCAGCAATCTGCTAACCGGTTTCCGCCAGACGCGGGAAGTTTTACGGCAGCATTGCCTAAACTGATTATATGAGAATGCATGGATCCAGGGGAGCTGATAATTTAAAAACTGATTACAATCCCGATGTTCGGAATTATCCCGATAATTGCCTGCCGGGCAGTGTTTTCTTACCGAAACGGCTTAGTTCCTGATTGGCGCCGAGACCATTTATGAGGTGTTCATTGGCCTGATTGCGGATGAATTCTCCGGCCATAAGTACTGCGTTGGTAATAGCCTTGGAATTCGAAGAACCGTGACAGACTATGCCTATGCCGTTCAGACCCAGCAGAGGCGCACCTCCGTATTCGGCGTAGTCTATATGTCTGCCGAATCTTCTTAAGGCTTTTATTCCCAGCAGAAAGCCAAGTCTGGCCAGCAGACTTTTTTTAACCTCAGCCTTAAGTATTCTGCTGAGTGATACAGCTAGCCCTTCCATGAGCTTTAAAGCAATATTGCCAACAAAGCCGTCACATACCACAACATCGGCTTTTCCGGTGAAAAAGTCGCGGCCTTCGACATTTCCCACAAAATTCATGGAAGACATCCTGAACATCCTGATGGTTTCCAGAACCAGCTTGTTGCCCTTGCCCTCCTCTTCACCAATGGTCAGCACCCCAACCTTGGGGTTTTTTATATGCAGCACATTCCTGGCAAAAACTTCGGCCATCAACCCGAACTGAACCAGATGGTAGGGCTTGCACTCCACATTGGCCCCAACATCCACCAGGATCAGGGGGTCCTTTTTCTCGGTGGGCAGTATGGAAGCCAGTGCGGGCCTTTCAATGCCTTTGATCCGGCCCAGGGTAAACATGCCGCAGGCCAGGGTGGCACCGGAATTGCCGGCACTTACCACTCCGTGGGCTCTATTTTCCCGTACTTCCTTGAAGCAGGTCTGAATGGAAGAGTTCTTCTTGCGCCGCAGTGCCTCTGAAGGCTTATCATTCATGCCCACCACCTCAGGGGCATGAATAATTTCCACCTGAACGCCGTTTTTCTTTTCCCGCCTCAGGACATTCTCTATGCCTTCCTGATCACCGACCAGTACCAGGTCAAGCTTTTCCTGTCTTGCCGCCTGCATTGCGCCGGGAATAACCACTTCCGGCCCGGAATCTCCACCCATGGCATCCACGGCAATTATGGGGTTAGCTTGCTGCATCCTGTGTAGGCTTTAAGTATTGGCGACTCTTGTAAGTGCCGCACTGAGGACAGACTTTATGGGGCAGGGCAGCTTCCCCGCAGTCACAATAGATGTAGTTTGGAGTCGGAATACGGTCATGCGCCCGACGCATGCCTTTTTTCGATCTGGATGTCTTTTTCTTGGGCAAAGCCATGGTCAACCTCGTTGTCGGTTTATTTTCAAGTTGCGAAGTACGGCCAGCCTGGGGTCCAGGGTTTCTTCCACGCAGACGCACAGGCCGTGATTGATGTTTTCCCCACACCTGGAACATAGACCGAGACAATCCTTCCTGCACAGAGGCTTGTCAGGCAGAGCCAGAACAAAATGTTCCCAGGCCAGTTGTTCAGGGCTGAACCACCACTTGCCGTTTTCCTGTTTTATAGGTCGCTGGCGGGGCAGTTCTTCAGGGTCAACAGCAAAACTTTCGTAAACATCAATGCTGTAATCAATATCAACCAGTCCAGGCTCAAGGCAGCGCGAACAGCTTAAAGCGATCTGTCCCTGAACCCGTCCCCGGAAGTATACGCCATCCTGCTGGGGCAGGACCTCCAGGGAAGTGATAAGGCTTTTGCTCGCTTTGCAGTCCAGGGCAAAGCGAGCCCAGAGCAGCAGCCATTTAGAATCATCTTCAAAATATAATTTCCGGCCCTCATCCGGAATATCGGATAAGGACAACCAATTCATTAATAACATAATATACTCAAATTTATTTTAATATCTTTTGTTTCAGGTTTATGTCAAGATTTTACTCTTGCCATTTTTTCTGCAAAGGGTTAAATTCTTTTTTTTGATTTTTGATCAAATAGATCGCAGATTTTTGATCAAATAGATCGCAGAATCATCACGTGAACTGAATCTTATAAGTTTTTTAACCTTAAATGTAAACATCAGATAAAATTTTTTTGATCAGCTGGAGGTAATCGAAATGACCAAAGAATGCCAGATTTGCGGTAAAAAGCCCCGCACCGGAAACAATGTCAGCCACGCAAACAATCACACCAAAAGGCGTTTTTTGCCCAATCTGCGCAAGGTCAGAGCCCAGCTCCCTCAGGGACGGGTGCAGAAGATAAAGGTCTGTGCCAGATGTCTGCGTTCAGGAGCAGTGGTCAAACCCATGGCTTCATCCCTTTAAGCCGCTGCTTTTGCGAAATAGCAAAAGGAGCAGCATTATGCGGAGCAGAATCGCCGAAATACTCAACCTTAAATACAGGCCTCTGGCTCTCGTCTGGGCCGGTGAAAAACCCGGGGGAGCGATTGAGTTCAAGCCCGGCCGCTGGAACTGTGTCATGTTTGCTTTTGCCAATGTGGTTAAAGGTAAGACGGCCGCGTTCAGCAGGCAGACATACGGCTGCTGGGGCGGAGGAGTAGGTCTTGGCTTTGGAAACTGCTATACTGATTTCCCGGGCGGCGAGGAATGCTTTCACGGCTTTCTGTCCAGCGGAAACAAATATTCCGACAAAGGCCGCGCGGTAGGTGAGAAACTCAAAGAGGCGGGCCTTACAGAATTTTATGACGACTTCATGGAAGGTGAACGTTACATTAAAGTACCTGAACAGGTAAGAGCTTTTGTTGAAAATCTGCCTATCACCGACATTCCGGCCGAGTATGTGCTTTTAAAGCCGCTGGACCGGATTGATGATCCAGAACAGGTCAAGACCATAACCTTTCTGGTCAACCCCGACCAGTTGTGCGCTCTGGTGGTTCTGGCCAACTATGCGCGTGAAACCTACGACAACGTTACCATCCCGTTTGCCGCGGGCTGCCAGGCAATAGGCATTCTGCCCTATGCCGAGGCAGAGAGGGATCGGCCCCGGGCAGTGGTCGGTCTTATGGATCCTTCCGCGCGCAAACATCTGCGCAGACTGCTGGACAAGGATCAGATGTCCTTTTCCATGCCTTTGTCTCTTTTTCAGGAAATGGAGGCCAATGTTGAGGAAAGCTTTCTGTTCAGAAAAACCTGGAAAGCCGTAGCCGGCAGGGAAGATTGATATGGCCCTTACGCTGGGGAGCGGTTTTTTTCAGATTATCTGAACAGCCTTCTAAGGCCTTCTCCCATCGAATCCAGAGCCCCGCCTATTCCTTTTCGGTATGTTTCCGGTTCTTTTGACCCGTTTTCCAGATTTTCCAGGCAAACCATGCCGGATTCTGAGCTTCCCAGAAGAGAGGCAGCCGCCCCGATGGGTCCAAAAAGAACCGTTCCTCCAACTCCCTTGCCGATGGTGACCAGGCTCCTTTTGGGATCAAGAGCCAGCTTCGGGTCAGCAAGTGTCCCGGAAATCTTGAAACTGCGGGCCAACTCACTCAGGCTGAGGCTGATTCTTCCAAAGACTCCGGTGTCCAGTCCTTCCTTGGGTCGTGGAGAAAGGGTGATGTCCAGGGCTTCGTTTCTCAGGTTTATTGTTCCGCTGCCTCGTACCGTCATTCTGGTCGTGTCCACCACCAGTGCCGACAACTCCGCCAGACCCTCACGAGATTGAAGAACAAGGACTCCGCAATTGATCGCACTAAAAGACCCTCTGTCTTCATCCGGATTAAATATTCGGAACAGGTTGCTGCTCAAGTCGGCTCCCAGTCTTTCGAAGGAGTTGTTTTCAAGAACGGAAGGACCCAGACCGGCTTGAACCACTCCGTCCAGGTTGGCCATAATTGCGGCAATTGAGCCGCCCCTGCTTTTGATGTTAATATCCCATTCCAATCTGGCTTCAAGAAAATACTCTTTGCCCAGATCTTGCAAGGTCGAAGCCAGATCCCAGCCGGACAGTCCTGAATTCAGCCTGATGACCGGTTCAGCATGGCTGGTGTCCATGAACAGCGACGCGACCATACTGCCCTGTCCCCGGGCCGCATTCAGTACATCGATGTCCAGCCGTCCGTCTTTAAGCACAATGTCCATGACCAGTTCATCCAGATCCAGCCAGGGCAGGGAAAGATTATCAACAGCCAGATTTATTCTGGCGTCGACCTTTTTCAGTCCTTCCAGGGGCAGAGGTTCCGATGAAAAAAGCCTGTTGCTTTTTCTTCCAGATGAAACCGAAGAACCGGCTTGAATTTGAGCTTTAAGGGCAGGCCTGAGATCAAGCCTGTTCATGTTTATGGCTGCTTCTATAACCGGGCGTTCTCCCCTTAGATCCAGAAAGGCAGTTCCGTAAGCGCTGCTTTTGTCCAGGGTCAGATTGAAATCCCGGATACTGTAAGCATCCGCCTCGTCTGATTCCAGCTCGAAGACAGCAGAAAAAGGCCCGGACAGCGGTGTTTCAGTTTTTATAAAATGACTGATGCGTGATAAGTTCGATCCTTTTGCACCGGCCTGAAGCCTGAGGCCTGAAAGTCCGGGCAGGTCCAGTATACTGCCTTGAGAACTGATTTCGGTCCCTGCAATTTCAGCCCGCAGCTGAAAATTCAAGGGATCTTGAGAAGCAAGGGCACTTATCGGGCAACCTATCACACCTTCCACGATCAACGATTCATCGTCAATATCCATTTCAAGAAGCAGTAAGTAGCGATTTCTGGTGGTTTTACGGGACTCGATCCTGCTGATATTGTAGATTGAATTTTTGCCCTGCTGATGATTTTTTATTTCCAGAACAGCATCCTTTACCTGGATCTGATCTGCAGCAATTCCTGGAAGACTGATTCTCTGATCCCTGGCCATACCTTCAGGAACTGGGAGATCTTTCGACGATCCAGGAGAAAATTCAAGATTGGAATGTCCCTGTTCATTTATTTCAATAAGAAGATGAGGCTTTTCAAGAATAAGCCGCTGAATGTGTATTTCTCTGCGCAGAAGAGGCAAAATGGAAACCTTGAGCTCAAATTTCTCGATCCTGGCCATGTAATTTTCGTTGCTCCAGTCGGCATTGGACAGGGTGGCGCCTTCCATGCTCAAGGTTGGGTTCAGGCCGGGAGAAAAAGATATGTCACCCTGAATGGTCAGTTCATGACCGGTTGACTGAAGTACCGCCTGACTTAGCTGCGGCTTGAGGCTGTTATAGTCGTAAAGGGTTGTGATGTAGGTTGAAATTCCAACAAGAAGGACAACAGTCAGCCCAAGTCCGACAAGTATTATTTTCATGATTTAAATAGTTTTCATTCGGAAATGGTTCTTTTTCCTTTTGATAAATGCCAGCCTGTGATTGCACGCAGACTGTCAGTCCGCGTACTAATTCGTCAACTTATTTCAGATACGCCTGAGTATTATTGCTTGATTCCCAAACTAAAAAAATTTTTGATTTCCGGATAAAAAACCGGCAACCCCCAACATCCGGAAGAAAGAGTTTTCGGATTGAAATTAGTAATAATAAATTGGATCAGTGTGAATCTTTATTTCCTGATTTTGTACACGGTTTATCTTCTTCCTTTTCCTTTGCCCTTGCCCCGACCGGGGGGATATTGCCTGACAACGTCTGAATGGTAATGATAGGGCAGGTCAGTAGCCATGACCAGATCGACGCTGTAGCCGGTCAGCCGCACCGGGGGATGATAATAGGCTTGCCACTGGCCGGCATTGTAATAAAAATAAAGATTGCGGCCCAGGTCATGGTATATTTGAAAAGAAGGATAGTAGCGATATGTGTACTTTGCGCGATGACCATGCGCCGGAGCCCATGGTGGAGGGCCCCCTTTGGAGGGACCTTGGCGGTAATGGTGATCGCCCATCCCGACAGTGGAGCCGGTACAGCCGCCAATCAAAAGCAAACCTGAGCTGAAAAAAATGAACATCAGAAAGAATATTTTTTTCTTTATCATCAATCTCTCCATGGCAGGATTAAGTTTTTAGTTTCTCATAAGGTTTTAGCGGGTGATAAGCCATGCTCCCGGGGGGACCTGTCTGGATAATGCCGCGCAATTGCCGGGAGGCGGCTGAAGCCCGGGCGGTGTGCCGGGATGCCAGATTCTGCACATTCCGGGTGGAGGCAGATGTCCTTTTGGTATTTTTGGTTTTGATGTGTAGCCCCTGGGTATTTTCCATGAGGGCGATTGCTTTGGTATTTCAGTGTATATAGGGGGATGCTCCACATAATGAGGCTCGCCGGGGGCTATTTCAGGTTCGCTGCCCTGTATCTGCCATGATCCGTCAGGCATCCGGCAGGCTGTTCCATAGGCATCCTTCATTTCCCCGCCGATGTTCACCTGAGTATTGAATTCTCTGCAGTAGCGGCCTTCAGCAGTCTTAAATGTTCTGACAGGAGTAATCTGGTAGCGGTTCCCGGTATCGGGGTTCTGCCAGGTACTGGTTTGTCCGGTGGGTTTTGTTTCCAGGGTATGGGCCATTTGCTGCTGGTCAACCCTGTCCATGTATCCGCCGACATAGCTGCCCAGAGCGGCTCCAGCCAGAGTTCCTCCAATGATTGCCGCCACATTTCCGGAACCTTTGCCGATATGAGATCCGATAATTCCTCCTGTGACTCCACCGAGCAGCCCTCCGCCTAGCTGATGTACCCTGCCCTGGGACTGGTCTGTATGCGTTCCTCCGCAGCCGCTGAGTCCAATGTTAAAAAATGTAATGAACATTGTTAAGAAAATCGCCTTAATCCATTTTTTCATTGCTCTCTTCCTGAAAGAGAATTGATGTTTTCAGATATAGAAATTCTGATAGTTTGGAATTTCCAGGATTTGAATATTCTTAAACAGATTGGATAACAATTTATATGCTTACATAAAATGTAAGCAATTTATGAGCCAAGTATGTTTTTTTATAATGACTATCATTTCTTCCCCGGCAAAGTGGAGAAGTATTCAATTATTCATTGTCTTGAACTGCAATTAAGCATAAATTTTTTCTGTACATGGATTACGATTCTGTATTTAAATTTACAGGATTATAAAAATGATTACAAAATATTGAAAATAATGACAACAATTTGACTTTTATCCTTGGATTTCATCAGTTAAGTTGAGGATGAATAAGTCTTGGAGATATGATTTTTTAAGGCATTAATTTGGCTGACAACATTTGAAC
>SLDX01000123.1 GCA_007125075.1 Desulfonatronospira sp.
GCCTCTTCAGCCTTTGCCTCTTCAGCTTGAACATCGCTTTTTTCTTGAGACGCCTTGTCTTCTGCGGCAGAATCCAGTTTTTCAGCCTCGGGTTTTGCCGCTTCAGCTGAAGGCTCTGCTGGAATTTGCGCGGCCTTTGGTTTGTCTTCGGGTTTTACTGTCTCGGATTCATAACCGGAACTGTAACTGAATTCTATCATGGCCAGCGCTGCTCCATCTCCGACCCTGGGCTTGGCATATTTGACGACCCTGGTATATCCGCCCTGCCTGCCTTCAAACTTGGGGGCCAGCTCATTAAAAAGACGCTGCACAAGTTTGTGATTGTTCAATACTTTATATGCTTCTCTTTTGGCGCTTAAATCTCCGCGCAAGGCCAATGTGACAAGCCGGTCGGCCATTTTGGACAATTCCCTGGCTTTGGGCACGGTGGTCCTGATTTTCTCGTGCACAACCAGAGATTTGGCCATATTCCTGAGCATGGCTTTGCGGTGCTCCCAGTTCCTGCTAAGGGTCCTGCCGGATTTTCTATGCCTCATCTTCTTCTTTCCTTTTCAGCCATTCTTGATATTTTTGCTCGAAATTATCGATCGGAGTGTTGAAGTCATATCCCATGTTCTCGATCACCCGTCGAATATCCTCTAGAGATTTTCTGCCGAAATTCTTGGTCCGCAGCAGATCGTTTTCCGATTTTTGAATCAGCTCTCCCACCAGCCGAATGCCTGCGTTGCGCAGGCAATTGCTCGCCCGAACGGGCAACTCCAGCTCTTCAATGGTTTTAAACAGCTGGGGATCGATACCGTCTTCAGTATGCGGATCACCAGGGCTGACATCAGCGTTCGTTTCATCGAAATTTATGAATACGTTTAGTTGATCCTTTAAAATTTTAGCGCTGTAGGCCAGAGCATCTTCGGGCAATACTGAACCGTCAGTGAATATTTCCAGGATAAGCTTATCAAAGTTGGCCAGCTGACCTACGCGGGCCTGCTCAACTGTAAAAGCGACTTTGCGGATAGGTGAAAATGTTGCGTCCATAGTGATCAGACCAATCTCATCGTCAAGACCCTCATGCATCTCCGATGGGACATACCCCTTTCCCATACGCACTTCCATGTTGATAACCAGATCCACATCATCGGTTAGCGTGGCTATATGCTGGTTTGGATTAAGCACTGCAATATTCTGATTGGTCTGGATCGCTCCGGCGGTCACCTGTCCTTTTTCGTTGGCGACAAGCTTTAGATGCTGCGGCTCATTTCTGGTCACGTTGAACCGCACCTGTTTCAGGTTTAATACTATATCGGTCACATCTTCCACTACGCCGGGAATAGTGGTGAACTCGTGCTGAGCGTTTTCTATCCTGATGCCCACTATGGCCGCTCCCTGCAGAGAAGACAGCAGGATCCTGCGCAGGGCATTTCCCAAGGTGGTTCCAAAACCCCTTTCCAGCGGTTCACAGACGAATTTGCCGTAGTGTGCCGAGGACCTTTCATCCCGGGCCAGGTGTTCCGGCTTGACCAGGCTGGACCAGTTCCGGGTATTTACGAGTTTTTCATTAGTCTGGATTATCATTTAAAGCCTCGGTGCAAAGAATTCTGCCGTAATCACAGGCTGAGCGCCCTGATTCGGGTTGCGTGTTATTTGGAATAAAGCTCCACTATCAACTGCTCACTTATGGGGAAGGTAATGTCTTCCCTGGTGGGCAATGCTTTGATGCCGCCCTTGAACTCCTGTTCGTCGACCTCCAGCCAGTCCGGCGCGCCTCTTCGGGCCAGAACATCCCGAGCTTCCTGTATAACCACGTTCTTTTTGCTTTTTTCGATTACTGCGATGCTGTCTCCTTCACGTACCAGGATGGAGGGTATATTCACCCTTCTGCCGTTGACTGAGAAATGGCCGTGACGCACCAGTTGTCTGGCCTGGGCTCTCGAGTTGGCAAATCCCATGCGGTAAGTCACATTGTCCAGCCTCCTCTCGAGCATAATCAAGAGATTGGCTCCGGTTGCGCCTTTCCTGGCATCAGCAATTTCAAAATAACGCTTGAACTGACCTTCCAGAAGGCCGTACATGCGCCTGACCTTCTGCTTCTCCCGTAATTGAAGGGCGTAGTCGCTTGACTTTTTTCTGGCTCGACCATGTTCTCCCGGAGGATAGGCCCTGCGTTCCACAGCACATTTATCAGTATAGCAGCGATCGCCTTTCAATAGAAGTTTAGTTCCTTCCCTGCGGCAAATTCTGCACTTGGATTCTGTATATCTGGCCAAAACGATTACCTCCTTTTACACTCTGCGTCTTTTGGGCGGACGGCATCCATTATGGGGAATGGGAGTAATATCCCGGATAAAGGTAACCTTGAATCCGGAAATATTAATCGCCCGCATGGCTGATTCGCGACCGGCCCCTGGCCCTTTGACCAGTATGCCCACTGAACGCATACCATTTTCCTGGGCCATTTTAGCTGCAGTCTCAGCCGCTTTCTGTGAGGCAAAGGGAGTGCCCTTGCGAGATCCCTTAAAACCCACTGTTCCTGAACTGGACCAGGAGACAACGTTTCCTGCCGGATCAGTAATGGTCACCACAGTATTGTTGAAAGATGCATTGATATGCACAATACCGGTGGGAATATTCTTCTTTTCTTTTCTTTTCTTTACTTTTTTGGGCTTTGCCATCAAAAAATCTCCGGATTATTTCTTTTTCTTAATAGTTGTCTTTTTAGGTCCCTTACGGATCCGGGCATTCGTATGCGTACGCTGTCCTCTAACCGGCATGGACCTGCGATGCCTGAGCCCTCGATAACATCCGATGTCCATAAGGCGTTTGATGTCGGCGCTGATCTCTCTTTTCAGATCGCCTTCAACTTTATAGTTGTTTTCCAGTTCATTGCGTATGATGTTGACTTCCTCAGGGGACAGGGTCTCAGTCTTTTTGGCCCAGTCCACTCCGGAAGCATCCAGGATCTTAAGCGAGGTCGTCCAGCCTATACCGTAGATATAAGTCAGGGCGATGCCGATTTTTTTCTTCTTTGGTAAATCTACTCCAGCTATGCGTGCCATTCTTACATCACCTGCTATCCTTGTCTTTGTTTGTGTCGCGGATTACTGCAAAGTATGCGCAATACGCGCTTGCGTCTGACCACTTTACATCTGGCGCACATTTTTCTGACCGATGGTCTGACTTTCATAATAATTAACCCCCAAAGCGTTTAATCCAAAATGCTGAGTATTTCCGGGCCGTCCTTGGTGATGACCACGGTATGCTCGAAATGAGCTGATAAGCTTCTGTCCTTTGTTTTAGCTGTCCAGTTATCCGCCATGATTTCCACCTGATCCGATCCAAGGGACAACATTGGTTCTATGGCCAGCACCATACCGGTTTTCAAGGGAATCTTCGGCCTGCGCCTGGGCACAAAATTGGGCAGCTCCGGTTTTTCATGCAGGCTGGCACCGATGCCGTGACCTACGAAACGCTTAATTATGGAGCATCCATGAGCTTTAGAATATTTTTCAATAGCTCCTGAAATTTCATAAAGGTCATTCCCCGGGATGGACCTGCTGATACCTTCATAAAGCGCCTGTCTGGTAACGCTGATCAAGTTGTCCGCTTCGCCGGAAATTTCTCCCACCGCAAACGTTCTAGCTGAATCTCCAAAAAAACCGCGGTGCTGCACTCCCATGTCCACGCTTAAAATGTCTCCGGACTTAAGTTCATCCATATTGGGAAATCCATGCACAATCACTTCGTTCACTGAGCAGCAGAGGGTATACGGAAATCCCTGGTAGCCCTTGAAGGCCGGCTTGACTTTATGTTCCTCGCAAAGCTTGTTCGCGGTTTCTTCAAGTTCCATTGTACATATGCCGGGCTTTATCAGACTCTGAAGCTCATCAAGGATCAGGGCCACAATCCTGTTAGCTTCTCTTAAAATGCTTATTTCATAATCATTTTTAATAAAAATGCCTCTGTACTTCTTCAAACCTTAGCGCCTGCCCTTTATCCTGGTTTTTGTCATGAGTCCCTCATAGTGTCTGGAAATAAGATGGGACTGAAACTGGGCCATAGTATCCATGGCCACAACCACGACAATTAGAAGAGCCGTACCTCCATAATAAAAAGGAACATTGAACTCCTTGATCATGAACACCGGAAGCACACATACCAGCGACAGATAAATGGACCCGCTGAAAGTCAGTCTGGACAGAACAGAATCAATAAACTCCTTGGTTTTGAGTCCCGGCCTTATTCCGGGAATGAACCCTCCCTGTTTTTTCAGGTTGTCGGCAATATCCTTGGGATCAAAGATTATTGCGGTATAGAAAAAACAGAAGAAAATGATCAAGGCCACAAATATCAGGTTGTAAACAAGCGAATCAGGCTGCAGGTTGTTGGCCACGGCCTGCAGCGGTCCTGCCGGAGAAAAACTGGCTATGGTCGCCGGGAACATCAATATCGACGATGCGAAGATTGCCGGAATAACTCCGGATGTATTCAGCTTGAGCGGCAGATGACTGGTTTGTCCTCCGTACATCTTGCGCCCCATCATCCGTTTGGCGTAGTGAATAGGCAGTCTGCGCTGCCCGCGCTCAACAAAGACGATAAAGAGCAGTACTCCAGCTACGATGGCCAGGACAAAAATTCCCATGAACAGGGTCAGTTCGCCGGCGGTAAACAGCTGGTATACATTGCCAAGAGCGCCTGGAAATCCTGCTACAATGCCTGCGAAAATGATCAGCGATATTCCGTTGCCCAGGCCCCTTGCGGTAATTCTTTCCCCTAGCCACATGATGAAAATGGTTCCGGCCGTCAGGGTGAATACTGTTGTCAGCCTGAAAGCCCAGCCCGGATCAAGAACGACAGGAGAGCCATCCGGGCTTCTCATGGTTTCCAGTCCGATGGAAATGCCCATACCCTGGACCAGAGTGATCATTACCGTGCCGTATCTGGTCCATTGGGTGATCTTTTTCCGCCCGGCTTCGCCCTCTTCTTTTTTCCACCGGTTCAGCGTCGGACTGACTACCGTCAACAGCTGCATAATAATGGAGGCGGAAATGTAAGGCATGATGCCCAGAGCGAATATGGAGAAATTCTTCAGACCCCCACCGGCAAACATGTCGAACAGACCGAACAGAGTGTGCTCGGCCCCGGCAAAGAACTGAGACAGTGCCAGGCCGTCGATGCCGGGAAGCGGGATATGCACTCCGATGCGGTATACACCTAGAATAAAAAAGGTAAAAAGGACCTTGTTGCGCAGGTCCTTGAGACCGGATCCTCCGGGTGGCGTCGGCTGTTTCAAAACTTCTATCCTTCCAGAGCTTTTACTTGTCCGCCGGCTTTATTTATTTTGTCCGCGGCTGATTTGCTGAATTTATGCGCTGTTACCTCTACTGGAAAATCGATCTCGCCGTCTCCAAGTATCTTTACGGCACAGCGCCTGTTCGCCAATCCTCTGGAATAGATATCATCCAGGCCGATCGAATTTGCTCCGGGAAAATGGCTGGCCAGCTGGGAAATATTCAGCGTTGCATATTCTTCGCGAAATATATTTTTGAACCCTCTTTTGGGAAGACGTCTGGCCAGGGGCATCTGACCGCCTTCAAACTGCGCCGGTATGCTGGCGCCAGCTCTGGATTTTTGACCTTTGTGCCCTTTTCCGCTGGTCTTTCCTTTTCCGCTTGATTCTCCCCGGCCGAGTCTTTTCCGGGATTTTTTTTCCTCTGCGAATGGGTACAAATCATGCAGGTTCATTACTTGATCACCTCTAAGAAACAATTAACTTTTTTGACCATGCCCTTAATGCTGGGATTATCTTTTACTTCCAGTACCTGGTTTGGCCTTTTAAAGCCAAGAGCCATAAGAGTTCTTTTCTGAGCGGGCTTCAACCCGATAAAACTCTTTTTCAATTTAATTTTCATAAGTAAATCTCCTGCAGTCCAATCATCACTTTATTACCTGATTGTGGCGTACTCCACGTTCTGTCCGCGCAGCTGAGACACCTGCTCAGGGCTGGTCAGCTGCTTCAAGCCCTCTATAGTAGCCTTGACCACGTTGTGAGGATTGTTGGTGCCGATGGCTTTGGTCAGAATATCGGTCACTCCGGCTGCTTCCATGGCCGCTCTTACAGGTCCTCCGGCAATAATGCCGGTTCCTTCTCCGGCCGGTTTCAACAGTACTCTGGCCGCGCCATAGGCACCGGTCACCTGAAACGGGATGGTCGAACCGCTGAGAACCACCTTGTGCATGGATTTCTTGGCCTTGTCAGTTGCTTTGCGAATGGCTTCAGGAACCTGATTGGCCTTGCCCAATCCATATCCAAGAGTTCCACGTCCGTCACCGACTATAACCAGCGCACTGAATCTGAATCTGCGGCCGCCTTTGACCACTTTGGCTACACGATTCAAGTGAACAATTTTTTCTATCAGTTCCACATCATTATGCTGCATGAAATATTCCCCTTAGAAATTTAGGCCGCCGGATCTGGCCGCATCCGCCAAAGCTTTAATACGTCCGTGATAGTGATACCCGTTGCGGTCGAAAACAACATCTTTAATATTTTGATCCAGAGCTTTCTTCGCCAGATTCTCCCCGACGCTCTTGGCTGTTTCAATGGTTAGCCTGGGGGTGGCTTCCAGGTTGTGGCTCGAATAGGCCGCTAAGGTAGTGGCAGTCTGGTCGTCAACTATCTGGGCGTACAAATGCTTGTTGGATCTGAAAACTACAAGTCTGGGCTTATCCGCTGTTCCTCTGATCTTCTTGCGAATGCGGATCTTGCGTTTGGCCCGCCTTTGATTTTTGGACAATTTCATGCTCTTACCCGTTATTTTTTACCGGATTTTCCGGCTTTTTGTTTTACAGTTTCATTTTCGTAGCGGATGCCCTTGCCCTTGTATGGCTCAGGCGGTCTTACCCGTCTGATCACTGCTGCGGTTTCGCCGACCAGCTGTTTGTCAATGCCGGACAAGGTGATCTTGTTCTTTTCCACCTTGGCTTCTATCCCCTTGGGCAAATCAATGCGTACCGGATGCGAATATCCCACGTTCAACACCAGAGTGCTGCCCTGCAGATCGACTTTATAGCCGACACCGATAACTTCCAGAGCCTTTTGGAATCCTTGATGCACACCGGTTACGGCATTGTTGATCAGGGACCGGCGCAAGCCCCATTGTTCCCTGGCCTTGATGCTGTTATCGGTCTTGCTTACCCGCAAGGTCTGATCTTCTATGCTGATGCTGACTTTAGGGCTCAGATCGACTTTCAGTTCACCCTTTGGGCCCTTGACCAGCAAGCTGCCTTTGGCTTGGCTGATTTCCACACCCTGGGGAATCTTGATGGGTTCTACTCCTATGCGTGACATTTTAACCTTCCTACCAGATCTCGCAGATCAGTTCTCCGCCCACATTTTGTTTCTTTGCTTCATGGCCGTCAAGCACACCGTGGGGGGTGGACATTATACATATACCCAGGCCATTGCGCACCAGTGGTATCTCGGCAGCAGGCACATAAACCTTGCGTCCTGGCTTGCTGATTCTCCTGAGTCCCTTGATAACAGGTTTGCTTCCGGAATATTTCAGTACAACCTTGATATTCCTGTTCTCAGGCTGCACATTATGAATAAAACCCTGTTCAGCCAAAATCTCAAGAATAGCCAGCTTGTTTTTGCTGGCAGGGATTATTACTTCTTTATGCAAAGCCATATGCGCGTTTCTTATACGCGTGAGCATATCGGCGATTGGATCTACAACAGGCATGAATTGTTCCTCTCTCTCGACTACCAGCTTGATTTTCTGACACCCGGCAACTCGCCGGCCAAAGACATATTCCTGAAGCAGATCCGGCATATTCCGAAATGGCGCATAAACGCCCTTGATCTGCCACACAAGGGACAGCGATTGTAGCGGCGCGCAGCAAACTTTGGTTTTCTCTGCGATTTTATCATTAAGGCCTTTCTAGTCAAAACCTGTCCTCCTTATTTTTTAAAAGGCATGCCCATTAATGATAAAAGGGCTTTGCCTTCTTTATCGGTCGCAGCCGTTGTGACCACGGTGATGTTCATCCCCTTGGTCCGGTCAACTTTGTCCAGATTGATTTCCGGAAAAATGGTATGTTCCTTTATTCCCAGAGTATAATTTCCTCTTCCGTCCATGCCTCTGTCCGGAAGTCCCCTGAAATCGCGCACTCTGGGCAAGGCGACATTTAAAAGCTTATCCAGAAATGCCCACATTCTTCCCCGTCTCAAGGTCACTGTGCAGCCGACAGGCATTCCTTCCCGCAGTTTGAAGGCGGCTATAGATTTTTTGGCCCGGGTGACCACTGCCTTTTGCCCGGCAATCAAAGACAGTTCTTCAACCGCATCCTGGATCAGTTTATTGTTCTGGCTGCCTTCGCCCAACCCCATATTCAAGGTGACCTTCTGCACCCTGGGAATCTGCATGGGAGACTTATAATTGAACTCCTTATGCAGCTTTGGAGAAATTTCCTCCATGAAAAAATTTTGCAACCTGAGCATTATGCGTCACTCCTAGAAATTTTCATCACATTTTTTGCAGTAGCGCACCTTTTCCCCATCATCGGTCAGCCGGAATCCCGGTCTGGTGGGATTGGTGCAGGCATCGCATACAAGGCGGAGGTTGGAAATATGCACCGGTGCCTCCATTTCTTTTATGCCGCCCTGCTCCTGCTTGTATGGATTGGGCTTAACGTGCCTCTTGATTTTATTCAGACCTTCGACAAGGACCTTGTCCTTGTTTTTAAAGATCTTGACCACCTTGCCGATCTTGGTTTTATCCTTTCCGGAGATGATCATCACTTTGTCGTTTTGCTTGATTTTCATCTTCCTCATACTACAAAACCTCTGGAGCTAATGAGACTATCTTCATAAAATTCTTGGCGCGCAGTTCCCGGGCTACAGGTCCGAATATCCTTGTGCCGATGGGGTCCATATTTTTATTCAGGAGCACTGCTGAATTGTTGTCAAAGCGGATGTGCGATCCGTCGGGACGGCCGATTTCCTTTTTAGTGCGCACTACCACCGCCTTATAGATGTCTCCCTTTTTAACCTTGGCCCTGGGCATGGCATCCTTGACTGAAACTACGACTATATCTCCAATCGAGGCGTACCTGCGCCTGCTTCCACCAAGCACCTTGATGCAGGCAACGCTTTTGGCGCCTGAATTGTCTGCTACATCCAATTTGCTCTGTACTTGAATCATTTTTATTCCACCCTGTCCTTATCCTAAGGGCAATGCTTTAATCAGTATTAAAGCCCTTCAGTTGCCGCTCAAATTTCAATCTGCCGGTCTTTAACTTTCTCTGGACCATCCGGGCGCATCCACAAGGCAATTAAATCCGTCTTCTTTTGTCAGTAATGTCTTGTTATGGTTCTTTGCGCAGTCTAGACAGCCTTTTCCAGTATTTTGTTCAAATGCCATCTTTTTCTGGCGCTGAGCGGTCGATGCTCGATTATCTGCACCTTATCCCCTAGTTGCGATTCATTGAGGGGGTCATGGGCCATGAACTTCTTCCTGCGCCGGATATATTTTTTGAGCAAGGGGTGCTTGATCAGTGTTTCCACGCGGACCAGAATGGTTTTGTCGTTTTTTGAGCTGACTACATAGCCGATCATTTTGCGCTTGTTGGCTGTTGCGGTCCCGGTTTGGTTACTCATTTCCTGTTCCTGCCTGTTTTTCATTGAGTATGGTAAGTATCCTGGCGATATCTTTCTTCACCTGAGGCAGTCTCTGGGTATTCTCCAGCTGACCTGTTGAGTGCTGAAATCTCAGATTGAACATCTCCTGCCTGAATCCCTGCAGCTTCTTATGTATCTCGCTTGTTGAAAGCTTTCGAATTTCCTCGGCCTTCATGACTCTTACCACTCCTTCTCCACAATCACTGTTTTCACGGGGAGTTTATATGAAGCCCTTCGCAGTGCCTCCTTGGCCAGTTCAAGACTTACCCCTCTGATTTCATAAAGAATTCTTCCCGGTCTAACCGGCGCGCACCAGCCCACCGGAGAACCCTTACCTTTGCCCTGCCTGGTTTCAGCCGGCTTGGCTGTAATGGGTTTGTCCGGAAAAATCCTGATGTATACTTTTCCGCCTCTTTTTATGTGGCGCATCATGGCCACACGGGCCGATTCAATCTGCTGGTTGGTGAGTTTACCAGGTTCTATGGCTTTTAAGCCCAATTCCCCGAAGCTGACTTCTGAGCCGCGGGTGGCCTTGCCTTTAATCCGTCCTTTCTGTTTTTTTCTGAACCTGACTTTTCTTGGACTGAGCATGGTTACTTAACCTCGTTTAATATATCACCTTTATAAATCCATACCTTGAC
>SLDX01000038.1 GCA_007125075.1 Desulfonatronospira sp.
CAGGAAGAGGAAGCTGGCAATGACGCAAATTTCTCCTCATCCGGTTATTGAGCTGCTTCTTTCATAAAAAGAAAAGAAGAATATCTCACGCCCGGTCCGAAGCGGACCTAGAGTCGCAGAGGCCGCAGAGGGGGAAGGCAGGAGGAAGTATAGTATTCATATCCACCGAGTCGGTGTATATGAATAGACTGCTCCCCGCAGGGGCGAGAGCCTTTATGATTTCTCCGGCTCGGAGAAATCATAAATCTTTCTTCTCCGAGAACTCCGTGCCTCTACCGAGTCTTCGAGGGGGCGAGAGAAAAATATCTTACACCAGTGCCGCCTCTGGGAAGAGGAAGATACTGAGCCCTTTCCCGGCAAAGGTTTAACCGGAAGAGGCCAATAACTTATTTTTTCTTCCTGCTGCCGCGGACCTGTTTGTCGGCAAGGTGTGCCAGCCGCCGCAATCGTTCATTGACAAGATCATAAAGAGATCCAGGTGAGAATTTGCCGTTGATCAGTTTTCTGCCTGCTTTGACCCTGGTCAGGATTTCCATGGCTTCCTCGATTCTTTCCACGGCATGGACGTGAAACTTGCCTTCGCGTACAGCCTGGATGACTTCATCCTTAAGCATGAGGTGGGGCAGGTTGTCTCTGGGAATGATCACTCCCTGCTCCCCGGAAAGACCTTTGCGCCTGCAGACCTCAAAATATCCCTCGATCTTGCGGGTGACCTCGCCTACAGCCATGACCGCGCCGGACTGGCTGATCGCTCCGGTAAAGGCAAAGGCGAGATTGATGGGCACTCCTGAGAGTGCCGAGAGCAGGGCGGCCAGCTCAGCTCCCGAAGCTGAGTCACCGTCGATATGAGCGTAGCTTTGTTCGAAACAAAGGCTTCCGGAAAGGACCAGAGGCTTGTCCTGAGCAAAAAGATTCTGCAGATAGCCCTTGATGATCATCATTCCCTTGGTATGAATCGGCCCCCCCAGTTCGGCTTCGCGTTCCAGATCCATTATTCCTCCGTGACCCACTCCGGTGGTGCAGGATATCTGATGGGGCAGAGCCAGGATGTAGTCGCCGAACATGCTGACGGACAGCCCGTTGGCCCGGCCCGTGCTGTAGCCGTGGGTACTGACCTTGATGGCTTCACGCTGATATTCGGACATAAACTCATCCTCATAGAGATTGAGCCTGTAATTTCTTGCATCAAGGGCTTTAAGCACGGCTCCCGGCTCGACCGCTGCCTTTCCGGACATGCGCGCGTAGGCATCGGCTTCGACCATGAGTTCAGCAAGGTGGGAGAACTTGAGTGAAAGCTTATGCTGATCTCCGGCCATACGGGAAGAGTAGTCTATCAGGGCCGCCACTGCTTCCCGGGTAAAATTAGAAAGCGAGCTGTTCTGAGCTACACGGGCCAGAATAAGGCATTGATCATCTATCGAGCGCTGGTTCCTGGCAATGCTTTCCTGCATGTGAGCCTTGATTTTAAACAGCTTGGCAAACCTTTCGTCGGCATCCAGGAGAATTTCATACAACTCGTCGGTCCCCAGCAAAACGATCTTCACATCCAGATCGATTGGTTCTGGCTGAATGGTCCTGGTTCGGACGGGATCATACTGTTCGTCCGGGTCGTCCATTTCCAGTCTGTTTGAGCGCAGGCAGCGCAGAAGTCCTTCCCAGGCCTGCGGCTGGGACAGGATATCTTCCACTCGGACTATCAGAAAGCCGCCGTTGGCCCTGTGCAGACTTCCCGGCTTAAGCAGGGTGAAGTCTGTGTAATAGGTGCCCATTTCAGATTCGCGCTCAATGCAGCCAAGCAGGTTATAATAGGTAGGATGATCTTCCACGATGATGGGAGCGCCCTGATCATGCGCATGCTCTACAAAAATATTGACTCTATAGCGGGCAAGTAAACTTTCCTGGCTGGACGAGCCTGATTCACCCGTGGATTCGCCGCCTTGTTCCCTGGGCTTGAAGTGATCGATGTTTTCCAGAACGTCTTCCTTAAGTTGATCAAGGAAGTTCAATATTTTAGGGAATCGGGAGTGTTCCTGTCTGATCTTTTTCATGCACAGATCCACTTTCGACCCGGCGACTTCACGGTCAAGTTCGTGTTCCTGTTCGCGTAAATCCTGTTCTTTTTTGCTTATCTGCCTTGAGAATTTGAGCAAAGCCTCCATAATCCGGTTGCTTTGATGAATAAGGTTTTTTTTCAACTCCGGGCTCAAACGTTCGAATTCTTCGGGAGTAGGAGCCTTGCCGTCCACCAGCGGGTACAGATTCAGGGATCCGTTTTCGTCAACGCTCAGGCTGAAGCCGTTTTGATGCGCCTTGTGCTCCATGCGGGAAAGCAGATTTTCCCTGGTTTCATTGTAATCTTTAAGCAGATCTCCGTGTCTGCGGATATAAAAATCCTGCTCAAAACCCGAAGGTATGGATTCGCGCAGGCTCTTGACCATCTTCATCATGTCCTGTCTGAATCTGCGCGCATGACCCGGCGGCAGATCAATGGCCACAGGCCGGTCGGGATCCTCAAAATTATATACATAGATCCAGTCCCCGGGTGTGGGTTTTTTTTCCGCTCTCGGACTTAAGACGTCCTTTATGAATCTTGTGCGTCCCAGACCCTTTTCTCCGCAGAGGTAGACATTGTAACCGGAACGGTTTATGGCCAAAGCAAGTTCCAGGGCTTCAAAGGCTCTTTGCTGGCAGCTTTTGAAACAGGGTTCTTTGGGTTTAACCTTGCCGGTATGTTTGAATTTGACCCTTGACGGCGGCAGGGAGACGCTCAGCTTTTCTGCCGGCAGTGAATCGTATTTTTTCATTTACTCCTCAAAATTTTTTTATCCTGAGTGCAGGGACTAAAAAATCTTTATATCCTCTGGCCGCGGCTTTGGCAAGATAACTGACCGTTGGCCTTCTTCCCGATATATAGCGGGAAAAATTTATTCTGCTGATAATGAGTTCGTATATCAGGTTCCCAAACCCCGCACTCACTTTCCGGCTGCTTCAGTAATGGAATGAATAGAAATTTCAAAATCAGGCGCGAAACACCGGAGCCTGCTGGGGTATCATGCAGCAAAAAATAACTTTCATGGATCCAGGTGCTGGCGATGGTCATCCTGCAGGAAGTATTTTTGAGGGGCTTAATGACAGGGATGTCAGCAGACCCTTGGCGCGGCACGCGGAGTGCAGAAAAATCAAATGGTTAGAGCATACATAGTAGTTAAATAAACACCTGATGATTTTTTTTGAATCATAAATATCCAATTGACTAAGAATGAAACTGTGTGCTAGACCGTGTCCATTGTGAACGATTTAACGAATTATTAAAAAGCTTATTTTTAAATATAATATATGGTTTTCAGATCTAATAAATCCGGTAAGACCGGTAAGTATATAGATTGGATGCACGCAGGCAAAGCCTCCCTGCTGGGCATACACCTGATCACATGTACCTTTGTCGGCTTATTGATCGGCTATCTGCTGGACAGATGGCTGGGAACAGAGCCCTGGTTCCTTCTTGCCTTCCTGTTTTTCGGGATTGCGGCCGGTTTTAAAAACATGTACGTGGAAGCCAAAAAGATTCAAGAGGAAGAGAAGAAAAAGGAACAGGAAAAGCTGGAAAGAATGGAGAAGATGGAGAGGCAGGATAAAAATGAATAAAATAGTTGAAAACTTCCTTTATAACCGGGGGTTCGTCCTGCCGAAAGTTCGTTATCTTTTGCGCAATCAGATATATCTTGCCTTGTTCGGGCTGGTGTTCAGCATCATACTGCTTCCAGCCTCATGGAGTATTGGATTCGCGGTTGGGGCCATTTTGGGCACTTTCAATTTCTATTTCATAGCCAAACTGGCTCAGGAACTGATTTACATGCAAAGAGGCGCCCTGACGCCCCTGCTGTTCAGCTTCTACGTCCGGCTTATTCTGACCGGACTTGTTCTTTATGTGGCCATCGTGTTCTGGGGGGCGAACGTCTTCGCCCTGCTTATCGGCTTGAGCATTATCCTGGTGAATGTTTTAATTTTTGGCGCCGCTTTGGTCGGTCAAAAACTCAAGGAGGCATAAATGGAAGACTTGTATCAATGGATGTTTTTGAAGGAGCTGGCCCAATTGGTCGGGCTGGGCATGATTCCTCATCACGTACTGTACTCCTGGTTTTTCATTATCCTGCTTGTTCTGGTGGGCTGGATGGCCACACGCAGGATGACCCTGATTCCCAGAGGAGCGCAGAATTTTTTTGAGTGGCTGATCAAGGCGATTGAGGACTTTGTGGTGACCAATATGGGCGAAGCCGGAAGAAAGGTTTTCCCGGTTCTTTTCACTCTGCTCATATACATCTGGGTGCTGAACATTTCCGGACTGGTGCCCAGCATTGACGCGGCTACTGCCAACATCAACACTACGGCATGCATGGCCCTTTTCGTGTTTGTCTACTACAACTACTGGGGTATAAGAATACACGGCGCCAAGTACATCAAAAAGTTCATGGGACCATACTGGTGGTTCGCTCCGGTCATGTTTCCCATAGAACTGGTCAGTCATCTGGCCCGGCCCTTGAGTCTTGCTCTGCGGTTGTTCGGAAATATCCGCGCCGAGGAGATCACCATTGCGGTCATGTTTATTCTGGCTCCGATTCTTGGTTCTCTGCCCATATTCGTTCTCTTCCTGCTGCTTAAGACCATGCAGGCCTTTGTTTTCTTCATGCTGACCATGATGTACCTCAAGGAAGCTTTTGAAGAAGCGCATTAATAAGCGGCAGCGCATTGAGACATGATAATTTCGGGGGAAATGGCCTTTTGGCCGAAATAATAAATCTGTAGGAGGTTTTGTAATGCGTAAGTCTCTGTTGATCATCTTCCACACCTTGTTTTTCCTCGGGCTGGCCAGTGTTGCATTTGCTCAGGAAGTTGCTCCAGAAGTTATCGGCAACATCGCTCTGGCCACAGCGCTGGGCATGGGTATCGCAGCCATCGGTACCGGTATCGGACAGGGTCTGGGCCTTAAGGGTGCTTGTGAAGGCACCGCGCGAAATCCTGAGGCAGGCGGTAAGATCACTGTTACTCTGCTCATCGGTCTGGCCATGATCGAATCTCTGGCCATTTATGCCCTGGTTATCAACCTGATTCTGCTCTTTGCCAATCCGTTCATCTAAAATATCAGCCTGTGCACTAAGGGAGGAGAAAAATTCTCCTCCCTTTTTTCAGGCTGTATATTGTTAAAAATTTCACTATGCACCTGCAGAAGTACGAACGAATTCCCAGAGCCACGATCGCCAGACTGGCCGTTTACGTCCAGGAACTGGAGGTCATGGAACAGCAGGGGATTAAAGTAATCTCTTCGGAAAAACTGGCCTGGTCATGCGGAGTCAATCCTTCGCAGATACGCAAAGACCTGGCTTACTTCGGAGAATTCGGCGTCCGCGGTGTGGGCTATTATGTATATGAGCTGCGGGAGGCCATCAAACAGAGCCTGGGGATGGACAGAACCTGGAACGTAGTCATGGTCGGCGTGGGCAATCTTGGCCGGGCTCTTTTAAGGCATCATCTTCTGCGCAAGCGCGGCTTTGTGATCGTGGCGGCTTTTGATTGCGATCCTTTCAAGATCGGCGAGGAAATCGCCGGGATTGAAGTGCAGTGTACAAGCAAACTACCCCAGAGCACTATTGATATGGGCGTGGAGATCGGCATCATCACCACTCCTCCGGAAAGAGCCCAAAGGGCCGCCAATTATCTGATCGAAGGCGGCATTAAAGGTATCGTCAATTTCGCTCCCTCAAGAATAACCGCTCCGGAAAATGTGGTCGTGGAATATGTGGATTTCATTCACAATCTTTTTTCCGTGGCCTTCAACATCACCCAGCATCAGATCAAGGGTCTGCTCTGATAAAGGTTCATCCGATTGAAGAGTATTTCTGATATATTTATACTCACGCAAGCCACCCGAAGAGCGTGGCGGCCCGTTCCTTTGTAAAGATAAGAAATATCTCACGCCCGGTCCGAGGCGGACCTAGAGTCGCAGAGCCCGCAGAGAGGAAAGGCAGGAGGAAGAGATTTAATATTCATATCCACCGAGCCGGTGTATATGAATAACCTGCTCCCCGCAGGGGCTGAGATCCTTTTTCATTACTGCAACTCGCAGAACTGAAAAAAATCATCTCTTCTCCGCACCTCTGTGCCTCTACCGAGTCTTCGAGGGGGCGAGAGAAAGCCATTTTTTTCACAACTATTTATCTTCCCGGAAATGGCAGCCAATGCTCTTTTTATTGCGCATGGCCGCCGTGGTTATGATATAGGCGGTGTGACATCCATGGAACAGGTTCACCAGTGATCTGGATATGGCTGTTTCCTTGTAAAAGTCGTGCAGCCTTTTGTTCAGGTTGCGCATGTCTTCAAAACCGCGGTGCAGTCTGGCAGAGGTGCGGTTTATGCCCACATAGTTCCACATGGTGTGCTTTATTGTGGCCCAGTCCTGGGCGATCAGCACCGGGTCCTCATTTTTTTTGTTGCCTAGAAATCTCCAGTCCGGAATGCTGGACTTGATCCGTTTGCTCAAAGGGGATTTGGGCCCCTGTTTTGAGGAGATGTGTTCGGCAATGGTATGACCCCATAAAAGACCTTCAAGAAGCGAGGTGCTGGCCAGGCGGTTGGCTCCGTGCAGACCGGTGCACGCGCATTCTCCAGCCGCGTAAAGACGTTCAATGGTGGTGCGTCCGTTTGTGTCCACCAGAATGCCTCCGCAGAAATAATGCGCTGCAGGTACAACCGGAATAAGCTGACTGCGCATGTCAATGCCGTGCTCCAGGCACTTTTTGTAGATGGTGGGGAAGCGTTTATCGGCATCGTGGATATGTGTTCCCGCATCCAGGTAAACCAGATCGTCCCTGGCCCTGATCATTTCTTCGACAATAGCACGGGTGACGATGTCCCGGGGTGCCAGGTCCTTCCTTGGATCATACCTGTGCATGAACGGTTCCCCCCTGGAGTTGACCAGTAAAGCCCCCTCGCCGCGTAAAGCCTCGGAGATGAGGAACTTGCGCGGTCCACGGTGATGCAAGGCTGTGGGATGGAACTGGATAAATTCAAGATTCATCAGCCTGGCTCCGGCCCGGTGGGCCATGGCCAGTCCGGAGCCCAGCGATGACGCGCTGTTGGTGGAATTGAGAAAAATCTGACCCATCCCCCCGGTGGCTACTATGGTGCAGTCAGCCAGGATCTTGAGCACGTTTCCTGTTGACTGCTCCAGGACATAAGCCCCTACACAACGATTGTTCAAATGGTATCTTATGTCCTGTCTGGTGCAGTGGTGGTGAGTGGTGAGCAGATCGATCGCAGTATGTGCAAGAAGCAGATTGATGTTCTGCTCCCTGCGCACTGCCTGCAGCAAAGCATCCATTATGGCTCTTCCCGTATAGTCCGCACAGTGAAGAATACGGGGCAGACTGTGCCCTCCTTCCCGGGTAAGGTGGAATCCTTTTCCCGGTATTCTGGTGAAAGGAACTTCCAGATCGTCGATAAGTATTTTCTGCAGTACTTCAGGACCTTTATGGCATAGAAAACGAACCGCCTGCAGGTAATTGTGCTTCCATCCGGCGGTGAGTATGTCCTTTTCCATGATTTTGGGGTCATCGTCGGGAGCTTTAAAGGAAATCCCTCCCTGGGCCAGAGCAGTATTGCCTTCATCCAGAGATGATCCGGCAGTGACAAGCAATACTTCGCGGCCGTTTCGGGCCAGGGTCAGGGCCGCGGCGCAGCCGGCAATGCCTGATCCGATTATCAGAACCTGAGTTTCCAGAGATGTTTTGCTCATAAGAAAATAATTTCCTGAAGTTTCATAGCGTGTCAATACTCATACTGAAATCAGCGGCCACAGAAGAATGGGTCAGGGCGCCCGCGGATATGTATGTGGGTCCGAGTGCAGCGATCCGGGCTATGTTTTCCAGGGTGACCCCACCGCTTACCTCGCTCTCCAGGCCGGCTGCATGAATTATTTTTAAAGCCCGGCTTATTGTCGGCGTATCCAAGTTGTCAAGCATGATCCTGTCGGCTTGTGCATCAACCGCCTCGCGCACATCTTCCAGACTGCGGCACTCTACCTCGATGGGCGGACAGGCTTTGTAGGCCAGGCGCAGGTCCTTGACGGCGGATCTTATGCTTCCGGCCCGGTCTATATGATTGTCCTTGAGCATGAGCATCGATTCCAGATCAAGGCGGTGATTTTTCCCGCCTCCGATCAGGACCGCGTATTTTTCAGGATAACGCAGACCGGGAGTGGTCTTCCTGGTGTCCAGCAGAGTTACGTTCGTTCCTTCAAGCTTCTGGACAAAAGTTCTGGTCAGACTGGCGATGCCTGAAAGTCTGGACAGAAAATTGAGCATTATCCTTTCGGCCTTCAGAATTTTGCAGGCCAGACCCTCAAATCGGGCCACCCGGGTTTTTGGAGCTGCTGATGCTCCTTCGCTGACAAGCAGATCAACCTCAACAAAACCGGGTATGCGTTCGAGGATCAGGGAAAACAGGGGAAGGCCGGCCACCAGGGTGTGCTGTTTGGCGGTTATAACCGCGCTCAGCCGGTCTTCGGGGCTGAAAAGAGCTTCGGAAGTCAGATCTCTGCCGTCTTCTTCAAGGGCAAGGTCAATGAGCGCGGTTAAATAATGTAATGCCTTGTCCTGAAAAAAGGTGTTAAACTCAACTTTTTCCATGATGAAAAGCCTGGTTGAAATTGCCTTCAGGTTGACCATAAATAATGAATTTCTGATAAAGCAATTCAATATTCCGTGTTCAGTGATATGTAAAGCTTGTAAAAAATTGCACTCAAGGGTATATAAGACAAAGCCGAACTTAGTATTTTGACCTGTTTTTCACGGGATGGCTTTTTATCAACCGATATTTGCCCGAGAGAGGTGCTGATGTCCTGGAGAGAGAGTTTTATCGGCAGAAGATACTATTCCGTCCTGGAAAGATGGATACTGCCCTGGATGAAAAAAAGGGAGTTCACCCCCAACCGGATAACCATATCCGGCATGATCTTCGCGGTTATGGTGCCGGTAGGATTTTCCGCGCACCCTTTCTGGGGATTTTTGCTGCTCGCCCTTGCCGGAATCGCTGACAGCGCTGACGGCCTGCTGGCCAGAGAAACCGGTCTGAAAAGCTCATTCGGAGGATTCCTGGATTCCAGCCTGGACCGGGTGAGCGACACTTTTTTCATCATGGGCTTCTGGGTCCTTTTCTGGCTGGATGGACGCTGGATGCTGGAGGCCACTATAATGGTTCTTCTCGCGCTCATGTTCATTAATCTGATCAGTTATGTCAAAGCCAGAGCTGAAGCAGCAGGAATAAGCTGCGAGGTGGGCCTTATGGGCAGAACCTCCAGGGTGGTCTATATGCTGGTCTGGGCATTTCTGCTTATCATTTTTCCCTGGTCCATGGAAGGCCTGCTCTGGATCGGGCTGACTATTTTCATTCTGGCCTGCGCCTTTACCGCGGGGCAAAGGGTAGTGCATGTGCGCACTCAACTGGCTGATATCTGATTGGCCGGGATTTCACGCTCAGCCGGATACGCAAGCGGTCAGGGCTGCCGGAAAGACATTGAGTGTTTTCCCGGAACAATGTAGTATTTTAAATTAAACAATAAAACGATTTAAGTGAGGTAGTTAATGTCTAGTATGTTTGGACCCGGAGATCCGAGGGATCAGGGTCCGCAATTGCGTCTGGAAGACATTGATTTTTCCAGAATTTATCAGCTGGCTAAACTCGGCCTGGTGGTTCTGGCCCTGCTTTTGATTCTCTGGGGAATCGGCTGGGCCCAGTCCTTTTATACCGATTGGCTCTGGTTCAGCAGTCTTGGTTATGAACAGATAATCATCAAAGTGATCAGCACAAGCGTACTTCTGTTTCTGGCCGGAGCGGGCATTTTCCTGATCCTGGCCATACCCAATGTGTACGCAGCTCGCAAGACCGTTCATAATTCGCGCCTGCTCAACTCAAAGGTGCCCATGCATCTTTATTTCCAGGCCAGGACTCTGCTCTTCTGGGGCATTGTCTGCGCAGCAGGGGCGGGAGCCATCTTTCTGGGCAGGTTTTTGGCCACGCAGTGGGAAAGGGCTCTGCTCTACCTGCACCAGGTTCCTTTTGAACAGTCTGATCCTGTTTTTGGACGGGACCTGGGTTTTTATATCTTTTCTCTGCCTGCTCTGGACTTCATGCGTTCATGGCTGGTGGTCGCGCTGATTTCAATTCTGATCATAGTGGCTGCTTTTTACTATCTGAACAGCATGCTGCGGGGAGAACAGTTCACGCTTACCGGCAGGGTCAAGTCAC
>SLDX01000126.1 GCA_007125075.1 Desulfonatronospira sp.
ATTAAGATACGCCTCCTCATAATTGCTTGATTTCCTTGCCAAAAGAAAAAACTCCTCGTTTCCGGAAAGAAAACCGATAGTTTCAGCATCCGGAAAGAAAGACTTTCCGGATGGAAACTAATTAATATCCTTAAACAGATTTTATGCAGGATTTTTGCCGGGAGGTGAACATGAACGCTTTCTTCAAGCTTGATTCGATCGAGCCGAACCGCAGGCTGGCATTCAGCAGTGAGTCCATAGAAAAAATGAAATCGAGCATTTCAATAAACGGACAGCTGGATCCGATCACCATTCATCAGCACAACTTAAGCTTTCGAATCATTGACGGAGAAAAAAGGTGGCGGGCGATGAAGAAGCTCGGCAGACCCGTTATCCTGGCCGAGCTTGAAAATGATCAGTAGCGGCATGAATAAGGTGGTATTCACACTGACTCCAGACTTTGGACTTTGTTCAGGGAGCGGCGCATGCACATTGTCTGTTGTCTAAAACAGGTTCCTGATACGGCTGACGTAAAAATAGATTCCCAGACCAATACCCTGATCAGAGAAGGTGTTGAGTCGATAATGAATCCGTATGATCTGGTGGCAGTGGAGACGGCCGTGCGATTGAAGGAAAAGCACGAATGCCTGATAAGCGCCGTATGCATGGGGCCTGCGCAGGCTGAGAGCATTCTGCGCCAGGCATTGTCCCTGGGTGTGGACAAAGGAATTCTTCTTTCCGACAGGGCCTTTGCCGGAGCTGATACTCTGGCTACCAGCTACACTCTGGCTCAAGCTGTCAGCATGCTGGACCGGCAGCATCAGGTCGACCTGATTATCTGCGGGAAGCAGGCCATTGACGGGGATACCGCCCAGACCGGACCAGGGCTTGCCACCAGGCTGGGATTCGCCCTGCTGACCTATATTACAGGTCTTGAATCCTTCAAACCTTCTCAGAGGAAGATCATAGTCAGGCGCAAGGTGGAGGAGGGCCAGGAAGTCCTGGAAGTGAATCTTCCAGCTCTTATTACGGTTGAACTGGATTTGGCGAGGCCACGGCGGGCTTCGCTCCCAGGTCTTATGAAATCTTTGCGCAGGAAAATCGAAGTCTGGGACAAAAACGCCATTGAAGCCGATGCTGAACAGCTGGGCATCAAAGGATCTCCGACCTGGGTCAGAAGGATAGGCGTACCCTCTCCCCGGGCAGGCGGTCCCACTTTCAATGCTGCCGAAGGACTCCAAGACGCCGTGGACAGGAGCCTGGACATCCTTTTCCAGGACTTCTTTACGGCTGACGAACCAGGCGTTGCTGAAGGTGAAGAGCATGGCAAAAAATTCCAAGGGAATTGAAACAGCGGAAATAATTGCTGATAAATGCATTGCCTGCCAGATCTGCATCGCTGAATGTCCGGTCGGGGCAATCGAGCTGTCACCCGAGGGTACTGCCCGGGTGCTTCCTGAAGTTTGTATTGGCTGCGGCGAGTGCGCTGAAGTCTGTCCGGTGGAAGCCGTGGCTTTTGACAAGGCCGGAAGAAAAAAATTCAAAAAAGCGGAGAAGCCCGGTCCCAGGATTCCTGTTCCGGGAAGGGTTGTTGCTGTATATATCGAGCATAACGGACAAAAAGCCGCAGATGTTTCCTGGGAACTCCTGGGCAAGGGCAGAGAGCTGGCGGACAAGCTTCAGGCCAGACTGGCTGCTCTGGTTCCAGGGTCTGAAATAAACGGGCTATATTCCAGGGTTCAAAATATCGGGTGCGATGAGTTCCATGTCCTGGAACACAAGTCTTTGTACAGATATGTATCCAGCCTGTATGGACACGCGCTGAGCGCGATGGTCCGCAGAGTTGAGCCGGAGATTCTGCTTCTGGGTGCCACCAGCCAGGGACGGGATCTGGCCGGAGTTGTGGCTACCCATCTGAAGACAGGTCTGACCGCGGACTGCACCGGTCTGGATATCGAAGAAGACAGCGGGCTGATGCTCATGACCAGACCCACCTTCGGAGGAAACATCATGGCCACGATCTTCTGCGAAAATCATCGCCCCCAGATGGCCACAGTCAGGCCTAAAGTCTTTCCTATGCCTGTTTTCAGCGAGCGGGAATGCAAAGTCATACGGCATGACTGGTCTCCGCCGGATGATGCCAGGATTCCGGAACTTATTGATTTTATAGAGGATACGACTCGGGCGGGAGTGGATATTACTCAGTACCCGGTACTCATAGTCGCCGGAAAAGGAGCCTGTTCCCCGGATTCCTTTCCCATGCTCGAAGAACTTGCCGGACTTCTGGGCGGGACAGTGGCCTGCTCCAGGCCGGTGGTCGAAGCGGGAATCATGCCCTATGAAAGGCAGGTGGGCCAGACCGGAAAGACGGTGGCCCCCAGGCTGTACATCGGGGTGGGCGTCTCCGGCGCAGTCCAGCACAGAGTAGCCATACAGGGTGCAGAACGAATCCTGGCGGTGAACACCGATCCAAACGCACCGATCTTTCAGGTTGCTGATGCCGGAATAGTCGGCGATTACACTCAGGTTCTGCCTGAACTCATATCCCGGATCAAAGAAAGGAAGAAAAGCAGACATGACTGAAAGCTGCGAAGTGGCCATAGTCGGAGCAGGACCTGCCGGAATATCCGCGGCCTGCATACTCGCTGATCAGGGAGTTGAAACCGTTGTTCTGGAAAGAGGCGAATTTCCCGGGTCCAAGAACATCTCCGGCGGAGTTCTCTACGGACATGATCTGGCCGGGATAATTCCCGATTTTGCCCGGCAGGACTGTCCAATCGAGAGAAATATCGTGGAGTCGAGGGTCTGGTATGCCTCAGACGAAGGCGGGTTCAGCCTGGCCTACAGGGACGCGATCTTTAAAGAAGAGCGCCGCTTAAACGTCTTTACGGTGGGCAGAGCCAGGTTTGACCGCTGGTTCGCCAGGCAGGCCGAAAAAAAGGGGGCTTTGGTGGTTTGCGGGACCCTGGCTACCGATCTTTTAAGAAATAAGGCCGGAAGACTGGGCGGAGTACGCACCGACCGCGAGCTGGGAGATCTTAAAGCCAGGGTTATCCTGCTTGCTGACGGTATAAACTCACCCCTGGCGGCCAAGACCGGATTCAGGCCTGATCCGGCGCCCGAACATGTCGCCCTGGCGGTTAAAGAGATCATTGAGCTTCCGGAAGAGATCATAAGCGAAAGGTTCAACGTATCTGATGAAGACGGGGTGAGCATAGAGATACTGGGCAGCGTTACCAGAGGAATGAATGGCGTGGGGGCTCTGTACACCAATAAAAAGAGTCTTTCTCTGGTTATCGGCGGCAATCTGCGGGATTTTGCCGAGCTGAAACTCAAGCCTTATGAACTCATTGAAGAATTCAAGGCCCATCCCATGGTCGCTTCTCTGATCAAGGATGGAGTGCCCAGGGAATACATGGCTCACTGGCTTCCTGAAGGCGGATATGAACATGTTCCCCGGCTTTTCGGTGACGGATACCTTATTGCCGGAGATTCAGGGATGCTTTTCAATGCCCTGCACAGGGAAGGCTCGAACATGGCCATGGTATCCGGAAAACTGGCAGCTGAGACCATTCTTCAGGCTCTGAAAAAAGACGATTTCAGTGAAGAAAGCCTGAGCATCTATCAAGAGAAACTGAAAGAGTCGTTCGTGCTCAAGGATCTGAAAAAATACAGAAGGTTTCCCGGATTTTTGCGGAAGCACAGGGAAATTTTCACTGATCTGCCCCTGTCCCTGAGCATGGCCGCGAGAGATATGCTGACCGTGGACGGAGTGGACAAGAAAACCAAGCAGTCAAGGTCATGGAAGATGATCAAAAGCAAAACCCCTTTACTGAGACTGGCGCGCCTTTTGTTCAACGCCTGGAGGAGTGTGAAGTGAATATTGAAGACAAGCTTTTTCTGAACCGCTTCCAGGTGGATGACACTTCACACCTGAGGATTGTCGATCCAAAGCTCTGCCTTGAAGAATGCCGGGATCAGCCCTGCCTTTATCTCTGTCCGGCCCGGGTCTATACCCTTGAGCAGGATGGAAGAATCAATGCCGCATATGAAGGATGCCTTGAATGCGGATCATGCCGGATCGGGTGCCCGGAGCTGAACATCGAATGGCGCTTTCCCAGAGGCGGGTATGGTGTCAGGCATAAATTCGGGTAGGTTACCGGTAGCTCTCTGTGATCAAATCTGTGACAAAACCACATAAGGGTGAGACTTCAGGTATAATCATGTCACGTTTTAAGGCTTGTTTTCCTGTTCAATACATTCTTTCTTTTCCGCTAAACAGGGAAGTCATTTGACTTTTTAATTCTGGCACATCCTTTGTAAGACACTATATTTATCTCACTCTGAATTCAATGTTTTTGAAGGAGGTGACCAAGAGATGCAGGGCACCGATGAAAACTCTTTGCCTGTTCAGCCTGGTCTTGAAGACGGGCTTAAGCTGGCCAATATTCTTTTTCGTTCGGCAGCGACTCCGATATTGTTCATAGATCAGCAGTCACTGATACTGATGGCCAACACAAGCTGTACGCAACTGCTGGGCTTTGAGCAGTCAGAGCTTGCAGGAAAGCAGTTCAGTGCTTTTCTGGACCAGGAGCAGATTCAGGATTTTAATGCACTGGTTCAATCTCTGCGCAGAGATGAGCAATATTTTCGAAGCGAATTCAGATTCCGGAAATCCGATGAATCCGCGGCAATGATGGAATTAACGGTTCAAAGAGTAGAACTGTCTGACAAGACCATATACGCTTTGTATTTTGACAAAAACAATTTTTACCTGGCCGGAGCAGAGGAAAATGTGACAAGTCTGGATGCAAGCGCGTTAAAGGATGCTTTGCACTCTCTGCAAAGGAAACACAATCGTTATCTGAGCGATCTGGCTCATCAGATCGAGGTCAGACTTCTGCCCGATCTGGAAAAGATGACTCGGGAGCCCGATCTTAAAATTCGAAACAATTACAAGGATGTGCTGACCCAAGAACTGATTTCTCTTTCAAATGGATCATCCATGCAGGTGGACAGGGATCTGCTCAAGTTGACCCCGACCGAGATGGAGGTGTGCAAGTATATCCAGTCCGGTTTGAGCAGCAAGGAAATAGCCGGGATGATGCATTCATCATTTGATACCATACAGACCCACCGCAAAAATATACGCAGAAAAATGGGACTTAAGGGACAGAAGACGCCATTATGTACTTTTCTGCGCGTGGAAAAGAGGCTTCCGGGCAATCATGCCCGAACCAGGGAGTCTACGTAAGTAAAATATCCGGATCTTGAGAAAAAGCAAAAATTCAGGGTGCCTGCTCATATGGCCTTTTCAGTAGGGCGGGCTTCTCCGAAGCCCAGCCCAAAGAAGTCTGCTGATAAGTTTTTTATTGGGCAATGATCAGCTGCAAGCGTATCTGCTCAATCTGGACTGCCACGCCAACGGCGTGGTTCGCGGCGGCCTACTTATGCGGCGGATCATTACTCTGTAGTCGTGTTTCACCAGGATCCCTGTCTTAATTCTGTCCTCTGTCCTCTGTCCTCTGTCCTCTGTCCTCTGTCCTCTGTTTTCTGTCTGGCGGCGGCCTACCAAGAGACGGAGGCTTCTTGGCCCGGTATTATGCAATAAATATCATGCGTTTTCGCTGATTTTTCTTTTAATGACACGTTAAGCGCATTAACGACCTGCGGTGTAGATCCGGCTTTCTATTTCTGCATTTTTCTGCGTACTTAACCGCCTTGCGGCTGATTAAAATTTTCTGTGGAACGGCTCTGATCGGCCGTCCCACAGCGAGAGCACGCGAAGGTTTTTCATTCAGGGAGCAACGCTTTTATATTTGGCGTAAAGCTCATGAACCTTCTTTTTCATGCTCCTGATTTTTTGTGAATCCTCTTTATCAGAAAACCGCGGCTCATGAATGCTGAACAACGAGTTTGCCAGCTCATCGATGACGTGTTCCGTTGCTGTGCACCATTCAGAGGTACATTTATCAGACATTTCCGCTGCTTCATCGATGTCCTTCTCCAGTTTATGCAGGGATTCCTCCATACCCTGGATATAAACCTTCCAGCTTTTTGAAAAGGTGTCGTAGACATCGGATTGAGGCTGTTTTGTTGGTTCCATGGTCTTCTCCTTCAAGATTTGAGTTTGTTATCATAAATCTCTGCCCAGGTTCGGGCCATGCCGATCAAGTAAAGCCCTGAATTGTTTCTGCCGAAGTTTGTTCTTCACCATTTGCTTTGACCGGACTGTTTACATCTTAATAAATAATGACACATGATTTGAAACAAAGGGGGAAATATCGGGTATATCCGGGGAAACAAAAAGCAGATCCGGTTGCTTATAACCCATGAAAAGCGTGCACATAACTTTCCGATAAAATCCAGCTTGAAACATGGAGTTTCATTTCAATTTAAAAGTGCCAGTAGGGAAATGCCCGAGGAGTCCAGCTGCTGTGCGGATAGTCAAACTTGAGCCGGAGATAGGCCTTCTTCAGGGCGCCCGCATCCTGAGTCTTTTTGTATTGAGATACTCCATTCAGGTATACTGCCTCAGGAGCACTGCCGCTGGCAGCGGATTCCTTTAGCAAATCATCAAAAATTTCAATTGCCGCGTCCATGCGATTGGTGTTAAAGGCAATTTTTGCCTGTCCGAGCTTGAGAAAGGGTACAAATTCATCCGGGGGAAAGAATCCCTGCGCGTCGTGATGAGTTGAACCTTCAGGATCCAAAACAAAAAGCCTGGGTGTCCATCTGACCTTGAACTGGTCCACATAGGGCTGCTCTGTGTTGGGTATTCTCAAGGGTATAAAATTATCCATTAAGAATCTTGTTACCTTGGCGTTGGGATACGTGACCGCATCCATCTGCTGACAGCCTATTCAACCGGGATTGAAAAAATCCAGCAGGACAGGCCTGCCTTGCTGCCCTGCCTGGTGTGAAGAGCTTCTTCCATTTTTGTCTGCCAAATAATTTCTTCTGCCATTTTTTTACTCCTTTCAGCTTGTAGTAATTCCCTGCAAAAGGGGCACAGGTAAATATAAAATTGCCCTGCCAGGAATCCGGAAGCCGGTTGTTTGATTCTGCTTCCAGACCCTGACGTGCTTTTATCGGCAATGAAGAAGATCCATCAGGACCTTTTGCAGGAAATTCAATTTTTCAGGCTATTTTATTTATATGTTTCCAAATAAGGATTGCATCAGTGAAAAAAAGGTGACCTGGACATTTAAGCAAACCTGCTTAAAAGATGATCTTAGCGGACCGGCAAACACATGCATTTAAGCTTTTAAAAAGCGTAATAAAGAGTGCCTTTGCAGAGATAAACTGCATGAACATTCTAATTTAAAGGCGTACGGGAAATTATCAGGAGGCAACATTGAAGGTTTTTATCCAGAACACGCTTACGCGGAACAAAGATGTTTTCAAGCCCCGGAAAGATAAGGAAGTAAAGATGTTCACCTGCGGGCCATCTGTTTATAATCTGCCTCACATCGGCAATTACCGGACGTATCTTTTTGAAGATGTTCTGGAGCGGATGCTCGAGTTTATGGGGTACCGGGTAAACCGTATGCTGAATTTCACCGATGTCGAGGACAAGGCGGTAAATGAAGCCAGATCCAGGGGGTTTCAAAGCCTTTCCGAGCTGACCAGGCCCAATGAAGAGCAGTTTTTTAAGGATGCGCAGGCACTTAAAATCAGGATTCCTGAGCAGATACCCAGATCGTCCACAAGTGTGGAACAGGCAGTTGATCTGATCCTGCGCCTTCTCGATCATAAGCATGCATACCGGCACGGCAGGGACGTCTTTTTTGACCCGTTAACTTATGAAGGATTCGGCAGGCTTTATGGTCTGGACATGAGCCAGTGGCCGGCCCAAAGGGTCCGCTACCGCAAGGACACTTATCCAGGGCAGCGCTGGAATCTCGGAGACTTCATCCTCTGGCACGGAGCAAAAAAGGACGATCCATTCGCCTGGGAGACCCGGATCGGATACGGCCGTCCATCCTGGAATATTCAGGATCCGGCAATGATCAGCAAGCATATGGGTTTTGAACTGGATATATTCTGCGGAGGAGTGGACAATCTTTACCGGCATCATGATTACAACCTGGCGGTTATGGAGTCTGTATCCGGCACCACTCTGGCATCCTGCTGGATGCACGCAGAGCATCTGCTCGTGGATGGGACGAAAATGTCCAAGAGCAAAGGCAATATCGTCTATCCTGCTGATCTTTTTCAGAAGGACTGGAGCTCTGACTTTCTGCGCTTTTTTCTTCTTTCCGTGCATTACCGTACAAAACTCGATCTGAACGACGAATCTATTGATCAAGCCTGGAAAAAATTCACCACACTCAGATCACTGGTAAGAGAATTTCTGCACAGCAAAGCCGGTGCAGGTGATGCCCGGCATGAAAACGCCGGTCCAGTCGTCAGGACCCTGCTTGACGGGTCGCTGATCTTTCTGGCCGACGACCTGGACATACCTTCAACAGTAAATTTTTTAATCAAAAACCTGGAACAGCTTCAAGCCATGAAGAAGGACAAAAAGCTGAGCAGCGATAATCTGGAGGATATACTTTCCAGTCTGGACAAGCTCGATCAGATTCTTGGCTTTATTTTTTAGATTGAATTCGAGTCAACAGGTTTCGAAATTTGACCAAACGCTCCGTCCCGAGCCGGCGCCGGAAAAAACATATATGAATATTAAGCGCCGGCCGGACGAAACTTAAGCTCAGGCAAGATAGGATATCTTACAGTTGACCCGGTATACCGTTACCTTGTTGTTTTCCACCTTAGCCTGGAATTCCTTGACATAGACGGATCTGATATTGTCTACGGTTTTTGAAGCTTCAGCAATGGCCACACTTACCGCGTCCTCCCAGCTTTTCTCTGACTGGGCCAGAGTTTCAATCACATGCACTATCGCCATATTATCCTCCTTAAGTTTTGATGTTTGATAATTGTGTTGCGCAATATTTTGGCTCTTCCGGTTTAAGCTTACGCAGTCGGGAAAAGGCTTAAAATCTACGAATTTCGCCAGTTCCGGCTCAGTCGTAAGAATTTTAACTCTCGCCCGCTCCAGGAGTCGCTTGAGGCGCAGAGCTTTGGAGAAGAGAGATTTATGATTTCTCCGGCTCGGAGAAATCATAAAGGTTCTCGCCCCCCTGCGGGGTTCATAGTCCCCAACTCGGGGGACATGAATATTAAATATCCTCCTCCTGCCTTGCTCGGTGGCTCAAGGCCTGCTTCCCGCCGAGCCCGCTTCCTGCCCGTAGGGCATACAGGCCGGAGGCAGGCCGGGCGTGAGATATTCTTTTCTTCACGCTCAAGTACGCTTTAACTAAATGAACCAATATTTTTACAGCAGTTTATACTGTCGCATTTACCTGGCACAGATGTCTCGGCTGCAATAGTTATTAATATCGCCCTGCCTGGTAATCTTCAATTACGGCTTCCTGCTGCTTTATAACTTTTTCTCCTTAATTCACAGACAACTCCAATTTGAGAAATAAGTCCAAAGTTGAAAATTAATTTTGCAAATCATATGCCATGCATTACATTCCGAACTGAAACCTAACCCTTGACGGAAAGGCATGATGTTTGAGGTAAGAATTTATACGTCTTCGTATTCAGATAATTTATGCCTGGTATCTGTTTAGCGCTTTTAAGGAAAGCAGGGGACAGGCACTCCGGCACCCACTTGAGCATGATTTTGTGCCCGAAAAGCCTTAATTTTTGGGACAAATGGGTGCCGGAAGAGCCAGTCCCCGTGCCACATGCAAAGCGCAAAACAGATACTATGCCTGCATGTCTAGTCAGGCAAAAAAGAGCATTTTAAATTCAAAAAAGGAGGAATTTATGAGTATTGCAGAAATGATTCAAACGGCGGACTGGAAAACTGAAAAACACGTACCGGTCATTGAATGTCCGGACAGCGTGCCATCAGGCGAGCTTTTCGAGCTCAAGGCGACCCTTGGCAAGGAAGTAGCTCACCCAAACACAACCGATCATCATATCCGCTGGATAAAGATTTTCTTCAAGCCTGATGATTACAAGTTCGTTTACGAGGTTGGAAACTTTGAATTTACCGCTCATGGAGAGTCCGTGGACGGCCCTGACAAGGGGGCGGTGTATACCAGCCACAGCGTGAGCTGTTTTTTGAAAACCACATCTCCCGGCCAGATAGTGTCCCTGGCTTACTGCAACATTCACGGGTTGTGGCAGGATGCCAAGGATCTCAAGGTGAGCTGAAGGGGAACGGTGTTCAGGGGACAGGGGACAGGGGACAGGGGACAGGGGACAGGGG
>SLDX01000135.1 GCA_007125075.1 Desulfonatronospira sp.
ATTGAAACCTACCGAAATTATTCCAAACGATATTACCACCTATGCCTCTGAAAGATAAATTCCAGCAAGAGAAACCATGGGCTGTACTGGGCTGGACCAGAAAACAATGGAAAGCTCAAAAGATGTGGAAAAAGGCGGGAGTCACTGAAGAAAAAATGACTGAGTTATTACTGAGCCTGGATTATTCCATCATTCAGGAAATGAAAGATCATGCCATGGCTGAAGTTCTGACAGAAAGCATTTTCGGGGAGAAGGAATAACATGGGGTCTTTGTAATTGGCTGGAATATCAGAAGCAGGATTCAAATTTCTGAGACATGCACAGCATCAGGAGGAAAATGTCTAAGTATGGGGAGAGAAGCCTTATTCCTCCCAAGCTTGATGTACCGCGAAAACCGTTGATGGATTGAATTTCCTGCCGGATTGTGGCATGATTATTTTATGGAAAGGATAATCCCTTATACTCCTCACAGCCGTACATTGGCTGGAAAATACGTATGGTGGAAAAGACCGGAAGATGCCTTGCGGGACAAAAGACATTTTTTAGCTTCCCTCATGACCTATGCCACCATGAAAGATACCCTCTGGATGGAAGAAAATTTTTCCAGAAAAGAACTGATTGATGTCCTGCAAAATCCGCCCATCGGTGTTTTTACCCCCCGTGCCTGGCACTTCTGGCATTACAGGTTGGGTTTGGCTGACAATGAAAATGATATCCCTGATTTGCCCAGGCGAGGATTCTAAAGGAAAAGAGGATGATGATCATGAACAGCTTCAGGCCCGACTTGTCTGTCCTGCCCCCGGCACAAAAAAAAATCTGGAATAAGCTGATTGCTATCCCTAAAAATTATGTTCTTTATGGGGGTACAGCCATTGCCCTGCAACTGGGACATAGATCATCTATTGATTTTGATTTTTTTTCTTCTGATTATGTAGATAGCGACCATCTGTATTCTGTTGTTTCTTCTTTTTTAGGCCCGCTTGAGATTATTCAATCCCGGAAAAACACACTCAGTATGATTACATACAGTGATGATCCGGTAAAATTATCCTTTTTCTGGGGCATTGAAACTGGAAGGGTAAAGCCCCCGCGCATCACTGAAGACAATAGCATGCGGGTTGCTTCTCTTCTGGATTTATTTGGACATAAGCTGAAAACCATTCTCCAGCGGGTCGAGGCCAAGGATTATATTGACATCGCCTGTCTGCTTAAAAGCGGTTTACCCCTAGAACTAGGCCTGTCTTGCGTTTTATCGTTCTGGCCCCATGCGCCCATTCAGGAAATAGTCAGGGCATTGACCTATTTTCAGGAAGGGGATTTTTCTGAATTGAGCGAAGCGGATAAACAGATGCTCATCAAGGCTTGCTCGAATATCTCCTATAATAATGTTGCCAGGCTGCCGCTGGACTCCAACGAATTATCAATATCCTCCTGAACTAAGAGTTTTTCTGTCCAGGATACTGACAAGATTTTTCCGGACGCCTTCAAACCATGACCTCGCCCTGAAATGCCCGAACAGATCCCTGTTCACTGCGAAAAGCAGCAGATTTGCGTCAATGAGGATCATTTTCTGAGTTCCAGCCTGGTAATAACGGCTTCATTCTCCAGCTCATCAGACAGGCTCAGGGCCTTGTGAATATTAATCCCTGCCCGTGGTCCGCCCAAAGAGGCCTGACGCAGTGAATAAGGTGTTGAGCAAGGCCGCTCCAGCTGCCCGATACCTACAGACAGGGCCTCGTTCACCACCTGCCTGAAGGGCTTTTTGCTGTTGTTGGCCATTTCCTTGAGCCGGTTAAGAATTTCATCATCAATATTCAAGGTTGTTCGCATCTTGATGCCTCCGATATAAGCGTAATGATGCATAAATTAGCTTGAGCCAGCATAATGTCAAATTTTATTGTATTATAGCAATAAATGTTGCTATATTATAAAAGCTGTGATAGAGCAAAGCATGTTTATCTGCTTGAGCAATATGTCTGGAAACTGATTATGAACCAGAAACCAAATCCTTTTTCACTCAGAGAACTGTCCCCGGCCGCGCCGTTCTGCAACCGGGAGGCGGAGATGCACGCCCTGTCCAGGTACGCCTCTTCCGGCGTATCCGTGGTGCTTTACGGGCCGAGACGATTCGGCAAGACCTCTCTGGTGCGCAGGGTCCAGGATCGATTGATGGATCAGGGCGGAGCAGCTCTGTTCAGCGATTTTTTCGGGGTGACCTCTTCAGATGATGTGGCCAGGCGGCTGGCCACGGCTTTGTATCGTTTCACCAGCCCCCGGGAACCTTTGATGAAAAAGGCCATCCGACTGATGCGCACATTCAGGCCCGTGTTCAGGCCCGACGAAAGCGGTTCCGTCATGATTACCGTGGAGCCGGCGGGTAAGACCATCCAGGGACTGGAACTGCTGGAACAGACCCTGGAATCGCTGGGCAGCGTGGTGAAGGACTTTTCCGGTCCGGTCAATCTGGCCCTCGATGAATTTCAGGAAATCACCGAGCTGCCTGACGGGTATCAGATCGAAGCACTGATGCGTACATTCATTCAGCGCGTGCCCTGTTCTTTCTTTTTCATCGGCAGCCGGCGGCGCATCCTCCTGGACATGTTCGAGAACCAGAACCGTCCGTTCTATCAAAGCGCTCTGCACATGGA